>NZ_CP109137.1:7653315-7961481 GCF_035918095.1 Streptomyces sp. NBC_01750
CGCGGCGTCAACGTCGTCATGTTCTACGCCCCCCGCGACCAGGCCGAGCTCGAGGTGGCCAAGAAGGCCATCGCCGCCTCCTACCAGTACGCGACCGGCCGCGCTCCGACCGTCACGACCGCTGCGGCCTGACCGTGGCCCCTGCCTGCCCGGCGGCGCGCTGAAGGCGCCGCCACCCCAACCCCCGAGTTCGTTCATCAAGGAGAATTGACCGTGTCCGCTGTCTCGATCGCCATTGCCTACCACTCCGGCTACGGCCACACCGCCCAGCTCGCCACCGCCGTCCGGACCGGCGCCGCCTCCGTTGAGGGGAGCGAGGTCCACCTGCTCGACATCACCGCGCTCACGGACGCGCAGTGGGCGCTCCTGGACGAAGCCGACGCCATCATCTTCGGCTCCCCCACCTACATGGGCACCGCCTCCGGCGCCTTCCATGTCTTCGCCGAGGCCACCAGCAAGCGGTGGATCCGCCGCGCCTGGCAGGACAAGCTCGCCGCGGGCTTCACCAACTCCGGCTCCAAGAGCGGCGACAAGCTTCACACCCTCCAGTACTTCACCATCCTGGCCGCACAGCATGGCATGCACTGGGTCAACCTGGACCTGCCCTCGGGCTGGAACACCAGCACCTCCACCGAGCACGAGAACAACCGCCTGGGCTTCTACCTCGGCGCGGGAGCGGCGACCCACATCGACCAGGGCATCGAAGCCGTCCACGGCGCCGACCTGAGCACCGCCACCCACCTCGGCCGTCGCGTCGCCGAACAGGCACTCATCTACGCCCGCGGCCGCGCGTTGACCGCCCGGGCCGCCTGACAACAGCAGCGCGGCCGGCGCTCATCGGCGCACACCACGTGAAGTGGCACCTGCCCGGCAGGCAGCCTACTGGCCGGCCTGCCGCATCCCCGCGGAGGAATCCCATGCCCAAGACAAGTACAGGGCGAGCCCTGCTGACCCTGACCTCGCTCGCCACGATGTGCCTCGCGTACGTGGCGGACTGGAATGAAACGCACATCTACAACCCCGACTGGACGTCGCACGCGAAGTTCCACAACGCCCAGACCATGAGCGTCGGCGCTGCGCTCGGTCTGGTGGGTCTGTACGTCCTGTGGATGCGCCGCGGCGCCTGGTCGCACTCCCGGCTTCAACTCGCCACCGGCGCCGCATCGTTGTACTGGATCACCCAGCTGTCAGCGATCTTCTACCCCGGCACGGCGCTCGTCGACCCGCCGAGGACCTTCGCCCCTCAGCCCGCACTCGCCGCGGCCATATTGGCCCTCAACGCGCTCGCGTATGTCGTCGAGAGCCGAGGGATCGGGCGCAGCGCCGGGCAGAGGCGCACGAAAACCGCCCACCTCGGCGCCGCCGACACCAGCAGTCCCTGACGATGTGAGCGCCGCGATGACCCCCTGCAATGGGCCTGCAGATGCAGGGGGATCGCTGCTCGGGCCGCTGAACAGCCAGGTCAGCGCCACGGCTCGGGAGAGCTCGAGAACGCACAGGCACCCGATCACGCCGCCCTGCGTGCCCTGCGCGACGCGCCGCGGATGATCTCCGCGTACCTGTGCCCGCTGCCTTTGATCGTGCGGCGCTGCGTCGCGTAGTCGACATGAACAAGACCGAACCGCTTGTCGTAGCCGTACGCCCACTCGAAGTTGTCCAGCAGCGACCACGCGAAGTAGCCCGCGACCGGCGCTCCCCGGCGCGCGGCCCGTCCGCAGGCGGCCAGGTGTTCCTCCAGGTACTGGACGCGCTCGGGGTCGTTGACGGTGCCGTCCGCGCGGACGACGTCCGGATAGGCCGAGCCGTTCTCCGTGACGTAGATGCGCCGCGCGCCGTACTCCTCGGTCAGCCGCAGCAGTAGCAGCTCCAGGCCGTCCGCGTGGACCTCCCAGTCCATGGCCGTGTGGCGGGCTCCCGGCAGATAGATCTGTTTGGCGTACGGCACGGGGCCCGTCGGGTCGGCGGTGACGATCTGGCGGAAGTAGTAATTCAGCCCCAGCCAGTCCAGCGGCGTCGCGATGCTCTTCAAGTCGCCTGCCCGCTCCGGCAGTTCCACGCCGTACAGCTCGAGCATGTCCTGGGGATAGCCGCGGCCGTGGATCGGGTCGAGCCACCAGCGGTTGGTGTGGCCGTCCGCCCGGACCGCGGCGGCGTGGTCCTCCGCGCGGTCGTTCGCCGGCTCGATCGGGCTGAGATTGTTGACGATGCCCACGCGCGCGTCGGACGAGGCCGCGCGGATCGCCTGGACGGCCAGACCGTGACCGAGGTGCAGATGGTACGAGGCGTGCACCGCGGCCCTGAGATCGGTCAGACCCGGCGCCATCCGGCCCTCCAGATGGCCGATCCACGCGGAGCACAGCGGCTCGTTGAGTGTCGCCCAGTCCTTGACCCGGTCGGCGAGCCGCTCGGCGACGACGGAGGCGTACGCCGCGAAGTGCTCCGCGGTCTCGCGGGCCGGCCAGCCGCCCCGGTCCTGGAGCGCCTGCGGCAGGTCCCAGTGGTAGAGCGTCGCGAACGGCGTGACGCCCGCGTCGAGGAGACCGTCGACCAGCCGGTCGTAGAAGGCGAGGCCCGCCCTGTTCACCTGCCCGTCTGTGCCGGGCACGACCCGCGGCCAGGCGATCGAGAACCGGTAGGCGCCGATGCCGAGTTGCTTCATCAGAGCGATGTCCTCGGGCCAGCGGTGGTAGTGGTCGCACGCCACATCGCCGGTGTCGCCGCCCGCGACCGATCCCGGCGTGTGGGAGAAGGTGTCCCAGATCGACGGGGAGCGGCCGTCCTCGGCCACGGCACCCTCGATCTGGTACGCGGCGGTGGCGGCGCCCCAAGTGAAATCGGCCGGAAGGGCGTTGAGGTCGTTCACGAACTGCCTTTCTGCTGGGCTCGGGGGACGGATCACTTGACGGCGCCCGCGGTGAGGCCGGCGACGAGATAGCGCTGGAGCAGCAGGAAACCGGCGACCACGGGCACGCTGACGACGAGCGAGGCGGCCATGACCTGGTTCCAGTAGATGTCGTTCTGGGTGGCGTAGCCCTTGAGCCCGACGGAGAGCGTGCGGGTGACGTCGTTCGTCATCACGGAGGCGAACAGAACTTCGCCCCAGGCCGTCATGAACGCGTAGACGGCCACGGCGACGATGCCCGGGACAGCGGCCGGCACCACGACCCGGAAGAGCGCGCCGAGCGGTCCGCAGCCGTCCACCGTCGCCGCCTCGTCCAGATCCCGCGGGATCGAGTCGAAGTAGCCGATCAGCATCCAGATGGAGAAGGGGAGCGAGAACGTCAGATAGGTGAGGATCAGCCCGCCGCGTGAGCCGTACAGGGCGATGCCGGTGCTGTTTCCGATATTGACGAAGATCAGGAACAGCGGGAGCAGGAACAGGATGCCGGGGAACATCTGGGTGGACAGCACGGTGATGGTGAAGACCCGCCGGCCGCGGAATCGGTAGCGGCTCACGGCGTACGCGGCGAACACCGCGATCACCACCGACAGGACTGTCGCCGCGCCCGCCACGATCAGCGAGTTGAGGAAGTAGCGGGCGAGCGGAACGGTGTCCCAGATGTCGAAGTACGGCCGGATCGTGAATGTCGACGGAATCCACCGGAACTTCCCCGACACGTCCTGCAGCGGTTTGAGCGAGCTGCTGACCATCACATAGACGGGCAGCAGCGCGAACGCGGCGAGGAACGTCAGTACGACGCGGCGCGTCCAGAGGAACGACTGCGGCGGCGCGCTCGGAGACCTGGGTGGCCTAGGCATCGGCGCCCCTCCTTCCACGTGAGGTGAGCAGCAGATAGGCGGCGGTCACCAGCAGCAGGAACAGCAGCAGCAGGACGGACATCGCGGATCCCGAGCCGAAGTTCCAGGCGACGAAGGACGACTGGTAGATATGGACCGAGATCAGGTCGGCGGCCTCCGGAGCAGCCCTGCCGAACAGCACGTACGGCGTGTTGAAGTCGTTGAAGGTCCACAGGAACAGCACGAGCACCAGTACCTGGTTGACCGGGCGCAGCGACGGCAGAGTGATCTTGCGGATCTGCTGCCAGACGCCGGCGCCGTCGATCGCGGCGGCCTCGTACAGCTCGCGCGGGATGTTCTGCAGCCCCGCCATGACGATGAGGAAGGCGAACGGCCAGGACTTCCAGACCGCGACCACGACCAGCGCCACGAAGCTGTTGTCGCCGATCAGCCAGAAGGACGGCTGGTCGGTGAGGCCGAGCTGGTCGTGCAGGACGTGGTTGATCAGGCCGTTGTCGCGCTGGAACATGAAGGCCCAGGTGATGACGGCGGCGTACACCGGCAGGGCGTACGGGGTGAGGAAGACCGCCCGCAGGAAGCCGCGGCCGCGGAAGTTCTCCTGCATCATGATCGCCGCGGCGACGCCGAACAGCCAGGACAGTCCTACGGCGAAGACGGTGAACAGGCAGGTGACGTAGAAGGAGTGGAGCAGGGCCCGGCCGATCGGGGCGTCGAAGTCGACGGCGACCTTGTAGTTGTCGAGCGCGGCCCACGGTGCCTCGCCCCAGTTGCGGATGTAGAACTGCGTGAGCCGGCGGAAGCTCATCACGATGCCGATGACCATCGGGATGAGATGGACGAGCAGTTCGAGTGCGACGGCCGGCAGGAGCAGGAGATAGGGCAGGCCGCCGTGGCGGATCCGGTCCGGGATACGTGGCAGTCGTCCGCGCGGATCCCCCTTGCCCGAGCTCGCACCGTTGTCGGCCCGGTCAGTCCGGCCGGGAGCCACGGTGGTCATCCGGCGGCCCTCACTGCTGCATCTGCTGCTGGGCCTTGGCCAGGTGTGCCTTGACGGATTCGGTCGTCACCGGCAGTCCGGCCGCGGCATCCGCCCACAGCTCCTTGACGGCGGTGCCGACGGCCGTCTCGAACTGCGATTCGGTCGGCACCTGGGGCAGCGGTGCGGCGCTGGCGGTCAGCGTGTCGCGCAGGATCTTCAGATCGGGTGCGGAGAACGCCGGGTCCTGCTGGGCGGCCTTGACCGGCGGAATGGATCCATACGTCTTGTTGAGCAGCTTCTGCTCCGCGTCGCTCGTCATGAACTTCACGAACTTCTTGGCGCCGTCGATGTTCCTCGTGTTCTTGAAGACCGCCATATTGATGCCCGCGACCATGGAGTTGGTGTTCCGGCCGGTGCCGGGAGCGCCGGCCGGGACCGGTACGGGCGCCACGCCCCAGTCCGCGGGCTTCATACCCTGTGCGGCGAACGTCGAGGCGGCGGCCTGCCACAGCACCATGGCCGTCATGCCGCGCGCGAAGTCCTGGAGGGACTGGTTCTGGGCGTACTCCGCGTTGCCCGGAGCGATGATCTTGTCCTTGGCCATGAAGTCGACGTACTGCTTCACCGCGGCGACCGCGCCGTCCGAGGTGAAGGTGGGCCTGGCCGAGGAGTCGAAGAAGTCCGCGCCGTGCTGCTTCCCCAGCACGAAGACCTGGTGGATGTTGTTCGCGAGGTTGCCGCCCTCGGTGCCCAGCGCCCATTTCCCGTTCTTCGAGAGCTTCTTGCCGTCCGCGATCAGTTGGTCCCAGGTGGCCGGCGGCTGCGAGATCCCCGCATCGGCGAACATCTTCTTGTTGTAGTAGAGCGCGTACGCGAGCGAGTACAGCGGTACGGCCGCGGGGTCCTTGCCCTGGGCTCCGGCCGATGCGACAGCCGAACCGACGAAGCGGTCACGTCCGCCGATCGCGTCGAAGTTCTTCCGGTCCCAGGGCAGCAGCGCGCCGGTCGCCTGGAGGGAGGCCGACCAGGTATTGCCTATGTTGAGGACGTCGGGGCCCTGGCCGGAGGTGGTGGCGGCCAGAATCCGGTTGAGGAGATCGGACCAGGGGACCACCTCGAGCTTGACCTTGATGCCCGTCTGCTTCTCGAACTTCTTGAGTTCGGGCGTGAGGATCTTCTTGTCGGCCTCGACGTTCGGGCCCTGATTGGAGGCCCAGTACGTGAGCGTCCTGGGCGATTCGTTGCTGCCTCCTCCGTCGGTGGAGGTGCCTCCGCCGCAACCCGTGACGGCGGCGAGTGCGGTGACGACGGTGACGGCTGCTGCGGCTCTGCTCGTGCGCATGAGAGGTGGCCCCTTCCCGGGGGTGGCTGCGTTCGGTTCCCGAACGGTCTCCCTGGCTTAATTCATGTCGTGATTTAAGAGGTGAGGGAAGGTCGCGTCAAGGGCTGCGGCCGGGGTATGTTGCGTCCACGGAAGGAGCACCATGGCGGAGCGCAGCAGACGGACAGTGCGTGACCTGCGGCGCGGCAACCGCGCCCGGGTACTGCAACGGTTGTATTTCCACGGCCCGTTGAGCCGCCAGGAACTCGGACCCGCCACCGGGCTGAGTTCAGGATCCATCAGCAACGTCGTATCGGAACTCATCGCCGAGGGAGTGCTGGAGGAAGCCGGAGTGGTCGACTCCGACGGCGGCCGGCCGCGCACACTGCTGCGCGTCACCCCGGGTGGCGGACTGCTGATCGGCATCGACATCGGCGAGACGCGCGTACGCGTCGAACTCTTCGACCTCTCCCTCACCGAACTCGCCCGCACCGAGCGCCCGCTGGCCCAGCACGGCTACGACGTCGAGCGCATCGTCGCCCATGTCCGTACCGGCGTCGCCGACGTCCTGCGGGACGCGGGCGCCGACGCGACGAGCCTTCTCGGCGTCGGGATCGGCGTCCCCGGAATCATCGAACAGGACACCCCCGACGGCGCGATCGTGCACGGCCAGACCATCGGCTGGAGCGCTGTCCCCTTCGAGAAGCTCCTCCGTGCCTCCGTCCAACTGCCGTCCGAAGTGCCGCTGTTCATCGACAACGGTGCCAAGACGCTCGGCCAGGCCGAAATGTGGTTCGGCGGCGGCCGCGGCGCCCGCGAGGCCGCCGTGGCACTCATCGGCTCCGGAGTCGGCGCCTGTGTCGTGCATGCCGCCACGCCCGACGCACATGCCCGCAGCAGCGCGCTCGAATGGGGCCATACGACCGTACGGATCCGGGGGCGGCGCTGCCGCTGCGGCTCTCTCGGCTGTCTGGAGGCGTACGCGGGCGCGGAAGCGCTGCGCGAGCGCTGGCAGGAGGCGGGCGGACCGCCGGCGGCCGACGCCGACGACGAGACCGCGCTGGCCGCGCTGCTCGCCGCGGCCTTCCCCGGCCCGGACGGACCCGAGCCCGACGCGGTGGCACTCTCACTGCTCGATGACACCGCCGAGTACCTGGGTGCGGCCGTCGCCGACCTGATCAACCTCTTCCGGCCCGAACGCATCCTGCTCGGCGGCTGGGCCGGACTGCTGCTCGGCCCGCATCTCCTCCCCGAAGTGCGCCGGTACGCGGGGGAGTACGCCCTGCGCCACGCGGGCGCCCGCACCACCATCGAACTCGGGCGGCTCGGTCCGGACGCGGTCACCGTCGGCGCCGCGACACTGCCGCTCGCCGACTTCCTGGCGCGCGGCGGCAGCCGGCCCCCGGCCGCAGCCCGCGCCACAGTGCGCGGGAGCTGACCTCTTGTCATGGCGCCTGCCCTGCGCCTAGTTTGGCCGATTGCGATGTGACCTGCAGATCAGTGGGGGAGTCTCAAGATGGCCGCAACCGGTCGGCACCGTCGATACCAGCCGAGCCGCATCAACCGTGCTTCGCTCACTGTCACCGCGGGCGGTGCGGGCATGGCTCTGCCGCTCATCGGCGCGGGCACGACCCACGCGGCCTCCGTGGATGTCTGGGAGAAGGTCGCGGCCTGTGAGTCCACCAGTAACTGGAAGATCAACACCGGCAACGGCTATTACGGCGGCCTGCAGTTCACCCAGTCCACCTGGGAGGCGTACGGGGGCAGGAAATTCGCCCCGCGCGCGGATCTCGCCAGCAAGGACCAGCAAATCGCCGTCGCCGAGCGGGTCCTTGGGAGCCAGGGGCCGAGGGCCTGGCCCGCCTGCTCCGCCCGCGCCGGGCTCGCCCGTGGCGGTGAAGCCCCCGACATCGCACCGGCCGGGCGATTAGCGCCGCAGAGCGAGCACCGGTACGAACGCAAGGCAGCGCCGAAGAAGGCCACGCCGACCACCCTGCCCACGCATCGCGAGGGCTACACGGTCGCCCGCGGCGACTCACTCTCCAAGATCGCGGACTCCGAGCAGGTCAGGGGCGGCTGGCATCAGCTGTACGCACAGAACCGCACCGTCGTCGGCCCCGATCCCGACCTCATCCATCCGGGCCAGAAGCTGATCCTGCGCGTCGAGGCTCCCAAGCCCGACCCGAGGCCCAACCCGTCGTCCCCTGCGCCGGGCGAGCAGAAGCCGAAGGCCCAGCCCAAGCAGCAGGCGCCGAAGCACGAGCCGCCCAAGAAGAAGCAGGAGCGGCCCAGGAAGCCGGCGTCCAAGCAGGCGCACGCGACCAAGCCCGCGCACAGGACCGGACTCAGCGCACCCGTACAAGCGAGCCCCGGTACCCCCTACGGCAAGCCCGGCTCCTCCTGGGCCAGCGGTTACCACACCGGCGTGGACTTCCCGGTTCCCACCGGCACCGCGGTGCAGGCCGTCGCCTCCGGCCGTGTCGTCTCGGCCGGCTGGGGCGGTGCGTACGGCTACCAGGTCGTCATCCGCCACGCGGACGGCAAGTACAGCCAGTACGCGCACCTGTCGGCGCTCACTGTGCGCTCCGGCCAGCAGGTCAGCAGCGGACAGCGGATCGCGCGCTCGGGGTCCACCGGCAACAGCTCAGGGCCGCATCTCCATTTCGAGGTGCGTACGGGGCCCGGATACGGGTCCGACATCGACCCCGTCGCCTACCTCAGGTCGGGCGGCGTCTCCGTCTGACGGACGCCCGCGCAAAGGGACGTGGCGCCCTCGGGGTTCCACGTGGCGCATCCGAGGTTCCGAGCGGCGCACCGGCTGTTGCGAGGGGCGTGCCTGCGCGTTCGACTCCGACCGTGCTTCCGCCTCCGCGCGCGTCGCCTTGATCCGCTCCGTCGTCAGCAGCATCAGCCCGCCCGCCGCCACGACCCCGAAGCCGATCGCGAACACGGTGCCCGGCACGCCGTACCGGAAGGTCTCGCCGAACATCGTGATGCCGACAACGGCTGCCACCACCGGATTGACGACCGTGACGGTGGCCAACGGGGCCGCGAGGCCCGCGCCGTGGTACGAGGACTGGGAGAGCAGCAGACCACCGCAGGCCAGGGCGGCGATCACCAGCAGGCTCGGCCACTGGTCGAGCGGCGCGGACCAGGTCCAGTCCACCGCGACGGTCTTGGTGAACACCGAGGCGATACCGAACGCCACACCCGCGGCGGCGGCGAGCAGCACACTGCGGATGATCGGCCGGTTCACGGTCTGGGCGACCAGGAAGAGCAGCGCCACCCCGCCGAACGTCGCGGCTGCCAGCACCCCACGCTGGCCGCCGTCCAGCGAATGGGAAGCGGAGGTGCCGGTCAGCGCCAGCAGCCCGGCGAGCCCGGCGGTCGCCAGGATCGCGCCGCGCCAGGCGGCGGCCCCGGCCCTGCGCCGCACGAACAGCGCCGCCATCGGCAGCGCGAAGACGATCGTCAGGGCTCCGAGCGGCTGGACCAGGCTCAGCGGCCCGTACGCCAGCGCCACCACATGCAGCACGGCGCCGAGCGTGTTGAGAGCGACGGCGACCCACCACGCGGCGTGGTGCAGCGGGGCGTAAGGCCTGGCCGAAGTGGTGGCAGCGACATGCTCCTGCATGATCGCCCCGGCCGCATAGGCGACCGCGGAGACCAGTGACAGCACCACGGCCAGTGCGAGGGAACTCATAGAGACCACGATCTCCCTCTTCAGCGTCTACGTCGTCGTCCTTGAGCAGGCACTTGGGCCTACTGCCGACGTAGTACGCGCGTAGGTCTGAAGTCCCCCTCTCGGCGGGGGCGCGGGCCGGTGAGGTGGAGACCGACCCGCCCGGGTCCGGGACGTACGCGCCCATATGGACGCATACAGCGTTCCCCACCCAGTTTCCTCGTCAGGCCCGTGCATCGCGAGCGGTGGCTACGGTGACCTGGTGCGGACATCCCGGCCGCCCGGAAGGAAACAGCCCGTACGGGTGATGACAGCCCGTACGGGGGATGACAGAGAGCGGAGCGTGGGCGTGGATCTGGAGGAGGTGGGCTCGGTCGGCGGCTTCTTCGCCCTGCGGATCGGCGCGCCCGGCGAGCGGCAGCTCCCACTCGCGAGGCTGTACGCGGGCGACACCGCGCCGCTCACGGCCCGTATCGACACGGTCGCAGCCCGCCTGCGCACCCCCGAGCGACGGGTCGCCGCCTCCATCGCCCACCTGGGGCTCGCCTCCCGGCTCTGGTCGGTCGCGCTCGGCTCCGCCGTGCTGCACGGACAGCTGCCCGACCTAGACCCCGCGCGGCTGCACTGGGACCCGGACCGCAGCGCGCCCGACGATCTCCGGCTGACCGCCGCAGATCCGCTGCCCGCGACCGCGGAGACGGTCCGCGAGGTGGTGCAGTACGGCCATCTCGTACCCCTGGCGGACGCGGTCCGCGGCGATGTACGGCTCTCACGGCAGCTGCTGTGGGGCAACGCGGGCTCCGCACTCGCCGGGGCCGTACGCGAACTCCACGCCTGGGGGCGGCGCAGCGGCCGGCCGGAAGTGGGCGAACGGGCCTCGGCGCTCGCCGCCGGACTCTTCGCCCATCCGGATCTGTCCGGCACGGTCCACGGTCCCGCGCTGCGGCGCCGCACCTGCTGTCTCTACTATCGCTGCCCGACTGCCGGGCTGTGCGGCGACTGCGTCTTCGACCGTCCGCCGCGGCGCTCCGCGCAGCGGTCCTGACCGCGGTCTTCCGCGCACGCCGTATGTGAGTGACCATCATGGGGTGCTGTGTCTTCCCGGGGGACGCTGTCCCCGATTGCGGCTCTGCCGCGGGCCGGACCCCCGGCTGAAAAACAGGCCGATGGTGCTGGGCCGACGGCCTTCGCGAGGTGAATCTTCGTGAAGGTGGGACTGCTCACGCGCGAATATCCCCCGGACGTCTACGGGGGCGCCGGGGTCCATGTGGAGTTTCTGGCCCGGGAGTTACTAGCTCTCGCCGACCTCGAGGTGCACTGCTGGGGCGAGGGCGCCGCCGAAGGCGTTCTGCGCCACGAGGCGCTCGCCGGACTCGACGGCGCGAACGAGGCACTGCGCACCTTCTCCGTCGACCTCGCGATGGCCGCCGAGCTCCAGGGCCGCGAACTGGTCCACTCGCACACCTGGTACGCCAATCTCGCCGGTCATCTCGCCAAGCTGCTCTACGGCGTACCGCATGTGATGACCGCCCACTCGCTGGAGCCGCTGCGCCCCTGGAAGGCCGAGCAGCTGGGCGGCGGCTACGCCCTCTCCAGCTGGGCCGAACGTACGGCCATCGAGGCCGCGGACGCGGTGATCGCCGTCTCCCGCGGTATGCGCGCCGACATCCTCGCCTGCTATCCGGCCCTCGATCCTGACCGGGTGCGTGTCGTCCACAACGGCATCGACACCCGCATGTACCGCCCCGACCACGAGACGGCCGTACTCGAGCGGATCGGCCTCGACCCGGACCGCCCGTTCGTCCTCTTCGTCGGCCGCATCACCCGGCAGAAGGGCGTCCCTCATCTGCTGCGTGCCGCCCGCTCCTTCGACCCGAACGCCCAGCTGGTGCTGGCGGCCGGCGCCCCCGACACCCCGGAGATCGGACGTGAATTCCGGCAGCTGGTCGAGGAGCTGGAGGACGCACGCGACGGGGTGCACTGGATTCCCGAGATGCTGCCGCGCCCCCAGGTCATCCAACTCCTCAGCCATGCCGCGGTGTTCGTCTGCCCTTCGGTGTACGAGCCGCTGGGCATCGTCAATCTGGAGGCCATGGCCTGCGGAACCGCCGTCGTCGCGTCGGCGGTCGGCGGCATTCCCGAGGTCGTGGACGACGGCCGCACGGGTCTGCTCGTGCCCTACGACGAGGCTCACCCCGAAGCCTTCGAGTCGGGTCTCACCCAGTCGGTGAACCGGGTTCTCGACGACGCCGGGGAGGCCGCGAGGATGGGCGCGGCCGGGCGGGATCGCGCGGTACGTGAGTTCGGCTGGGATCAGGTGGCCCGGCGTACGTACGAGGTGTACGAGAAGTTGCTCGAAAAGTCATAGCAGCCATAGCGGGCATGGCACGCATAGAGGGGGCGCGATGCGCGGTGGACCTTCGGTGCTCGGAATCGTACTGGCCGGCGGGGAGGGCAAGCGGCTGATGCCGCTCACCGCCGACCGGGCAAAACCGGCGGTGACCTTCGGGGGCATGTACCGGCTCGTCGATTTCGTCCTCTCCAGCCTCGTCAACGGCGACATCCTGCGTATCTGCGTACTGACCCAGTACAAATCGCACTCGCTGGACCGGCATGTGACCACCACCTGGCGGATGTCGAGTCTGCTCGGCAACTACGTCACGCCCGTACCGGCCCAGCAGCGGCTCGGCCGGCGCTGGTATCTCGGCAGTGCGGACGCGATCCTGCAGTCACTCAACCTCGTCAACGACGAACAGCCGGACTACATCGCGGTGTTCGGTGCCGATCATGTCTACCGGATGGACCCGCGGCAGATGCTGCAGCGGCATATCGAGAGCGGCGCCGGGGTCACCGTTGCCGGGATCAAGGTGCCGCGCGCAGAAGCGTCCTCCTTCGGGATCATCACCCCCGCGTCCGACGGCGCCCGGGTCGAGCGGTTCCTGGAGAAGCCCACCGACCCTCCGGGGCTGCCGGGCGACCCGGGCCGGGTTTTCGCCTCCATGGGCAATTACCTCTTCTCCACCAAGGTGCTCGTGGACGCTCTCCACCGGGATGCCGAGGACGATCGCTCGGTCCACGACATGGGGGGCTCGATCCTGCCGATGCTCACCGAGCGCGGGGTGGCGCAGCTCTACGACTTCGATGAGAACCATGTGCCCGGTGAGAACGCGCGGGAGCACGGTTACTGGCGTGATGTGGGCACCATCGACACCTACTACGAAGCCCATATGGATCTGATTCCGGACCGTCCGGTCTTCGACCTCGACAACCGGCACTGGCCCATCTACACCCACTCCGGCCAGCTGCCGCCCGCCCGCTTCACCGGCGCGGGCATCGCGAGTGAGTCGATCATCAGCCCCGGCTGTGTGGTCCGCGGTCAGGTCACCCGGTCCGTACTCTCGCCCGGCGTCGTCGTCGCGGAGGGAGCGGTGGTGCAGGGATCGGTCCTCCACGACAACGTTCGTATCGGCCGGGGCGCGGTGGTGCGTGGCTCGATCCTGGACAAGAACGTGGATGTGCCGCCCGGCGCGACGATCGGCGTCAACTCCGAGCGCGACCAGGAGCTTTACACCGTCTCGAAGAACGGAGTCATCGCGCTGGGGAAGGGCCGGCACGTGCTGTGAGGCTTGCCGGCCCGAAGACTGGGCCCGCGGCCGGTTGCCGATCGTGCCGCGCGGGAATCACAGGGGTGAGGGGCCTGTCGTTGCGTGGATGCCGCCAACGGCTCTCCCACCCGGTTTTCTTGGCCGGAACCGGCTGCCTAGTCAGAACGGAGTGATCCCATGCGTGCGCACAGGCAAGCCCGTCGGCGAGCCGCACGCGCGACGTACATCCTGCCGCAGGCAGAGACATCGGCCCGCTGGGCGCGGCATCTGACGACCGCCTTCCTCACCAGCGGACGCGTCGAGGAGGTGTCCGGGGACCAGGTGGAAGACGTGACGCTGGTCGTCTCGGAGCTTGTCACCAATGCCACCCGGCACGGCCGCAGCGGCTGCCGGCTGCGGCTGCGCGTCGACACGGGACTGGTCACCGTTGAAGTGGAGGACGGCAGTCCGGTACTGCCGCGGTTGTGTTCACCGCAGGAGGCGGACGAGGGCGGGCGGGGCATCGCGATGGTGCGTCACCTCGCGCAGCACTTCGCCGTCCGCGGCGGACCCGGCGGCGGCAAGACGGTACAGGCCGTGCTCGCCTCGAGCTGAGAGACCGCGGCTCTCCCTCGAGTCGCGCCCTCAGCACGGCTGGCGCCACACCCCCAGATCGAGCCTCTTGCGCATGGAACCGAGCCCCGGCCGGCGAGCCCGCTCGCAGAACTTGTCGACCGGGAGTGCGTACTCGACATGGAAGACCGCCTTGCCGGCCTTCACGAAAGGTGTCAGCTCCGCGCAGTCGTCGTACTGTGCGCACTCCTCGTTCACGGCGAAGTCGAAATCGTCCACCAGCTGGGGCACTTGAGGCACATCGTTCTTCAGTCCGACCGACAGGCCGCGGTCGTGCGCGAGACGCGCGATCATGCGGTTGTACGCGACCTGATGCGCGGCGGTCAGCGGAAAGCCGGTGTCGTTGAGACAGGCGTCCAGCAGATCGGGCCCGACCGCGTCGAAGCCTGGCGACCGGCAGATGTCCATGCGCTCGGCCATCAGCGGGCGGAGGGTGTCGAGCCGGCGGATGTCCGGCCGGCGTTCGCCCTCCCAGCCGTTCTGGGAGCCCAGGACGGCGCTGGAGAAGTTCTTGTGGTCGGGGCGGAAGGACTCCCACGCGCCGGCGTTGAGATAGCAGATGACCTTGCGGCCGGCCCGGTGGAGCCTGCGGACCGTCGAGGCGTCGTTCTCGAAGCCGTCGATGTCATGGACCGGTACGTCGACGCGGTCGTCGATCGGCCCGTCGAGCTGCCACTGCCAGGCGGTACCGGGCCGCGGCAGCCGGCGCGGTGCCGGAGTGGGGTCCGGGGGCGGGGCCGAGCAGGCGGCCGGCAGCAGGAGAGCGGGACCGGGGATCAGGGTCCGCAGCCGGGGCGCGCGCTACCAGCGGGCCGCTGTACCCGCCGTTGACCGGGTGGTCCAGACCGACCTGGGGACGGGCGTAGGTGTACGCGTCGACCTGCGGGATCGCGAAACTCTGCTCGTACGAGGCCGGCGCCGCCAGCTCGGCGGCGTCCACTCCGGCGGGACTGTCGCCGGGCAGCACCACGGCCTGGTACTTGGCGCGCGGACGGCCGTCGACGGTGTTGGCGAGGAAGGCCGCGTCGATCACCGGCCGCCAAGGCAGAGGTGCGCCGCGCTATTCGGGCACTGCCCGCAGGCGGTTCTCCCGGTGCGCCTCGCCCCACGCACTCCGCGCGGCATCAGAGGCACCTGCGCCGGTGGGAGGCGCGCGTAACCGACAAGAGATTCAGTCTGGACAAATTTATTTGTCGGTGGGAGGGTGGAGTCATGTTGGACGTGACCGTGATCGAGGACTCGGCGGCTGCTGCCGTCTCGCTGGACCCCATGCGTGCCCGGCTGCTCGCCGAGCTCGCCACCGGGCCCGCGTCGGCGGCCATGCTCGCGGGCCGTGTCGGACTGCCCCGACAGAAGGTCAACTACCACCTCAGGGCGCTGGAGCGGCACGGTCTGGTCGAGCTGGCCGGCGAACGCAGGAAAGGCAATGTCACCGAGCGGCTGATGCGGGCCACGGCGGCCTCGTATGTGATCTCGCCGCTCGCCCTGGCCGCGGTGCAGCCGGATCCGGCCCGCTTCCGCGACCAGCTCTCGGCGCGCTGGATGCTCGCCGTCGCCGCCCGTCTCGTACGTGATGTCGGCACCTTGATCACCGGGGCGGCCAAGGCCCGCAAGAGGCTCGCGACCTATGCGCTGGACGGAGAGGTGCGCTTCGCCTCGGCCGCCGACCGGGCCGCGTTCGTCGAGGAGTTGACGCACGGCGTCGGCGCCCTGATCGCCAAGTACCACGACGAGAACGCCGAGGGCGGCCGCGAGCACCGGATCGTCGTCGCGCTCCACCCCACCGTCAAACCCGATCCCCCTGCCGCCAAGGCCATCGAGGAGTCGTCATGAGGAAGCCGGTCACACTCGTGCGCCGGCTGCTGGACGAGGGCCTCGTGGACGGGATCGAGCTGCTCGTCGCCCCCGCCGTCGGCGGTGGCAAGCGCCTCTTCCAGGAGGGGCTTGCCCCGACCCCGCTCGAGGTCGTCCGGTCCAGGACGTTCGGCCCGGGCGTCCACCACGTGATCCACGCGCCCAGGGGCGCCTGAACATCAGGAGTCATCATGTCCAAGGAATTCGAGATCGTCCGCGAGTTCGAGGTCGACGCCAGTCCCGAGCAGGTGTGGGACGCGATCACCACCGGCACGGCCGGCTGGCTCTGGCCCATGGAGTACGAGCCGAGGGAGGGCGGCGCCGCGCCCTTCGGCGGGACCGTCACCGCATGGGACCCGCCGCGGCATCTGACCGGCCGCACCGAGAGCCTGGAGGACGTGCCTCAGCAGTCCTTCAACCAGCTCGACCATGTCATCGAGCCGCGCGAGGGCGGCGGCTCCTGGGTGCGCTATGTGCACAGCGGCGTCTTCGTCGACGACTGGGACAACCAGTACGACGGTGCCGACAAGCACACCGACTTCTATCTGCACACCCTGCGGCAGTACCTCGAGCACTTCACCGGCCGTACTGCCACGTTCGTGACCCTGGACGCTCCCGCCGCCTCCAACACCCCGGGCGGGCTCGAGGTCGTCAGCCGCGGGCTCGGACTGCCGGACGACGCGGCCCAGGGCGCCACGGTGCGGGTCGAGGTGCCCGGCGCCGGTGAGGTCGACGCGGTCCTCGATTTCCGCAACCCCTACTTCGTCGGGCTGCGCACGGACGAGGCGATGTACCGCGTCTTCGGCCGGAACCACTTCGGTGCTCCGGTCGGCGTCAGCGTGCACGACTTCGCCCGTGGCGCGGACGCCGGGCAGAACGAGGAAGCCTGGCGAACCTGGCTCGCCGGCCTCTTTGCGTGACACGGGGAGAAGGGGCCCGGGGAGAAGGGGCCCGGTATGTGTGACCCGGGAAGGAGGGGCCGGGTCGGGGCGCACCCGGCCGGGCCCCTCGCCGTGCCACGGACCGGTGCGGGTCCCGGCATTTTGCCCACGCCTCATCACTCAGTAAAGTTGCGCTTTTGAAACTGCTGCGTGGGCGCTACTGCGTACGAGTGATCGAGGAACGGCAAAGCGATGACGGTGACAGAGGACAGCCCGGTGTTCGGCCCGGGCATCGACCCGGAACGGTTGGCCGTCTGCCTGAGCGTGCTCGACGAGCTCGACAAGCTGGACGTCGACCACCCGGACGCGATCACGGTACGCCGGGCCACGGCCGGGATCTACCGGACGGTGAAGCAGCGCCGCCGCCAGGAGCGCCGCGCCGCCAAGACCGCCCACGACAAGTCCGTCACCGAGGCCACCGCGACCGGTTCCGCCGAACGGATCGACGACGAGACGGAAGGCCTGCTGCCGTCCTCGTCGGTCACCGGCGAGATCGCGGGAATACTCCAGCGCCCCAGGTCCTGCTACATCTGCAAGACCCGCTACGTCGAGGTCGACGCCTTCTACCACCAGCTGTGCCAGAAGTGCGCGGCCGAGAACCGCGCCCGCCGCGACGCCCGCACCGACCTCAGCGGCAAGCGCGCTCTCCTCACCGGCGGCCGGGCCAAGATCGGCATGTACATCGCGCTGCGGCTGCTCCGCGACGGTGCCCACACCACCATCACCACCCGCTTCCCCAGCGACGCCATCCGCCGCTTCAAGGCGATGCCGGACAGCGACGAGTGGATCCACCGCCTCAAGATCGTCGGCATCGATCTCCGTGACCCGGCGCAGGTCGTCGCGCTCGCCGACTCGGTGGCGGCCGAGGGCCCGCTGGACATCCTGATCAACAACGCCGCGCAGACCGTACGCCGCTCCCCGCAGGCGTACAGCGAACTCCTCGCCGCCGAGTCCGCACCGCTGCCCGCGGGTGAGCTGCCCACCTCCCACGTCATCGGCGCGTTCGGCAGCGGCTCCCAGGCCGCGCTGCCCGTCGGCCGCGGCGAGGCCCTGACCGCCCAGGACGTCACCGGACTGGCGCTGGTCACAGGATCCGCCTCGCTCGCCAGGATCGAGGCGGGCACCGCCATCGACGCCGGCGGCCTGGTTCCCGATCTGCACGACACCAACAGCTGGGTCCAGACGGTCTCCGAGGTCGAGCCGGTCGAGCTGCTCGAGGTCCAGCTCTGCAACTCCACCGCGCCGTTCATCCTGATCAGCCGGCTCCGCCCCGCGATGGCCGCCGCCGCGGCCAAGCGCACCTACGTGGTGAACGTCTCCGCCATGGAGGGCGTCTTCAGCCGCGGCTACAAGGGCGCGGGCCACCCGCACACCAACATGGCCAAGGCCGCGCTGAACATGCTCACCCGCACCAGCGCCCAGGAGATGTTCGAGTCCGACGGCATCCTGATGACCGCCGTCGACACCGGCTGGATCACCGACGAGCGCCCGCACCCCGACAAGATGCGCCTCGCCGACGAGGGCTTCCACGCCCCCCTCGACCTGGTCGACGGCGCCGCTCGCGTCTACGACCCGATCGTGCGCGGCGAGGACGGCGAGGAGCTCTACGGCTGCTTCCTCAAGGACTACGCTCCGGCGAACTGGTAGTCCGCAGCTGCTGGTGGACGGCGTACGAGCCGGTGTCCGCTGCCGCGCGCACCCGCGTACCGCCGTCCACCAGCAGATCGGCCCCGGTCACCCACGCCGACTCGTCCGAGACCAGCCACAGCACCGCCCGCGCCACATCGCCGGGCTCGCCGATCCGGCCCAGCGGCATCCCGTCGGCGATCCGCCGCTCGGCGCCTTCCCAGACAAAGCGTGCCATCTCAGTACGTACGAGACCCGGTGAGACGGCGTTCACCCGTACCGTTGGGGCGAGTTCGCCGGCGAGCTGACGCGTGAGATGCAGCAGTGCCGCCTTGCTCGTGCCGTAGGCGCCGACCCGCGGGCCCACTCCGTGGGTGCCCTCGGTGCAGATGTTGACCACGGCCCCGCCGTGCTCGCGCATCCAGGCCCGCCAGGCGAGCTGCACCAGCCGCAGCGCCGCCTCCACATTCACCGCGAACGCCTGCCGCCACTCGTCGGGATCGGCATCCATCAGCGGACCGTAGGGCGCGTTCGTGGCGGCGTTGTTGACCAGAATGTCCGCCCGAACTCCCGCACGGCGAAGGCGGTGCAGCGATCGAGATGGGCCGGGTCGGCCACGCTGCCCGCGCAGCCCGCAGCCCGCCGCCCGCGCTCCCGCGTCCCGCAGCTCGGCAACGGCCGCTGTTACTCCATCCGGGTCCCGCGCGGTGACCACCACATCTGCCCCCGCCCCGGCCAGTGCTCCGGCGACGGCGAGGCCGATGCCACGGGAAGCCCCTGTCACCAGGGCTGTCCTGCCTTCGAGGCAGTTTTGCGCGGGCCCGGAAACCATCTGTGCACGATCCCACGAAGCCCCGTACAGGGAAAGATCGTTGGCCGGAATTGAGTTGGTTTACAGGAGATTTACAGGCCCCATCGAGCGGAGCTCTGCTCATTTGGTTACTCTGGGGTGAACGGACGCCACCAAAGGGCCCACGAAACCCCCTTGGCCGTCCTGGGACAGGTCTGCAACCAGGCTGCGGTCCCGCCCGACCACCGGCGCCACCGCGACCGAATTGCCCTTGTCCCAGTTGCGCGACACAGAGGAGTGCGCGGTGACATCAGATGTGAAGAAGCACGAGAAGCGACCGCCGGAACGCGGCGGCGAACGGGCCGGCCGGCCCGATGAACTCGGCAGTCTGGAAGTCTGGGCTCGATCGGCCCCGATCAGGCTGGCCGGCTACGAGGACGACCTGGCCGAGCCGCACATCCTGCCCGGCATCGACTGAGCGGATCGCTTCGCCCCGTACCCCCTGCCGCACCCGGCAGGGGGTACGGGGCGTTCGGGGGCGGTTCGCGCTCCGTGGACGATCCCGCAGGTCACGCTGATTCATCCGATGGGTCGGGGAAATGGTTTCGCTTGTGTCCGGTTGAGAGCATTGACAGGTGACTGTCACGCTTCAATCATCGGACCTCATGACCGAACTTCCCAGGCGCCATGTACTCGGAATGACGGCGGGGGCGGCTGTCGGCGCCGCCCACATCCACCCGGCCACGGCCGATGCGAGCCCCCGGACCGCGGCGGCACACGTGAACGAGGAAGCGGGAGACGGCGACTGGGGCACCGTCCCCGCCGCCGTTCCCGTACCGCTGGAGCGCTGGTTCGACAACGACGGCATCGACACCGCGGACGCCCCCGGCGGCGACTTCGACGGCTCCGGCTACACCTTCCCCGGCGAGGAACTCCCTGCCGGACGGCTGGAGATCGACGGCATCGCCTATCTCTTCCCCGCCGCCACAGCGGGCACCAGGAACAACATCGTCGCCCTCGGACAGCGCGTCGAACTCCCCGAGGGCCGCTATCTTTCCGGCCTGTTCCTCGTCGCCGGCAGCTATGGGGCCGCGTCCGGCAAGGCGACCGTGCACTACGCGGACGGCACCACGCAGACCGCGGCCCTCGGCGGCCCCGACTGGTACTCGGGCAGCGGCACGCTCACCGCCCCGTACCGCCGCAACCCGGCCGGACAGAAGGATCCGCACCAGGTCGTCATCGCCACCGCCGAAGTCGCCATGGACCCCGCCAAGGACGCGGTGGCACTCACCCTGCCTGTCACCAACCCCGCCGAGCCGAACAAGAGCGCACTCCACATCTTCGCCCTCACGCTCCAACCAGCCGCCCAGGGACGGGCGTTGACGCTACGGGCGGCGCACGCCACGACCTCCCTGCTCGACTCGGGCGCCCAGAGCGTCGAGGCCACCGTGATCAACGCGGGCACCATCGGCATCCTCGCCCCGGACCACCTCACCCTCTCCGTGGACGTGCCCGGAGCCCGCACGGTCGCTCCCGCCCCGGTCGCCCGCCTCGCCCCCGGCGAGCAGGCCAGGGTCCGTATCGGCATCCGCCGCAGTCCCGGCACCCCGCCGGGCACCAGCCAGGACTGTGCCGTCGTGGCACGCGGCGCGCGCTCACCCTCGGGGTGCCCGACTACCGGCCCACCGACGCCTCGCTCAGCACCCATCAGGCGCCGTACTGGTTCCAGGACGCGAAGTTCGGGATCTTCATCCACTGGGGCGTCTACTCCGTGCCCGCGTGGGCGCCGGTCGGCAAGCAGTACGCCGAGTGGTACTGGAGCCATCTGCAGGCCCCGGACAACCCGACGTACGCCTATCACCGCCAGAGGTACGGAGAGTCTTTCGCCTACGACGACTTCATCCCGCGCTTCACGGCCGAACGTTTCAACCCGCGCTCCTGGGTCGAGCTGTTCCGCGACGCCGGCGCGCGGTACCACGTACTGACCTCCAAGCACCATGAGGGATTCGCGCTCTGGGACACCAAGGTCAGCGACCGCAACTCGGTGAAGATGGGTCCGAAGCGGGACCTCATCAAGGAGCTCTTCGACGCCTCGCGGCGCTACACCCCGGAGCTCCACCGCGGCCTGCCTCCTCGACATCGGTCCGCGCGCCGACGGCACCATCCCGGAGATCATGGAGCGCAGGCTCCGGGAAACAGGGGAGTGGCTGAAGGTCAACGGCGAGGCGATCTACGGAAGTACGTACTGGGCGAGGATGCCGCAGCTCGGCGAGGATCTGCGCTTCACGATCCGCCCGGACAAGGCCTTCTACATCCACTCGCTCGCCGCGCCCGGCGGCACGCTCACCGTCGAGGCGCCGGTGCCCGTCCGGCCCGGCGACAAGGTGACGATGCTCGGCCACGGCCGGCCGCTGACCTGGCGTACGACCGGCGGCAGGCTGGTGATCGACGTGCCCGTCGCGGCCCGCCGGGCCGGCAAGCACGTGTGGGTGTTCAAAATAGCCTGGTCGGCCTGAGGTAATCGCGCAGGTAGGTCCGGTGCCACCAGGCGCCGGTTTCCCGCAGTTCGCGCCAGGTCGTGTACCGGTAGCGGTACAGCCTGGCGCGGACATACGCGGGTGGGGCGTCCGGGAACGGATTGTGGGCAAGGAGCCGCAGCGTGTCCCGGTCGCCGTCGAGCAGGCGCTCCACGAACGGGCCGAACCAGGCGCGTGCATAGGCGGGGGAGAGCGCGGCGAACCACATCAGCCAGTCGAGCCGCAGATGGTACGGGGCGAACTGGCGTGGCATCCGGTGGACGTCGCCCGGCTTGCCCTTGAAACCGTACTCCCGCCACACCGTGTCCTGGTGGAGCACCGTCTCTTCCGTGCCTTCGATCACCACCTCATGGCGCACCCGGCCGACCGTGCCGAACGCGCCGTAGGCGTTGACCAGATGGAGCGGGTCGTAGGAGCGGTTCATCGACTGCCGCTTGGAGAGCAGATTGCGCGCCGGACGGTAGCTCAGCACCAGAACCAGGGCGGTTACGGCGATCACGACGATCTCGTACCAGAGTGGTGGCGCCGGCAGCGCGGGCGGATCCGCGAGCATCGAACCATCCACGGCGGCCAGCGCGAGCGTGATCGTTATCCAGTTCAGCCAGGCGAAGTTGCCGGAGAGCACCAGCCACAGCTGGGTCAGCGCGATCAAGCCGGCCGCGGCGCTCGCCACCGGCTGCGGTGTGAACAGCAGGATGGGCACCAGTAGCTGGGTCACATGGTTCGCGGCCACCTCGACCCGGTGGAAGGGTTTCGGCAGATGGTGGAAGAACCAGCTCAACGGCCCCGGCATCGGCTGGGTCTCGTGGTGGAAGTCGAGACAGGTGAGGTTGCGCCAGCACTCGTCGCCGCGGATTTTGATCAGTCCCGCGCCGAATTCCACCCGGAACAGCACCCAGCGGAGCAGCCACAGCACCAGCACGGGCGGGGCCGTGCGGTCATTGCCGAGGAAGACGGCGAGGAAGCCCGTCTCGAGCAGCAGTGACTCCCAGCCGAAGGCATACCAGGTCTGCCCGACATTGACGATGGACAGGTACAGCACCCACAGCAGCGCCCACCACGCCATCGCCGCCCACAGCGGGATCCGGTCGGCGGCGCCCGCGACCAGGGCCGCGGAGAGCAGACAGCCGGCCCAGGCGCAGCAGGCGAAGAAGCGGTCCGAGTAGTGCAGCTGGAAGATGCTCGGCGCGCGGCGCAGCGATATCTCCCGTACGTACGCGGGCACCGGCAGCATGCCCCGTTCGCCGATCAGCGCCCGGAACTGCAGCGCGGCGGTGAGAAAGGCGACCAGATACACGCCGGCCAGAGCCCGCTGGAAGACCAGCCGACTGAGCCAGTAGTCACTGTCGCTGAACCACTCCATTACCTCCAGTATCAGGGAGCGGCGATCTCCCGCAGTGTGTGACCGAGCCGTCCGGCGTACGCCTTCTGCAGTACGGGCACGAGCGGACCGGCGAGCCGGGTGTACCAGGTCGCCGGGCGGCTGAACGCCATCACCGTGAACCACACCGAGCCGTCGTCCCGGATGTCGACGATGAACGACTCCTCGCCGCACTCCGGATGCCCGGTCAGCGTCCCGTACGCGAAGCCCGTCCGGTCCCTCTCGTACGCCGTCCAGATCACCTCGCAGGGCGCGGTGAATCGCAGTGGTCCCAGACCGGCCGAGACCGTGAGGCGGGCGCCCGGCTCCGCCCGCCCCGCGGCGGTGTGCACCCGGGCGCCCGTCCCCCGGTGCATCCGCCAGGTGGTGACGGCCGTGCCGGCCGCCTCGAAGGCGGCGCGGCCCCGGCCGATCCGGGTGGTGTGGTGGAGGTGGTGGTAGCCGGCGGGCAGCGGGCCGAGCCGGGTGGCACCGGTCTCCGGGTAGTTGAGCGTGCGGCCGGTCTGTCTGCGGACGCTGTTCATGCGGCTTTCTCCTTTAGTTGTCGCCAGGCCAGCACCGAGCAGAGTGCGAAGCCCAGGGCGTTGCCGAGGCCATGGGTGGCGGCCATCCAGGTCAGAGTGGGGTGGGGGAGTCCGGTGGCCTCGCCGAGCGCCCAGCTCAGGGCGAGCAGCATGGTCGCCCCCAGTACGGCGGCCGAGACGGTCAGCAGCATGCGGGTGAACCGGTCCCGACTGCCGGTCCGGACATCCCGCCACGTCAGCAGGGCCACGGCCCACATACCCGTGGTCAGCACCAGTGCCCCCAGCAGCTCTGCCCAGTCGTCGACGAAGTAGCCGCCGAGGACCAGCAGGGTGCCCAGCGGCACACTGAGCGCCGCGAAGCGCCCGGCCGGTCCCGCTGCCGCCCGGCAGAGCAGGCCCGCGACCAGCGCGGCGGTGAACCCGGCGAAGTGGAAGTGCGGCACGGTCAGCGCCAGGATCGGCAGACTGAAGCCGAAGAGCTCGTGTCCCGAGCGTTCCGCGACCAGTGCCAGGCCGGCGACCGAGGGTGTCGCAAGCGCGGTGAGCACCGCGATCTCGGCGGGTGCGAAAGAGCGCGTACGGCTCAGCCGCCGTGGTGCCTGCAGAGCGAGGGCCAGTGTGCCGAGCGCGTAGACGGCCGCGAGTGCCGCGGCTGAAGCCGAGCGGGGCAGCCATGGAGCGACCGCTCCCGGAACGGCGAACAGGAGCCATGTCCGCCGAATGGACGTGAGTTCGTCACCGTCGATGAGACGCAGTCCCGTGGGGACCACCACGAGCATCCCGAGCATCACGATCAGGTTGACCAGTACGGACATCGCACCCCACCCCCGGTCTTGAACGTGTTCAATTCCCTGGGGGCGAGACTATGCCCTTACTTGAACGCGTTCAAGTCGCGGGGGTTGCGGGAATCCGGCAGAACTTGAGTGACATCTCGGGGTGAAGAGTCGGGAGACTAACGTGCGCTCACCAATTCGACGTTGGTACGCGGCAGTCGCCGCACCGTCCGTCGCGCTTCTCGCTGCCGGCTGCGGCGTCGTCGGCGGTGCGGCTTCTTCGGGCGCGGGCTCGGACTCCGGCTCTCGGGAGATCGTTCTCCAGCCGGTCGCAGCCCAGGGGCCGGACCCGTACACGGCGTCGACGGCCAGAAACGTGGCGCAGCAGCCGCCGCCTCCGCCGCCCCGGTCGAGCGCGCCGGCCAACCCGGCGGGCGCGGGGCCGGCGATGAACACGTTCCTGGGTTCGACGCCCGGTCTCTACGGCGGCACCGAGGCCATCGGCAGCTGCGACGTGGGGCAGCAGATCGCCCTCGTCAGTGGTGACCGGGCCAAGGTGCGTGCGTTTGCGCAGGGCTTGGGGGTCGCTCAAGCCGACGTCCCGAACTTCCTGCGCGGGCTGACGCCCGTCGTCCTGCGCGCCGACACCCGGGTGACCGGCCACGGGTTCCGCGACGGCTCCGCCACCAGTTACCAGTCCGTGCTGCAGGCGGGCACGGCCGTGCTGGTGGACCAGTACGGCGCGCCGCGCGTCCGGTGCGCCGGCGGGAACCCGCTGAAACCGCCGGTCGCCGTCAAGGGCACCGTGGTGCACAAAGGCCGGCCGTGGGCGGGCTACCGGCCCGATCAGGTCATCGTCATCAAGCCCACCACCACGACCATCAACAACCTTGTGATCGTCAGCGTCCTCAACAACTCGTGGATCGAGCGGAGGATCGGAACCGACGGTGAAGAGGACAGGTCGCCCGAGGTGCTCCCGCCCGTCAGCCCGGACGCCGTCTTCACGAACCCGCCGTCCATCGAACTGACCGGGCCGAGCAATCCGCCGGAATCGAGTGGCCGGTCCCCATCGAGCGGCCAGTCCCAGCCGGGCAACCCGACCAGGCCGAGTGATCAGGTGCAACCGGGTGACCAGTCCCAGCCGGGCAACCCGACCGGGCAGGGCCTCGACACGCAGCTCGGCGGCGACCCGTCGACTCCGGACTGCCCGGCACCGGCCGCCCTCGCGCCGGGGGAGGAGCCGGCATCCGGCGAGGCGATCGAGCCCGGCTGCTCCACGTCGACCCTGACGGAGCCGGTGGATCCGTCGCTGGACTCGCCCGGCGACGCCCCGGTCGACCCGCCCGTGGGTCCGCCCGTCGACCCTGTGGATGACCCGTCCGTATCCGGCGATGTGCCGCCGGTGGACTGGCTCATGCCCTCCCGGCCGGAGCTCTTCACCCCTCTTCGGGGGTGAGGAAGCCGGACACGTTCCAGGGCTGAACTGATCGTTCGAACGGTCGAAGAATCCGACAAATGATGGCAGAGTGGCTCCATGGTTGATCGGGCAGCGGGTGCCCTGTCGCTTCCCGACGACTGGCCGGCCCGACCGGATCTGAGCTTGAACCTCAACCGCATGGGCAGCTTCGACTGGGACCTGGCCAGCGGGCTCATGAACTTGGACCCGGCCGGACACGAAGTGTTCGATCTGCGCCCCGGCGAGTACGACGGCCGCCCGGCGAGCCTGGCGCGCCGGGTGCCGGCGGACGAGGCGAGCCGGCTCGACAGTCTGGTGGCGCAGGCGCTCAAGAGCGGCAGCCAGCACTACGGCGCGTACTTCCGCATCCGCCGCCGCGACGGCAGTCTGCGCTGGACCCACACCCAGGGCTTCATCCGGCGCGACAGTGCGGGTCGGCCGCTGCGGATCATCGGCATCATCCGCGACGCCACCGACGAGCTGGCCGACTCCTCCGCGCGTCTCGAAGCGGATGTGGAGCGCCGCCGGCAGACCAGCGTCGTCGAGAGCACGACGGCCGCCCTCGCTCACGCCAGGACCGTGCAGGAAGTCATCGACGTACTCAGGGACTCGCACGGTCTGGAGCACTTCGGCGCGACCAGTCTGGTCATGGGGCTGCTGGAGTCGGGCGGGCGGATCCATCTGGTCGCCGACGGCCCCGAGGGCTCCTTCGTGCCGGGCACCCGCTACACCCGGGTCGACGACGAGTACCCGATGAGCGAGGTCGTCCGTACGCTCACGCCACGCTTCATCGAGTCCAAGCAGGACTTCGCCGACTCCTATCCGCTGCTGTGGCCGCATATCGAAGGACTCGGCATCTCCTCCGCCGTCTATCTGCCACTGATTGCCCAGGCCCGCCCCATCGGAGCCCTCGGCCTCCTCTACGGCGACAAGACCGGCTTCAGCTCCGAGGAGCGCAATGTGCTGGTCGCGCTCGGCAGCAGCATCGCGCAGAGCCTGCAGCGCGCCGTGCTCTACGACCAGGAGCACGATCTCGCCCAGGGGTTGCAGCAGGCGATGCTGCCGCGCCGGATCCCCGCCGTGCCCGGGTCGCAGATCGCCGTGCGCTACCGCTCCGCGCGGCTGGGCCGGGACATCGGCGGCGACTGGTACGACGTCATCGCGCTGCCGGGCGGGCGCGTCGGCGCGGTCATCGGCGACGTGCAGGGCCATGACACCCACGCGGCCGCGGTGATGGGGCAACTGCGCATCGTGCTGCGGGCGTACGCCGCCGAGGGGCACACTCCGGCCACCGTGATGGCACGCGCCTCCGTCTTCCTGCATGAACTCGACACCGAACGGTTCGCGACCTGTATGTACGCCGAGGTCGATCTGTCGACGGGGGTGATGCAGCTGGTGCGCGCGGGGCATGTGGACCCGCTGGTCCGGGACAACGACGGCAGCACCCGTCGGCTGCCGGTGGACGGCGGGCTGCCGCTGGGGCTCTCCGCGGAGTTCGGCCGACTCGAATACCCCGTCACCACCATCGAGTTGGACCCCGGACAGACCTTGCTCTTCTACACCGACGGACTGGTCGAGGTGCCCGGCGCGGACCTCGACGACGGGATGCAGCTGCTGACCGCGCTGGTGCGCGCCGGCCCGCGCGATCTGCAGCTGCTGGCCGACCAACTGTGCGATGTGGTGGACGAGCGGAGCGGCGACGACGATGTGGCGATCCTGTTGCTCCGCCGCAAGGGCGCGTACACCCCGCAGACCGGGGGCCGGCTGCAGCAGCATGTCGCGCAGAACGACCCCGAGGCGCTGCGCTCGGCAAGGCACATGATCCGGGCGGCGACCGGGGCCTGGGGAGCGCGCGAACGGTCGGACGAGATCGAGCTGGCCGCCGACGAGATGATCACCAATGCGCTGATGCACACCGACGGCGGGGCGATCGTCACCATCCGGGTGCTGTCCGGGGCGGAGCGGCGGCTGCGGGTGGAGGTCGAGGACCGCTCCAGTGCGCTGCCGCGCAGGCGCGATGCGGGAGAGTCGGGTGTGTCAGGGCGCGGCCTGATGCTGGTGGACCGGCTGGCTGAGGCGTGGGGCGTGGAATCGCGAGGAAGCGGCAAATGCGTGTGGTGCGAGTTCATGATTCCGGAGAGGCCGAAATCTTGATTATTACCAGTTGTTAACTGTCCGTGAACTGATCGTACTTGACCGTAACCGACCGTAGGCGATTGACTTCGCACAACTGGCCTTCTAGGACATGAGGAACCATTGAGCAGCGAGCTTCTCGCACCTCTCGACCTGGCGTTCTGGCACCTTGAGTCCGCCGGGCACCCGATGCATCTCGGCGCCCTGGCATTCTTCGCTCCCGCTTCCGTTCCCGTTCCCGCTCCCGCTCCCGCTTCCGTTCCCGCTTCCGCTTCCGCGGCGGCCGCCGGGCCGGGCGCGCGGGGCGGCGGCCGCCTCCTCGAACTGCTCGCCGGCCGTGCAGCGGCGATCCCCCGCCTGCGGATGCGAGTGCGGGACGTCCTGCTGCCCGTCGGCGGCGCCGCCTGGGCCATGGCCAAGGACTTCGACGTACGACGGCATGTGCACCACGTCCGCCTCCCCGGGGGCGACTTCGCCGCCGAGGCCACCGCCATCGCCGCCGAGCTGATGGAGCGGCCCCTCGAGCGCGGCCTGCCGCCTTGGGAGATGTACCTCCTCACGGGCGCCGACGACAAAGGCGAAGGGCCGTTCGCGGTACTGGTGAAGCTCCACCACGCGCTGGCCGACGGTATGCGCGCGGTCGCCATCGGGGCAGGCATCTTCGATCAGATCGCCGACGCTCGCACCGTCGGCGTACGGCGGCCGCGCACAGTACCGCCCCGGTCGTGGACCGGAGATGCCTGGCAGGTGGCCGGGTTCGCCCGGGCCCGCATCGAGGAGCTGGGCCGCGCCGTCGGCGTCGGTGCCTCCGTCGTACGGGCCAGCAGGTTCGACCCCCGGGGTCTGCCCGCGCTCTCCGCGGGCTCCAGCGGCACGCGACGGCTCGGCACCGCAGTGCTCGACCTGGCGGATGTGCAGCAGGTGCGCAGGGCGGTGGGCGGCACGGCGAACGACGTACTGCTCGCCACCGTGGCGGGCGCGCTGCGGCGCTGGATGGGAGCCCGGGACGAGCGGCTGCCCGCCGCCGATCCGCGCGCCCTGGTGCCTGTCTCCCGGCGCAGGCCCGGCAGTCCGTCCGGCTCCGGCAACAAGTTCTCCGCGTATCTGCTTCCGCTTCCCGTCTCCGACCCCGACCCGCGCTCGCGGCTCGACGCCGTACGCACCGCCATGGACCGCAACAAGGCGGCGGGCCCATCGCGCGGCGCCGGGGCGCTGGCCGTACTCGCCGATCAACTGCCGCCGCTGGCCCACCGGTTCGGTGCGCCTCTGGCCGGAGGTGCGGCCCGGATGCTGTTCGACGTCCTGGTCACCAATGTGCCGCTGCCGCGCTCGGCCCTCTCGCTCGGCGGCTGCCCGTTGCGCGAGGTCTACCCGATGGCGCCGCTGGCCCGCGGACAGTCCCTGGCGATCGCCATGTCGACCTACGGCGGTCAGGTGCATGTGGGCCTGGTCGCCGACGGTAAGGCCGTGCCCGATCTGGACCGGCTCGCGGAGAGTCTGAGTGAGGAGCTCGAAGAACTTCTCGGCATCGCCGTCACCGGGTAGACCCCGGAAGTCTCTCCGGTGGATCCGACAGGATGGATGCAAGAGATCGGACAGCTCGGAGGCCGAGTACAACATCTCGCGGCCTCAAGGGTGTTGACGCCCTGAAGTGATCCGATGAATATTCGTCGTGATCGGTGAAGGCCTGAGCGAGGGGCAGCAGCGGGATGCGATGGAGCACGCTCGGACGCAGCGGCGTCGACATCACCGAACTGTCCTTCGGTGCGGCCGGAATCGGCAATCTGTACACCCCTGTCGACCCGGCGGCGGCCGCGGCTGCGATAGACGCCGCCTGGGACACGGGAATCCGCACCTTCGACACCGCGCCGCACTACGGGCTCGGCCTCTCCGAACGCAGGCTCGGCGAGGCGCTGCGCACCCGGCCCCGCGACGCGTACACCCTGTCCACCAAGGTGGGAAGGCTGCTCGAACCCTGCGAGGCCCGCGGCGACGACCTCGCGGACGGCTTCGCCGTGACCGCCGATCACCGCCGCGTATGGGACTTCAGCGCCGACGGCGTGCGCCGCAGCATCGAAGAGAGCCTCGTCAGGCTCGGTCTCGACCGGATCGACATCGTCTATCTGCACGACCCGGACGACCACGAGGAAGCCGCCTTCCGCCACGGCTACCCGGCGCTGGAACAGCTGCGCGCCGAAGGCGTGGTCGGCGCTATCGGCGCGGGGATGAACCAGACCGCGATGCTCACCCGCTTCCTCCGCGACACCGACGTCGACGCCGTCCTGTGCGCCGGCCGCTACACCCTGCTCGATCAGAGCGCGCTGGACGACCTGCTGCCCGAAGCGGCCGCCCGCGGCAAGAGCGTCGTCGTCGGCGGGGTCTTCAACTCCGGGCTGCTCGCCGATCCGCGCCCCGGTGCCCGGTACGACTACACGGCCGCGCCCGACGGGGTCCTGCGGCGGGCCCTGCGGCTCAAGGCCGTTGCCGAGCGGCACGGCGTACCGCTGCGCGCCGTCGCGCTCCACTATCCCTTCGGCCATCCGGCCGTCGCCGGCGTGCTGGTCGGAGCCCGGTCCGCCGACGAAGTACGGGACGCGGCCGAGCTGCTCGGCCGCTCTGTCCCGCCCGGGCTCTGGGACGAACTGCGCGCCGAAGGACTGCTGCCGAAGGACGGGGATGCCCGATGAGAGTCGCCCTGCACACCACGGTCCGCGCCGACCGCATCGCCGCGTACGAGGCGGCGCACCGAGAGGTCCCAGAGGAGCTGACCGCCGCGATCCGTGCCGCCGGCGTCACCTCCTGGACGATCTGGCGCAGCGGCACCGACCTCTTCCACCTCCTCGACTGCGCCGACTACGCCCGGCTGCTGGCCGAACTGGAAGAGCTCCCCGCCAATATCGCCTGGCAGGCGCGGATGGCCGAACTGCTCGACGTCGTACACGACTACTCCGCGGACGGCGCCGCGGCCGGACTCCCCGTCGTCTGGGAGCTGTGAGCCATGGCGATCATCGACGCCCACCACCACGTCTGGGACCTGTCCGTACGGGACCAGGACTGGATCACCGGTCCCGACCTGGCGCCCATCCGCCGCGACTTCACCCTCGACGACCTCAGGCCCGAGGCACACGCCGCGGGCGTACGCGCCACCGTCCTCGTCCAGACGGTCGCCGTCGCCGAGGAGACCCCGGAGTTCCTCGCCCTCGCCGACGGCAGCGACCTCGTCGCGGGAGTCGTCGGCTGGACCGACCTCACCGCTCCCGATGTCGCCGACACCTTGGCGGCTTTGCGCGAACGCCCGGGCGGGGACCGGCTGGTCGGCATCCGCCACCAGGTCCAGGGCGAGAGCGACCCCGAGTGGCTGCTCCGCCCCGACGTACTGCGCGGTCTCTCCGCCGTCGCCTCCGCCGGACTCGTCTACGACCTTGTGGTGCTGCCGAAGCAGCTGCCCGCGGCGTCGGAGGCGGCGGCCCGGCTGCCCGGGCTCACCTTCGTACTCGACCATCTCGGCAAGCCGTCCATCGCCTCGAAGGAACTGGAGCCCTGGGCGAGCGATGTGCGCGCCCTCGCGGCCCGGCCGAACACCGTCTGCAAACTCTCCGGCCTGGTGACCGAAGCGGCGTGGTCCACCTGGACAACGCCGGATCTGAGTCCGTACGCAGACACGGTCCTCGACGCCTTCGGCCCCGGCCGGCTGATGTTCGGATCCGATTGGCCGGTGTGCCGGCTGGCCGCCGGCTACGGCGAGGTGGTCGCCGCGGCCCGCGCGCTCACGCGGCGGCTGGGTGACGGCGAACGCGGCGCGGTGTTCGGGACCACGGCGAGCCGCGTCTACGGTCTGCGGGAGGTGTGAACCTGCGGCCGCCGTGCCCCTGCGGCACCCTGGATGCATGCCGGAACTGCCCGAAGTCGAAGCGCTGAGAGAGTTCCTCGACAGCCACCTGGTGGGACAGGAGATCGCCCGCGTCCTGCCGCTGGCGATCAGCGTCCTCAAGACGTACGACCCGCCACTCACCGCCGTCGAAGGCGCCACCGTCACCGCCGTGGACCGGCACGGGAAATGGCTCGACATCGGCGCGGGCGGCCTCCATCTCGTGACCCATCTCGCCCGGGCGGGCTGGCTCCAGTGGAAGGACGAATTCCCGGCCGCGCCGCCACGCCCGGGCAGGGGCCCGCTCGCCCTGCGCACCATCCTGACGGGCGGCGGCGGCTTCGACCTCACCGAGGCCGGCACCACCAAACGCCTCGCCGTCCACCTCGTGCACGACCCGGTAGAGGTGCCCGGCATCGCCCGGCTCGGCCCCGACCCGCTCGCCGACGACTTCGACCGTGACGCCTTCGCCGCGCTGCTCGCCGGGGAACGCCGGCAGATCAAGGGTGCTCTGCGCGACCAGAGCCTCATCGCCGGCATCGGCAACGCGTACAGCGACGAGATCCTGCACGTCGCCAGGATGTCGCCGTTCAAGCCCGTGCAGAACCTCGACGAGGACGCGATCACCGTGCTGTACGAGGCGCTGCGCTCCACCCTGCGCGAAGCCGTCGAGCGCTCGCGCGGCGTGGCGGCGGGCCGGCTCAAGGCCGAGAAGAAGAGCGGCCTGCGGGTCCATGGGCGTACCGGACAGCCGTGCCCCGTCTGCGGCGACACCATCCGCGAGGTCTCCTTCAGCGACTCCTCGCTGCAGTACTGCGCCACCTGCCAGACCGGCGGCAAGCCGCTCGCGGACCGCAGGCTCTCCCGGCTGCTGAAGTAGCACCGCCCGGCCCGAAAACCCCGTGTTCGGCCGGCAATTCCGAGTTCCGGCAATTCGGAGTGCCGAAATCCTGACTCCGGCAATTCGGAGTCCCTGGAGTTCCGGAGCTATCCCCTGAGTGTGACCACAGGCCGTCCGTCGAGGGTACGGACCTCCCACCGGCCGATCTCGCCGATCCGCACGTCCGTACCTCCCTGGATGTCCAGCGGCTGCTCATGCCCCGGCGTGTCCGGATTCCCGTAACCGCCCGCCGGCACCGCCCAGCTGAGGACAGGATGCTCGATGCCGTCCTTTCCGATGGCGATCAGCCGGCATTTGCTCGGTCCGGTCAGGCCCGCGAGCCGCAGTGCGACGGAAGTGCCCCATGCACGGTCCTGGATCGCGGCGGACGCGGTGACACCGGTCGTGGCGTCCTTCGCCGCCACCTGCCGCCCGGCAGGGGGTGCGGCGTCCTGGAGTGCCACCACCGCGGCGGGCGCCCCGACGATCAGCGCGGCGGCCGCCGCGACCAGCCGCAGCCGGCGCCCGTTGCTCCGTCGCCGCACCATCGTGACCTCGGCGGCGAGCCGCTCGAGCAGCTGCCCGGAGGGCAAGGGGGGCTCGACCCGGCCGGGACCGCCCAGTTCGGACAGGGACGCGGCGAGGGAGGCGAAGTCGGAGAGCTGTACGGTGCAGGTGACGCAGTCGGACAGATGCTCCTCGAAGCGGAAAGCGTCCGCGGGCTCCAGGACGCCCAGCGCATAGGCGGCCACGTCCCGGTGCCGCTCCTGCATGCTCATGGGTCCTCGATTCGTCACTTGCGGTGGTGCGTCTGACGCGGTCTGTCGCCCAGGAGTACGGATCAGGCCGCCGCTCTGCTCAACTTTGTGCGCGATGAGCGCAACCGCCCCTGTGGTTCGGGTCGTGGGGGTGTGCGACGGGGCTCGATCGCCGAACTCCCGAGGCCACCCGCAGCTCTGCGACCCGTACCGGACCGCGTACCTCGACGAGCCCGACGCACCAGCGATGGCGGCGATGTTCTCGCCGGAGGACCTGCTCGACGGTCACGGCGACGACAGCCCGTAGTCCCGGAATCGAGCCGCGCATACACTCCGCAGCATGCTGCGCGTACTGGCTGTCGACGACGAGAAACCGGCACTCGAAGAACTGCTCTACCTCCTCCGCTCGGACGCACGCATCAGGAGCGCGGAAGGGGCCACGGACGCCACCGAGGCGCTGCGCCGCATCAGCCGCGCCCTGGACGCGGGCCCGGACGGCGAGGACGGCATCGACGTCGTCTTCCTCGACATCCACATGGCCGGGCTCACCGGACTCGACGTCGCCAGACTGCTGGCCGGCTTCGCCAGGCCGCCGCTCATTGTCTTCGTCACCGCGCACGAGGGATTCGCCGTCCAGGCCTTCGACCTCAAGGCCGTCGACTATGTGCTCAAGCCGGTGCGCAGGGAACGGCTGGCCGAAGCGGTACGGCGCGTCCGTGACCTGGTCGTCGCGGCGCGCGAGGCGCGGCAGCCCGACCCGCTGGGACCTGCCGTACCCGCCCATGTACCGCACACCGCATCCGCCGTGGCACAGCACGACCTGCCGGGCACAGTCGCCGGCGCGGAACAGATCCCGGTCGAGCTCGGCGGTGTGACGCGCTTCGTGCCGATCGACGACATCGCCTACGTCGAGGCACAGGGGGACTACGCACGCCTGCACACCAAGGACGGCAGCCACCTGGTGCGCATCCCGCTCTCCACTCTGGAGGAGCGCTGGGCCTCCCGCGGCTTCGTACGGATACACCGCAGCCATCTCGTCGCCCTCGCACGCATCGACGAACTGCGCCTCGACGCCGGGGCCACCACCGTCCGCGTGGGCGCCGCCGAACTCGCCGTAAGCCGCCGCCATGCGCGTCAGCTGCGTGATCTGCTGATGCGGCACGCCAGGGGCTGAGCCGCGGCCGATCCCCGCCCTCGACCGGCCCCAGATCCCGACCGGCCTCCGCCCTCGAGGCCTCCGTCCCCGACCGCGACAGCGCGACGACCGTTCGACGGTCGTGGAGAGCCGCTCGTCGTCCCGGCGTGGCCGTACGGCGACGGGCGTCATCCACTGACAGCGCTGCCACCGGATTCGGCGGCAGCCGCCCCCGTCCGCCGCCTAGCCTTGATCGGGCAAGCGGCGAAGGGGCCTGATGTCCGATATCGAAGCACTGCTGGAGGAGCTCAGAAGCCTTCCGGCCACCCGGGTGTCCAGCCCTCGTGACCTCGAGGCGCTCCTGGCGACAGTGAGGAGCGCGGCCGGCCGCTGGGCGGATGTGCTCTACGAGATCCAGGAATCGGCCCAGGGACTCGTCGGCCCCCGCGCCGAAGCCGCCCTCGAAGTCGCCTTTCGCAGGGCCGAGGAGTCGTACGTCGAGCTCGAGATCGCCCTGAGCGACTGCGCCGCCCGGCGGACGAGCCACTGAGCGGCCGGCGTCTACCGTCGGTAATCGCGCCTGCGTAGACTCCACACGCCCCGAGGTTCGCCGAGAGACGCTGGAGCGGACGACGATGTCTGCAGAGCAACCACCCCGCCGCGAGGTCGTCACCGGTGTGCCGCGCAGCGCCAAACGGCCGCCCGGACACGCCCCCGCCCGGTCCGAGATCAGCGAGCAGACCACCCTCGGCGCCACCTACGTACGCTCCTTGATGCGCAGCCAGCTGCGGGCCGCGCTCTACGCACTGGGGACACTCGCTCTGCTCGTGGGCTCACTGCCGCTGCTCTTCGCGCTCCCTGCCGCGTTCGACGGCACCCTCTCCTCGCCCGAGCCCTTCGTCTGGGCAGCGCTCGGCGTGGCGGTCTACCCCGTGATGTGGCTGACCGCCCGCCGGTACGTACGCCGGGCCGAGCGCAACGAGCAGGACTTCACCAGGCTCGTCGAAGGGCGCTGAAGGGCGCTCCCGGAGGATACGACGTGAACCAGACCTACGCGGTGACCGCTGTCACCGTCGTGGTGCTCGCCACTGTGCTCATCGGCGCGCTCGGCCTGCGAATATCCCGCACCACCTCCGACTTCTACGTCGCGTCCCGCACGGTGAAGCCCGGCCTCAACGCCGCCGCCATCAGCGGCGAGTACCTCTCCGCCGCGTCCTTCCTCGGGATCGCGGGCCTGGTGCTCCTCCAGGGCCCCGACATGCTCTGGTACCCGGTCGGTTACACCGCCGGCCACCTCGTTCTGCTGGTGCTGGTCGCCGCACCGCTGCGCCGCTCGGGGGCGTACACCCTCTCCGACTTCGCCGAGGCCCGGCTCGAGTCCGCCGCCGTACGCCGGCTCGCCAGCCTCTTCGTCGTCGGCATCGGCTGGCTCTATCTGCTGCCCCAACTCCAGGGCGCGGGACTGACCCTGGAGATCCTCACCGGCGCGCCGAACTGGGTCGGCGGCCTAGTTGTCGCCTTTGTCGTCACGGGGGCCGTCGCCGCGGGCGGCATGCGCAGTATCACCTTCGTCCAGGCCTTCCAGTACTGGCTCAAGCTCACCGCGCTGCTGGTGCCCGCGCTCTTTCTCGTCGCGGCCTGGCTCGGTGACGACGCACCCCGCGCCCGCTTCGACGCGCCCACGCTCTTCCGCGAACACACCGTCGTACGCGTCGACGACACCGTCCGGATCGATCTCGAGGGACCGCTCACCCTCGCCGTCTCCGGTGACATCGACGGCACACCGTACGAGGAGGAGCGGCGGATCACCCTCGGCAAAGGCACCCACCGTGTCGAGGCGGGCACCACGCTGCGCTTCCCGCAGGGTGCCGAAGTGCCCGCGCGGGCCACCTCCGGGTCCGATCCGGCCGGCTGGTCCCAGCCCCTTTCCGGCGGCCGCGACGGCTACCACCTCTATGCGACGTACGGCCTTGTCCTCGCCACCTTTCTCGGCACGATGGGACTCCCGCATGTCGCCGTCCGCTTCTACACCAGCCCCAACGGACGCGCCGCGCGTCGCACGACGCTGGTCGTCCTCGGACTGATCGGCGCGTTCTATCTGCTGCCGCCGGTCTACGGAGCGCTCGGGCGGATCTACGCACCCGAACTCGCCCTCACCGGCGACGCGGATGCCGCCGTGCTGGTGTTGCCCGAACGGATCATCGGGGGCATCGCGGGGGATCTGCTCGGGGCGCTCCTCGCGGGCGGTGCCTTCGCGGCATTCCTGTCCACCGCCTCCGGACTGACCATGTCCGTCGCCGGTGTGATCACGCAGGATGTGCTGCCCGCGCGTGGTGTGCGGAGCTTCCGGCTCGCGACTCTCCTCGCCATGACGGTGCCGCTCGGAGTGAGCGTCGTTGCCACCAATGTGCCGGTCGCCGACGCGGTGGGGCTGGCGTTCGCCGTCTCGGCCTCCTCGTTCTGCCCGCTGCTGGTGCTCGGCATCTGGTGGCGCGGGCTCACGCCGCCCGGTGCCGCCGCCGGACTGGTGACCGGCGGGGGCGCCGCGCTGACCGCGGTGATGGCCACCCGCGCGGGTCTCGCGCCGGCGGGCTGGCCGCACACTTTGATGGCCTGGCCCGCCGTGTGGTCGGTGCCCCTCGGCTTCCTGACCATGGTGGTGGTGTCACTGGCCACCCCGGGACACGTACCTCCCGGAGCCGCCGCCATCCTCGCTCGGCTGCATCTGCCGGAAGACTTCGCCGGCAGGCCGCAGCCCGAAGGAGCCGAACGATGACCGGGATCGGTATGGCCGCACTCGCCGCGGCAGGAGCGGTACTGCTCGCGGCGGGCATCGCCATCGGACGCCTGACCGCACGACGGGGCGCCAAAGCCGACCTCGATCTCGGTACGCCCGTGGAACGGGCCACCTTCCACACCCTGCACACCGCCTCGCTGGCCGCGCCCCCGTTGCGCGCCGGCCTCACCGAGGACACCGCGCGCAAGGCCGCCCGCCGGCTGCGCTCACTGCTCGGAACCGAGGCACTCTGCCTGACCGACCGTGAATCGGTGCTTGCCTGGGACGGCCCCGGCGCCGACCACCATGGCCAGGGGGTGATGGTGCGCGTCGCCGAAATGCTGGACTCCGGGCGCAGCCAGAGCGTGCGCACCGAGTGCGAGGACCTGGAGTGCCCGCTGCGCTGGGCCGTAATCGCCCCGCTGACCGGGGAGGAAGGAGTGCTCGGCGCGCTCGTCGCCTACGGGTCGCGGGAGTCGGCCGTCCTGGTGCGGGCCGCGACGGAGGTCGCCCGCTGGGTCTCCGTACAGCTGGAACTGGCGGAGCTCGACCGTTCCCGCACCCGGCTGATCGAGGCCGAGATCCGCGCCCTGCGCGCCCAGATATCGCCGCACTTCATCTTCAACTCGCTCGCCGCGATCGCCTCGTTCGTCCGCACCGACCCGGAGCGTGCCCGCGAACTGCTTCTGGAATTCGCCGACTTCACCCGCTACTCCTTCCGCAGGCACGGTGACTTCACCAATCTCGCCGATGAACTGCGCTCCATCGAGCAGTACTTGGCGCTCGCCGGGGCCCGGTTCGGCGACCGGCTCAAGGTGACGCTCCAGGTGGCACCGGAGGTGCTGCCGGTGACCGTGCCGTTCCTGTGTCTGCAGCCGCTCGTCGAGAACGCCGTCAAGCACGGTCTGGAGGACTCCAGGAACGAATGCCGGGTCACCATCGCGGCGCGGGACGCCGGGGCCGAGGCCGTGGTGACCATCGAGGACGACGGTGTGGGCATGGACCCGGCAGTGCTGCGCGGGATCCTCGCGGGGGAGCGGCCGCCCTCGTCGGGCATCGGACTGTCCAACGTCGACGACCGGCTGCGCCAGGTGTACGGGGACGACTACGGACTCGTCATCGAGACAGGCGTCGGCGCGGGCATGAAAATCACGATGCGGATCCCCAAGTACCGGGCGGGTGTGCACTGGTCGGCCGGCCGCCGGGCCGGCGGATGAGATGGCCGCTCCGCGTTTGGTCGCCCCACCACCTGTTTCGTAGGAACCGGTGACGTTGAGCGACGATGCGTAGGTGTACGAGAGATGAGCACCCTGGGGCCCTCCTGCGGGGCGCGCACGCGGTGCGGCTGCTCAGTCGTGGAGCTCGACGCCGCCTGAGCCGCGGGGGAGCGGTCGCCCTCAGAAGAGGTGGATGGCCAGATGGCTCAGGGGCAGACCCAACTGCCAGGCCGGAGTCCATATCTGTTCGTACTCGTCCACGGGCAGGTCCAGGGGACCTGCCGGGGCCCACGGTCCGCTGTTGCCCAGGTCTGCGGCCAGCAGCTCCGTCTGCCGCAGCCAGCTCCAGGCGTCCCTGGCGAGCGCGAGATCCACATCGGCCCCGTCGCCGAGGTCGCGCCGTCCGTCCTCCTGGGCGGCCAGCCGCTCCTGCACCCACTCCTGCCAGGGATGGCCGTACGAGGTGAGGGACAGCCACTCGTCGATCCGGGAGACCACCCGGACACCCGCGAGTTCGTCCGCGCTGTGGCAGAGATAGATGGTGAGTGCCAGCGTCTGTCTTCCCGCGCGGAACTCGAGCGAGCCACTTTCGACGAGAGCGCCGGTGCGGAGCATCTCGTCAGCGATGTACTCGGCGCAGAGCCATGCCATGGGGACTGCCAGCCCGCCGCTGCTGGTGCCGTTCGAACTCTCGGGCTGCACTCTTCTCACCTGCCTTCCGGACGACGTCGTATGCCGACTCGACCACGAGCCTCCACCGAGAAACACGGCTGAGGGCCCGTCTTTACTCAACTTGAGCGTGAGGTTTCGCATACGGTCACCCCTTCGTCGTGGTCCTAGGGGGAGCTGGCTACCACCGGGGTGGCCGGGGTGGACGTGAACTCGGCACTGTCCGGAGTGAGCCGCGACGTCAGGCCGCCACGGCTGCCCCATCCGGACCGCCAGCTGCCGTCGTGGAGCTGGAAGCGCAACAGCCCCGCGCGGCACCGCCGCCACGCGGGGCTGCCCGCGTCCGCCGCGCTCAGCGCGAGGAGGGCGAGCGCGGTGGCGGGCGGCTCGTCCTCGATGCGGCTGTCGTCCCGCCGCGCCGCCGCGATACGGGCCACCGCCTCACGCACCGGCTGCCGGCCGGCCGCCGGATGCTCCACCAGGAGCCGCGCCGCCCACAGGGCGGGGGAGCCGGACCGCCCGGTGAACGGGCAGGGCGTGGCGGTCGCGATGTCGTGGGCGAGCAGCCCGGCCAGCCTGCCGGGCGGCGCACCGCCGACGACCGCCAGATCGACATGGAGGGCCACCGCCTGGACGACCCGGGACAGAGCCGCGTACCCGGGCGCGGCGAGCAGCGGATGGCTCAGATCGACGCGCTCCCCCTCGCGCAGCGCCAGCGTCCGCAGTGCCGACTGGATCAACATCAACTCGGTCACAGGGGCGCCGGGTTGGGGCCCCGCGCCACGCAGCCAGCGGCGCGCGCGCCGGGCCGCGCGGGCCGCCGCGGTGTCGGGGCAGCGGCTCAACGCCAGGCAGGCCAGCGCCGTCTCGGCGATCGCCGACCGCCGTGCTGGGGGCGTCTCGGTCACAGGTACCGTCCTCGGGTGGCTCGGAACAGGCAGTCCGTACGTTGTGTCAGTCCGTACGTCGTGTCAGTACGCGCACCACCGGGCCCGGGTTCAGCCGCAGCGTCCCGTGAGCACACCACACTCACCGTTGGCTCCTGAGGAAGACCTGGCAGAGGGCCCCGCGCGACAGCGGCGGCCGAACCCTTGCGCCGTACGGCCGCCCGGCCGCGCCTCCGGGCTCAGTGGGAAGGGTCTCGCCCGATGAACCCGAGCAGACGGTCCTGCAGCGAGGCGTCCTCGGGGACCTTCACCTCCGGTCCGAACACCTCGATCCCCGGACCGAAGGCGCCCGGTGTCCGGTACTTCTGCATCAGCTCGGCGGGGATGGCTGTGGTGCTCGCCCACAGCCGCGCCACATCGTCGGCCGGGATCGTCTCGTCCTGTCCGGTGGCCCGGGCGAGGTCCCACCCATGAAGTACGAGGTCGTCGCTGACGACCAGGTCGATGTGCCGTTCGACCGACATGGGTCCGGTGGGCGTGTCGCAGTCGGTGCCGGCGAGCGTGGGATCGTCGAGCACGGCCTCCACATCGGCACGTGCGGCCCGGAAGGCGCCCAGCGGATCGTCCTTCACCGAAGGCGCCGGACTGGGACTGCGGTCCACGGGGCGCAGCATGACCTGGTGCATGGTGACGATGTGGTCCACCACGTCGCGGGCGTTCCACGCCGCGCAAGGAGACCGGTCGGCCCATTGTTCGGGACGTACCGCGGCAATCCTGAGTTCGAAGGCATCGGCGTGTCTGCGGTAACGATCGGCGATCGCGTTCATGGCCGGGGTTCCTTCCGCATGCGGGGGAGACTGACTGAAGAGACCGCGGTGGCCGCGGAAACTCATCGGTGTCAGTCGCCTTCGGGTGTCGCGAGTGACCGCAACCCGGGTGAGTGCGGCGTCGAACGGCGACGAGCGGTCGAACGGCACGACAAGTGGTGCCGCGGACGGTGCGCGGTCGACTGCCCAAGGGCAGGCCGACCGCTGGTTCTCAGCGGCCGCCGGTCGCCGACGAGGTGGGCCTGCTGTAGCCCGGGAGGCAGCGCGCGAGCGCGCGCAGCCCGTAGTACGAACGCGACTTGACCGTGCCGGCGGGTATGCCGAGTGCCTGCGCGGCCTCGTTGACGCTCAGCCCGTGGAAGTAGATCTGCACCAGCACGGCGCGGTGCTCGGGGCTGAGCGATCCGACCGCAGCCCGGACGTCGAGAGAGGCGACAGCGCTCTCCGTGACGTCCGCCGGGTCAGGCGTGGTGGCCAGTACGCCGTCGCCTATCTCGGTGGGACGGGCCATCCGGGACCGGCGGGCGTCGATCGCGAGGCGGCGCCCGACCGTGAAGAGCCAGGGCCGCATCGACTCGTACGGACCGTCGAACGCCTCAGGGTGCTGCCAGGCGCGTACGAGCGTCTCCTGCAGCAGATCCTCGGCGCGCTGCTGGTCCCCGTAGGTCAGTCCGAGCAGAAAGCTCAGCAGCGCGGGGCCGTGTTCACGCTGCAGCTCCGCCATGGCTCGATCGTCGGTCGTCGCGGTCGCCGTCGCCATTGCCAACACCCTTTCGCGCTGAGGTCGATGCCACGTGGCGTATACGAACGCATCAGGGCGCGCAGGGACAGACGGCGCACAGTTGTCTTCGGCGAGCGGTCGCACGGAGCGACGAGTGGTGCGGTGAACGGTCCGCCGGAAGCAAATGGAGGCAGTCGCTCCGCGGGCGTACTCCCGCGCGTTCGATCATCCGCCCCGCCGGGGCAAGGTCTCACCATGCGCCGCCGGCGAGGGTACCGATCACGGGCCGGGCCATCGCGGCGGCTCGTCCGCTACGGAACGACGGTCACCGGCCAGCGCCCCGCCTTCACCAGCCGGACCGCGACCGAACCGACGAACCGGTGGCCCGCCGACTCCGAAGCCCCGACCACCACGGCGTCCGCCTTCAGCTCGTCGGCCGCCGTGACAAGACCGCTGTAGGGATCACCGCGGAAGGTGTGGAACTCCCAGCGGACCTCCCATATGCCCTTGACCCGCTCGGTGGCAGAGCGGATCTCGGCCACCAGCCCCTCGGCGATCTCGCCGGTCATGTCCCCGAGCGGGACCGGGACCCCGAGCGCCGCACCCGCCGGCATCACCGGCTGGACATACACGATGGCGAGCAGAGCGTTCTGCCGTCGCGCGAGGCCGCCCGCATACGACGCCGCACGCAGTGAAGAGTCGGATCCGTCCACACCGACGACGATGACCTTGGGGCCGTCGGTACCGCGTTCGAACTGGTGTGGCTGCTGCTCTGTCACACCAATGAGGCTATCCGTTCCCGACAGGCGGCCCGCCGGTGGTCTCCTTAGAGTGCGAAATATGACTGTCACCGTGGAGGCCCCCACGTCCGCCCGCGGCGGCCGGCTCAGCAGGGTGCCGGGGGCGTTCGCGATGTTCTTCGCCGCACTGGGCGTGTTCTGCGTCATCATTTCGCTCGTCCCTCCACTGCGGCGTCTGCTGAGTCCTGTCACCCTGTTCCTGGACCGCGTCGCCGTCCCGGTCAGCGCCAACCTCGCCTACGCGGTCTTCCTTCTGCTGCTCGCGGCGGCCATCGGCGCCCGCAAGAAGGCCGCGTGGTGGCTGGTCGTCGGTTATCTGGTACTGCTGCTGCTCGCGGACGTACTGGTGGTGATCTTCGACGGGGACGTGTCCTGGATCCCCAACCTGGTGCTGTGCGTGATCGTCCTGGTGGTGCTGGTCATCGCGCGCCGGGAGTTCTACGCCCAGACCCGGCGCGGTGCGCTGCGCCGCGCGCTGCTCGTCCTGGTTCTCGGGCTCGCCGTCGGTGTACTCGTCGGCTGGGGTCTGGTCGAGCTCTTCCCCGGCTCGCTGCCGGAGGGGCAGCGATTGTTGTGGGCCGCCAACCGGGTGCTCGGCGGACTGGTCTCCGGCGACCAGTTCGACGGTCGCCCGCCACGCCTGCTCTTCTTCCTCCTCGGACTGTTCGGCGCGATCGCCCTGCTCAGCGCGGCCAGCACACTGTTCCGCTCGCAGCGTCTGGAAGCCGCCCTGCACGGCGACGAGGAGCCCCGTATCCGCGCACTGCTCGGCGCGTACGGCTCCCATGACTCCCTCGGCTACTTCGCCACCCGCCGCGACAAGGCCGTCGTCTTCTCGGCCAGCGGCAGGGGCGCCGTCACCTACCGTGTCGAGGCCGGTGTCTGCCTGGCCAGTGGCGACCCGGTAGGCGACCGGGCGGCCTGGACCCCCGCCATCGAGGCCTGGCTGGCGGTGGCCAAGCGCTATGCCTGGGCCCCCGCCGTCATGGGCGCGTCCGAGGAGGGCGCCAAAGTGTTCGCGCGCTCCGGCCTCGGCGCCATCCAGCTCGGTGACGAGGCGATCCTGAACGTCGCCCGGTTCGACCTGGACGGCCGCGACATGCGCGTCACCCGGCAGGCCGTGAACCGCGTCAAGCGGACCGGGGCGCGCACCGAGATCCGCCGGCACTCCGCCCTCACGGACGAGGAAATGCGGAAGATCGTGGAAAGGGCCGACGCCTGGCGGGACACCGAGACCGAACGCGGCTTCTCCATGGCGCTCGACCGCCTCGGCGACCCGGGCGACGGCGACTGCCTCCTCGTCGAAGCCTTCGACGGCGACGGCAATCTGATGGCGCTGCTCTCCTTCGTGCCCTGGGGCAAGGACGGCATCTCGCTCGACCTGATGCGCCGTGACCGCACCGCCCCCAACGGCGTCATGGAGTTCATGGTCGCCGATCTCTGCGCCCACGCGCCCAAACTCGGCGTCCGCCGTGTCTCACTCAACTTCGCCGTCTTCCGCTCGGCGTTCGAGGAGGGCGCCCGCATCGGCGCGGGCCCGGTCCTGAGGATGTGGCGCAAGCTGCTCCTCTTCCTCTCCAAGTGGTGGCAGCTGGAGGCCCTCTACCGGTCCAACGTCAAATATCAGCCCGAGTGGTATCCACGCTTCCTCTGTTACGGCGATGCGGGCTCGCTCGCCCGGATCGGCCTCGCCTCCGGAATCGCCGAGGGCTTCGTCTCCGTACCGAGCCTGCGCAAGCTCTGGGGGAAGGGCAGGAGCCGGCCGGGCGTCGTCACTCCCGTCACCACGGAGGGGCTGCCGCCCATCGACTCGCTCGGCCTGGTGGGGCCCGAGCCGGGCGCGCCGACGGGGGAACAGCGGCTGCCGGAGCAGGTTCTCATCCGCCACCGCAAGCTGGAGCGGCTGCGCGCGGACGGCACCGACCCGTATCCCGTGGGCATCGCCGAGCGCACCGACACGCTCGCCGGGATCCGCGCCGCGCACCCCACGCCCGCCCCCGGCACCCGCACCGGCCGGCAGACCACCGTGGCAGGGCGCGTGATGGTCGTACGCGACCTCGGCGGCGTTGTCTTCGCCGTACTGCGCGACTGGTCGGGCGACCTGCAGCTCGCTTTCACCCGCGACGGCTCCGGCCCGGACGTCATCAGGGGATTCACTTCCGACGTCGACCTCGGCGATCACATCACCGCCACCGGCGAGATCGGCGCCAGCGACAAGGGCGAGCTCTCGGTTTTCGTGACCGAGTGGCAGCTGACGGGCAAATGCCTGCGCCCGCTGCCCGACAAACGGCGCGGACTCGCCGACCCCGAGGCACGGGTGCGCCGGCGCTATCTGGACCTGGTCGCCAGTCCCGCCGCCCGCGATGTCGTACGCCACCGCTCCACCGCCGTCCAGGCGCTGCGTCAGGGGCTACTGGAGCGCGGCTATCTCGAGGTCGAGACGCCGATGCTGCAGCAGATCCACGGCGGCGCGAACGCCCGCCCCTTCACCACCCACATCAACGCCTACGACCTCGACCTGTATCTGCGCATCGCCCCCGAGCTGTATCTCAAGCGGCTGTGCGTGGGCGGCCTGGAGAAGGTCTTCGAGATGGGCCGCACCTTCCGCAACGAAGGCGTCTCGTACAAGCACAACCCCGAGTTCACGATGCTGGAGGCCTATCAGGCCTTCGCCGACTACGACGTGATGCTCGAACTGACCCGCGAACTGATCCAGGGAGCGGCCACCGCCGCCTTCGGCTCCGCGATCGCGCACAAGGCGGGCCCGGACGGCAAGCTCGTCGAGCATGACATCTCGGGACACTGGCCGGTCAAGACGCTGTACGGGGCGGTGTCCGAAGCGCTCGGCGAGGAGGTCGACGCCGATACCGAAGAGACCATGCTCAGAACACTCTGCGACCGGGCGGGCATCCCGCACACCCCGGACGACACCCGCGGCGATGTGGTTCTCGAGATGTATGAGCGTCTCGTCGAGGAGCGGACCAAGATGCCCACCTTCTACAAGGACTTCCCGACCGACGTCTCCCCGCTCACCCGCCAGCACCGCCGTGACCCACGGCTCGCCGAACGCTGGGACCTGGTCGCCTTCGGAACGGAACTGGGCACCGCCTACTCGGAGTTGACCGATCCAGTGGAGCAGCGCCGCAGACTCACCGCTCAGTCGCTGCTCGCCGCGGGCGGCGACCCGGAGGCCATGGAGCTCGACGAGGACTTCCTCGACGCGCTCGAGTACGCGATGCCGCCGACCGGTGGGCTCGGCATCGGGGTGGACCGGCTCGTCATGTTCCTCACCGGGCTGACCATCCGCGAGACATTGCCCTTCCCCCTGGTCCGCCGTAACTGAGCTCCGTCGCATGTCTCCTTCCGCTGCTCCCATCGGGTGGTTTCGCCTGCGGAACCGGTGTGGATGGGGCACCCGGAGTGACAGTCGTGCGAGCAGTTGGTCATGAAAAGGGATCAGATGTCGCCGGGGCGCCGGTCGGTACTCCGTATCGCCGCCTGCCTCGGTGCGGCCGTCACCGCCGGGCTGCTCTGCACCGAGCGGACACAGCCTCCCGCTCAGACCCCACACCCGGCCGGCGGTTCCCGGGTCGCCGCGAGCCCGCCGGTCTACACTTCGTCCTACCGGCTGCAGCCCATGACCGCGTACACACCACCGCGCTTCAGGCGGGCACTGCCACCGGTGCGACAGCGCCCGTTCCTCAGGATGTCGGAGGCGGGCCGCACCATGGTGCTCACCTTCGACGACGGGCCCAACCCCACATACACCCCCGCCATCCTGAGCACATTGCGCGAGCACGAGGTGCGGGCGATGTTCTTCGTTTGCGGCGAGTTGGCCAGGGACAACCGCGACCTGCTCCGGCAGATGGCCGACGACGGCCATGTCGTGGGCAACCATTCCTGGTCGCACCCGCTCATCACCAAGCTTCCGCCGTCCGAGATCCGCGACGAACTGGGCCGTACCAGCGACGTCATCGAGCGGACGCTGGGCTCCGCGCCGCTGTGGTACCGGGCGCCGTACGGCGCCTGGAACAAACTCTCCTTCGAGATCGGCGCGGAGCTCGGCATGGAGCCGCTGGGCTGGACCGTCGACTCCCTCGACTGGACGGAGCCGGGCACCGGATCGATCGTCCGCAACGTGCTGGACGGTGCGGGTCCCGGAGCCGTCGTGCTCTCGCACGACGCGGGCGGAGACCGCTCGCAGAGCGTCGCCGCGCTGCGCAGCTTTCTGCCCGAGCTGCTGGCCGCCGGATACCGCATCACCGTCCCGCGCCGCTGAACCGGCGGCCGCCGGCCGCCGATCCTGGTTCAGCGGGTCTTCACCATGCGCGCGAAGACCACGACGTTCCCGGTGTACCCGCCGGCCTTCGAGTAGCCGCCGCCACAGGTGATCACACGCAGCTCCGGCTGCCCGGTGTCGCCGTACACCCTGGCGCCGGGGAACTGATCCTTGGGGAAGACCTCGACGCCGTACACCTCGAAGATCGCGGTCTTGCCGTCGAAGCGGTCCACCTCGATGTGATGGCCCTTCTGGATGGAGCCGAGACCGTAGAAGACGGCGGGTCCCGACAGGTTGTCGACATGGCCGACGATGACCGCGGTGCCGCGCTGGCCGGGGGAGACGCCGTTCTGGTACCAGCCGGCGAGATTGGGGTCCTGTGGCGGCGGCGCGGCGATCCAGCCGTCCTGGTCGGCGCCCACATCCACGACCGGGGCGTCGACGTTGAGTGCCGGGATCTTCACCCGTGCGGCAGGGGCGTACGTCAGCGGCTCGACGGAGACAGGGATGAACGTCTCGCCGGCCGCGCGGCCGGCCAGCGCGGCCGCGGCGGCAGGCTGCGGCGGCCCGAGGGTGACGTCCGCGCCATTCCTTATCATGGCGATCCCGCTGAGCAGGGCGAGCGTCAGTACGCCCCAGGGTGAGCGCCTCCTCGACTTCCAGCCGCCGTACTGCTGGCCCATAGTTCTCCCTCCGTGGCATCTGTCATCACGCTAAGTGGGCTCGGCACAACCTGCGAGGAGGGAGAGGCGAACGGGTGGTGGGCCTGCGGTGATGGCCCATCCGAGTAATCGGCGGATAATAATTCCGACAGTCTGTGACCTGCGACTCCATCAGATCTTTCGGCGTGTCGTCGGCGTGTCGCCTCACCATGGTGGACCAGCGCCGAAATGCGGTGGCTGCGCGCCCCAGTGAGGGTTCGTCATGGAAGACGTACTCGTCGAATTTCCCGGAGCGCCCGCTTTGGGGCGTCTTCCGCTGGAGGTTCAACGATGCGTGCTTCACGCGCTCTCGCAGTGGCCGGCGCCACCTGCGTGGCCGTCGGGCTCTCTGCCCCGCTGGCCGCCGCGGGCGGCGATACCCGGAACAACGATCCCATCAGTGTCAATGTCGGCCCGCAGTCGATCCACCAGGGCGGCACCCTGACGATCACGGTCCGGGGTTGCAGCCGCGGTGGCACGGTCGCGTCCAACGCCTTCCCGCAGGCCAACCTCTCCGATCAGCGCTCGGGCATCTCGAACGCCATCGCGCGGATCCACAACAATGCGGCGCCGGGTCAGTACAACCTGGCGGTCAGGTGCAACGGCAACCAGATCGGCTTGAACGGCAACCAGAACGACCGGGACGGGAACAACAACGGTCTCGGGAACAACAACGGCCGTCTTGGCAACAACAACGGCCGGGAGGGGAACAACAACGGTCTTGGCAACAACAACGGCCGGGACGGGAACAACAACGGTCTTGGCAACAACAACGGCCGGGACGGGAACAACAACGGTCTTGGCAACAACAACGGCCGGGACGGGAACAACAACGGTCTTGGCAACAACAACGGCCGGGACGGGAACAACAACGGTCTCGGCAACAACAACGGCCGGAACTGCAACAACAACGGCCGGGACGGCAACAACAACGGCCGGGATTGCCGGGACGGGAACAACAACGGTCTCGGGAACAACAACGGCATCATCAACAACGGCGTCATCAACAACGGTCTCGGCACCAACGGCGTCGGGAACGTCGCCGGGACGGTGGCTACCGCGCAGTTCACCGTGCTGCCGGGCCGTGGCGCGCTCGGCGGTCTTGGCGGTTCGGTCGCTCCCAGCACCACCGAGATGGCGATCGGCGCCGGCCTGGTCGCCACGGCGGCAATCGGGGGCAGCCTGTTCATCGCCCGCCGCCGCCGTATGGCCAATGGAAAGCTCTGACCGGCCGAACCTCCCGGTCGGTCCCACGCCCGTCGCCCCGAGTCCTGGCCAGGACTCGGGGCGACGGGCATACGAGCGACGGTTGCAGGCGGTTGCGTCAGTGCTGACGGCTCGACGAGCGCCGGCGTACGACATAGATGGTGGCGGTGGCCGCGGCGACGATCAACGCGGTGCCTGCGGCCAGCTCCCCGCCGTTCAGTCCGCCGATGCTGCCGCCGAGACCGCCTCGGACGGCTCCGGGCGAGACGCTGACGGTGGAGCTGATGGTGGGAGTGCTGCCGGTGATGGTGAGATCGAACGTTCCCACCTGCGATCCGCAGGTGAAGCGCACCGTGTACACGGTGCCCGGGTTGGCGTCCGCGTCGACCATGGTCGAGGTGGATGTGCCGGGGTTGATGGTGACGGGGTCGAAGACCCCGGACGTCGCAGTGGCCGGGGTGGTGCATCCGCTGGCGGACAGGGTGACCCGGCCGCCCGGCGCGACGGTCGAGGGGCTGACGGTGAAGAAGGGCTGAGTCAGTCTGCTGTCGTTCGCCGCCGCGGTGGGGGCGGTCAGTGCGAGTGAGGCCACTCCCAGCAGAGCGGCGGATGCGACACGAATCGCGCGCATGGTCAATCCTCCGGGTCTCCGAGGAGCAGCTGCGGAACTGGTTTCCACAAAGGTCGGGGAATGCACCTCGATGACCGAAACGCTAGGAGTGGGCAGGATCGCCCGCGATCGCTGTCGCGCGAATGGGGCATCGATGTCCCCCATGCGGCGGACAGTCAGTCGTGTCGCGGTGCCGGGTTCCGGCGGTGGATGAGGTGGGGCGACGCCTTGCGGCGTCGCCGGAGCCCTCCCGGGTCGAGGGCGGTATGGCGGGGCAATGGAGCATGGATGCGCGTTTCCCGCCGATTGAGCCGTACGAGCGGCGGACGATCGATGTGGGCGGCGTCGACTTCTTGTACCGGGAGGTCCGCGGCATCCCCAACGGCAAGCCCGCAGGTGTCGTCCACGGCGGGCCGGTCGGCCGATCGTGGGGATCGACGCTGCTCCTCGCCCGCGCAGACGGGAGAAAGCCGCCGAGGACTGGTGCGTCCGGGGGACGCCGTGCTGTCCCAGGAGCCGAACGTCAGCCCCATCCCTACCGCGACCATCCGCGCCCCGCGCGCTCGCGCCGGCACGGATCGCCTCCAGTGCGCGGCGCATCTGACCCCCTCGGTTCCCTCACTGAGGGCTGAGGGCTGAGGGCTGGCGACTGAGGACGGAGGACGGAGGGACGAAGTGACTGGTGGAGCCAGTGGTGCGGATGAGATCAAGCCATTCCGTCTTGGGGTGAATTCCCCTGATCGAAGCCGGATTTCGACGATTCGCGTTTGCCGCTCCGAAGATTTTTTCCAGCGCGTTGAACACACGGCGCCCCCCTGTCCGTACCTAGGGCCATGAACACGGCGCACCTGGCGTCGCAACGGGTTCGATGGATAACAGGAGTGGACATGAACACCTGGCGTAACGCCTCGCTCGCGGTGACTGCGGCGGCCGTACTCGCGCTGACGACGGCGTGCGGTCAGGACAAGGGCACTGAGACACCCAATGGCCAGGCGGTCGGTGCGGCCAATCCGGCCCAGCCCGGGAACGGTGGCTACGGCTCGGACTACGGCGCCGGTGCGGCGCAGCAGGCGGCGGCCAAGCCGGCCGGTCAACTCGCGGTCTGGGACAGCAAGGAACTCGGCAAGGTCGTCACCGACAGCGCCGGCTTCACGCTCTACCGCTTCGACAAGGACACCGCCAGCCCGCCGAAGTCGAACTGCGAAGGCGAGTGCGCGAAGGCATGGCCCGCCGTGGCCGCCGGCGGCGCCTCGGCCGCGCCCGGCACCGACGCCTCGCTGATCGGTGAGGTCACCCGCGCCGACGGTTCCAAGCAACTCACCATCGGTGGCTGGCCGATGTACCGCTACGCCAAGGACGCCAAGCCCGGTGACGCGAAGGGCCAGGGCGTCGGCGGAACCTGGTTCGCGTCGGCCCCCGACGGCAAGAAGGCACTCGGCGGTGGCGAAGGCGCCGGGTCCGGATCGGGTTACGGCGACGGTGGTGAAGAGGCCGGTGGCCAGGCCGCGGACCTCGCCGGACTCTCCGTCCGCAAGGACCCCAAGCTCGGCGAGATCATCGTCGACAAGAACGGCATGACGGTCTACCGGTTCAAGAAGGACTCGGCCTGGCCGATGAAGTCGGCGTGCACTGGAGAGTGCCTCAAGAAATGGCCGGTTGTCGCTCCGGTCGACAAGAACGACACCGAGGGAATCATCAAGAAGGGCTTCGTCACCTTCAGCCGTCCTGACGGCATCAAGCAGCAGTCGATCGACTGCTGGCCGATCTACACCTTCTCGGGCGACAGCAAGCCGGGCGACACCAACGGCCAGGGTGTGGGCGGCACTTGGTACGTCGTCTCGCCCCAGGCCAAGCTGGTCGGAGCGCCCAAGTAGTCCCCACGCTGCGCGTCCGGCCCGGCCGGCCCGTCTCACGCCCCCCGCGTGATGGCGGGCCGGTTGCTATGCCACCGGCGTGTGACCAAGAACGGACCGCTAATTTCCGTTTGGGCTCGCTCTCTTGGCGGGCGATCAGTAGCCTCGGCTCGAACACTGGCCATGAACATGGCCGAACTCCCCCGTGGCGACTTGTTGGAGACATCGATGGAGCGTCCCGCCTGGGCCCCGCAAGGCATCGACATATCGGTGCCGAGCGTGTCTCGCATTTATGACTACTACCTGGGCGGCTCGCACAATTTCGAGGTCGACAGGGAAGCCGCACGCAAGGCGATGGAGTTCATGCCGGGCCTCCCGAAGATCATGCAGGCGAACCGGGCGTTCATGCGCCGGGCCGTGAATTACGCGGTGAGCGAGGGTGTCACGCAGTTCCTCGACATCGGCTCCGGCATTCCGACCTTCGGCAACGTCCATGAAGTGGCGCACAAGGCCGACGCCGCCTCCCGCGTGGTCTACGTCGACCACGATCCGGTCGCCGTCGCGCACAGCAGGGCCGTTCTGGACGGCGACGAGCAGGCCGTCGTCGTCTCCGCTGATCTGCGCAAGCCGCAGCAGATACTCGACAGTCCCGAGCTCGGTGGACTGCTCGACCTGGAGCGGCCGGTGGCGCTGCTCCTCGTCGCGGTACTCCACTTCCTCGAGGACCAGGACGATCCACGGAGCGCCGTGGCTCAGCTCCGTGACGCACTCGCGCCCGGCAGCCTCATCATCGTCACCCACGCCTCGTTCGAAGGAATACCGCTGTCCGAGGAGCATGCGGGCGGCGCGGTCGGCGTCTACAGGAACATACGCAACCCGCTGGTCATGCGCTCGCGCGAGGAGATCGCGCGCTTCTTCGAGGGGTACGAGATGATCGAGCCCGGTCTGGTGTCCATGCCCCACTGGAGGCCTGACGCTCCCGCCGAGCATGAGGACCCATATGCCTTCTCGGGCTTCGCCGGGGTGGGGCGCAAGGCGTGATGGCGCCGGAGGTGACGGGTTCCGCGGTGGACCCGGACGGACTGGAGGACAGACTCCGCCGGTTCGCGACGATCTGGAGCCGGGCCATTTTCCCGGTGACGGCCACATCGATGACCCGGGTCGAGCTCGAGAAGCATCTGCTGCCGCTGGCCCGGCGGTTGAGGGAATCGCTGCACGCGCGGCCCTTCGACCCGCAGGCCGCGCAGCGGGCCGGAGCGGCCCTCGTAGAGGCCCACTGCACGGACCCCGAGGCGCTGAGCCGCACGCTCGGCGTCGTCGACGCGTATCTGGTCCTGTACTGCGGTGTGGGCGCCCCGGAGCAGTCGGCCGAGGAGAGCCGGGCCCGCTGTGCCCGGCTGCAGCACGCGGTGGCCGCAGGCTTCGCCCAGGGGCTGCGCGAGCGCACGCTGGCCGAGCAGGAGGCCATCGCGCGCTCGTCGCTGGTGGCCCGCAGCGACGCGGTGCAGGCGCTGCACGCCACCGAGGCACGCTTCCGCGCCGTGTTCGAGGGCGCCGCGATCGGCATCGGGATCGCCGATCTCGAAGGCAATGTGCTCGAGGTCAACGAGACCCTGCTGCGGATGTTCGGCGGGCTCGAGCACCATGTGCGCGGCAGGAAGGTGACCGACTGGGCCCATCCCGAAGACCGGCCGCACGTCTGGGACTTGTACCGGGAGCTGGTGAGCGGCGAGCGCGACGACTACCGTGTGGAGAAACCCTTCTTCCGCAACGACGGCACGGTCCTGTGGACCAATCTGACGGTCTCTCTGCTGCGGGATGCCGACGGCCGGCCGGAGTACCAGTTGGCGCTCATGGAGGACACGACCGAGCGCCGGCTGCTCAATCTGCGGCTGCGCTACGAGGCTACGCACGACGCGCTGACCGGGCTGCCCAACCGCACACTCTTCTTCGAGCGGCTGGAGAAGGCGCTCTCCGCCACCGGCGACGGCGCCCGCTTCGGCCTCTGCTACCTCGACCTCGACGGCTTCAAGGCGATCAACGACAGTCTGGGCCACGCGGCGGGCGACCGGCTGCTGGTCGAGGTCGCGGACCGGCTGCAGAGCTGCGCCACCGCGCCCGGCGAGATGGTGGCACGGCTCGGCGGTGACGAGTTCGTGGCGCTGACCACCGGACCCGACACCCAGCGCGAGGTGGACGATCTCGCCACCCGTATCCTCGGCGCGCTTGCCTCGCCCATCCGTGTCGACGGCCGGGAGTTCACCGTCCGCGGAAGCATCGGCATCGTCGAGGGGCCCGCCGGTGAGCGCACCACCGCCGAAGTACTGCGCAGCGCCGACATCACCATGTACCGCGCCAAGTCGGCGGGGGGCAACCGCTTCGAGCTCGCCGACCCGGAGGCGGACGCCCGCGCCATCACCCGGCACGGACTGACCACCGCGCTGCCGGCGGCCCTGGACCGCGGTGAGTTCTTCATCGAGTACCAGCCGTTGGTGCACCTGGGTGACGGGAGCGTGCACGGGGCCGAGGCGCTGGTGCGCTGGTGCCATCCGCAGCACGGCGTACTCGGCCCGGACCGTTTCATTCCGCTCGCCGAGCACACCGGACTGATCGTGCCGCTGGGCCGCTGGGTGCTCCAGGAGGCCGTACGCCAGGCCCGCTACTGGCAGAAGCGCCATTCCGACGGCGGCCCGCTGCGGATCAACGTCAATCTCTCGCCCGCCCAGCTCCACCACCCCGGACTGGTCGCGGACACGGTCGACGTCCTCCAGCGCTCCGGCCTCGAACCGGGCGCCCTGTGCCTGGAGGTCACTGAGTCCGCGCTGATAGGAGCCGACGAGGATCTGCTGAAGCCGCTGCGCCAGCTCGCCGAGATGGGCGTGGACATAGCGCTCGACGACTTCGGCACCGGCTATTCGAACCTCGCCAATCTGCGCCGACTGCCGGTGAGCGTGCTCAAACTGGACCGTTCCTTCACCCAGGGCATGCAGCGGCACCCGGCCGACCCCGTCGATCTGAAGATCGTCGAGGGGATCGTCTCGCTGGCGCACAGTCTGCAGCTGGCCGTGACGGTGGAGGGCGTGGAGACCGGCGCCCAGGCCGAGCAACTGCGCGAGCTCGGTTGCGACACCGCACAGGGCTGGTACTACGCCCGGCCCGGCGCGCCCGACCGGATCCACGCCCTGGTGCTGGCCGACGCGGTGTAGTTTTCCCGGGGCTCCGCCCCGGACCCCGCGCCTCAATCTCCCCCCAGACTTCGTCCGGGGAACCCCACGAGGCTTGAAATGTGGGCCACGGCCGCGCCATCAAGTCCGTGAGGCGATTGAGGTCAACAGCCGAAGACCGCGCCCCGACGCGGCGGCCGGTGGCAGGCGCTCCCGCACCCGCCACCGGCCGCACTGCTAAAGCACCGCTGCCCGCGAGCTCAGCAGCACCCGCTGCAGCTCCCGGGCGGCGCGCGGCGGGGCGACATCGCTGCGGTGGGCGAGCGCGATCGTACGGCGCAGTCCCGGCCGGGCGAGCCGAGTGACCCGCAGATCGCGCCCGGCGCGCTCCGCCACCATGCTCGGCACCACCGCGATGCCCAGCCCGGCCCGTACGAAACCGAGTACGGCGTCCATCTCGCCGCCCTCCACGGTGAAGGCCGGCTCGAAGCCCTCCGCGCGGCATGCGGCGACCGTCAGCTCGCGCAGGTCGTAGCCGTGCCGGAACATCACCAGCGGTTCGTCCTGCAGATCGGCGATACGCACCGGCCGGTGCGGGGCCTTCGCCGCGGCCGATGACACGACGACCAGATCCTCGCGCAGCAGCTCGACCGTGGTCAGCGCGGGGGAGGCGGGCGGCAGCGGCAGCGCGATCAGGGCCAGATCGAGAGACCCGCGGGCCAGCTCCCGTACGAGATCGTGCGAACCGCTCTCCTCGATCAGCAGCTGGATGCCCGGGTGCCGATCGTGGAAGGTCCGCAGCACATCCGGCAGCAGACCCGTGCAGAGGCTGGGCGTCGCGCCCAGCCTGACCCGGCCGCGGCGCAGCTGCGCGAGCTCCTGGACCTCATGCCGTGCGGTGTCGGTGTCGGCCAGGATGCGGCGGGCCAGCGGAAGCAGCGCCTCCCCGGCGTCCGTGAGCGCGATATTGCCGCGGGCCCGGCTGAACAGCTCCGCCCCGAGCTCCTTCTCCAGCGCCCGGATCTGCTGTGAGAGGGACGGCTGGGCGACATGCACCCGCTCGGCGGCGCGGGTGAAGTGGCGCGTCTCGGCGACCGCCACGAAGTACAGAAGCTGCTGGAACTGCATCCCCTCACGATAGGGCATGCCTATGGAAATGAGCCGAATCATGTCTTGGACCTCTTGGGTCCTCCGGCCCTAGCGTCTCTGTACATGGCTCTGGTACAGCGGACGGATCGAAAACCGTCTCTTACGCGTACGTTCTGGGGATCGACCGTCGGCAAGAAGACGGTCATGGCCGTCAGTGGCCTGATCATGCTCGGCTATCTGGTCGCGCATGTGATGGGCAACCTCAAAGTCTTCTTCGGGGCGGGGGAGTTCAACGCCTACGGCCACTGGCTGCGCACGATGGGCGAGCCCGTCCTGCACTACTCCTGGGCGCTCTGGATCGTCCGCCTGGTGCTGCTCGCGGCCGTCGTGGGCCACGGCATATCGGCGTACCAGCTCAGCAAGCGGGATCTGAAGGCCAGGCCCGTCCAGTACGCGCACAAGCGGCGCCGGGCCGGCTACGCCACCCGCACCATGCGCTGGGGCGGCGTCATCGTCGCGCTGTTCATCGTCTGGCATCTGCTGGATCTGACGACGCTCACGGTCAACGAGAACGCGCAGCCGGGCCATCCGTACGAGAACGTCGTCGCGACCTTCTCCACCTGGTACGGCAACGTCATCTACATCGTCGCGATGCTCGCCGTCGGACTGCACATCCGGCACGGCTTCTGGAGCGCCGCCCAGACCCTCGGCGTGGGCAACGCCGCCCGCGACCGGGTGCTCAAGGCGGTCGCAGGAGTCCTCGCGCTGGTGCTGACCGCGGGCTTCATCTCCGTACCCGTCGCCGTCATGACCGGAGTGGTGAGCTGACATGAACTACCTGAACTACAGGACGGGCGCTCCTGTCGCCGACACCAAGGCCCCCGAAGGACCCGTGGCAGAGCGCTGGGACCGGCGGCGCTTCGAGGCCAAACTGGTCAACCCGGCCAACCGCCGCAAGCACACCGTCATCGTCGTCGGCACCGGCCTCGCCGGCGGCGCCGCCGGCGCGACCCTCGCCGAACAGGGCTACCACGTCGTCCAGTTCTGCTATCAGGACTCACCGCGACGGGCGCACTCCATCGCCGCCCAGGGCGGAATCAACGCCGCCAAGAACTACCGCAACGACGGCGACTCGATCCACCGCCTCTTCTACGACACGGTCAAGGGCGGCGACTTCCGCGCCCGCGAGTCCAACGTCCACCGCCTGGCCCAGATCTCGGTGGAGATCATCGACCAGTGCGTGGCGCAGGGTGTGCCGTTCGCCCGCGAGTACGGCGGCCTTCTCGACACCCGGTCCTTCGGCGGTGTCCAGGTCTCCCGCACCTTCTACGCCCGCGGCCAGACGGGGCAGCAGCTGCTGCTCGGCGCCTACCAGGCGCTCTCCCGGCAGATCGCCGCCGACACCGTGGAGATGCACGCCAGGACCGAGATGCTCGATCTGATCGTCGTCGGCGGACGGGCCCGCGGCATCGTCGCACGCGATCTGATCACCGGCGAGGTCTCCAGCCACTTCGCGGACGCGGTGGTGCTCGCCTCCGGCGGTTACGGCAATGTCTTCTATCTGTCGACGAACGCCATGAACTCCAACGCCACCGCGATCTGGCGGGCCCATCGGCGCGGCGCGTATTTCGCCAACCCCTGCTTCACCCAGATCCACCCCACCTGCATCCCGCGCACCGGCGAGCACCAGTCCAAGCTGACCCTGATGAGCGAGTCGCTGCGCAACGACGGCCGTATCTGGGTGCCCAGGGCGCACGGCGACGAGCGGCCGCCGAACGAGATCCCGGAGGACGAGCGCGACTACTACCTGGAGCGGATCTATCCCTCCTTCGGCAACCTCGTCCCACGCGACATCGCATCGCGCGCCGCGAAGAACGTCTGCGACGAGGGCCGCGGCGTCGGCCCCGGCGGCCAGGGTGTCTACCTGGACTTCGCCGACGCCATCCGGCGGATGGGCCGGGACAGGGTCGCGGAGAGGTACGGAAACCTCTTCGACATGTACGAGCGGATCACTGCCGAGAATCCGTACGAGGTCCCCATGCGGATCTACCCGGCGGTGCACTACACGATGGGCGGCCTGTGGGTCGACTACGACCTGCAGACCACCGTCCCGGGGCTCTTCGCAGTCGGCGAGGCCAACTTCTCGGACCACGGCGCGAATCGGCTGGGCGCGTCCGCGCTGATGCAGGGCCTCGCCGACGGGTACTTCGTCCTGCCGTCCACGATCAACGACTATCTCGCCCGCAATCCGCACCCGGAGACTGTCGACGCCTCGCACCCGGCCGTGGCGGAGGTGCTCGCCGAGACCGAGGACCGGCTGAACCTCCTGCTGGCCGTCAACGGCGACCGCACGCCCGACTCCTTCCACCGCGAACTCGGCCAACTCATGTGGGAGTTCTGCGGAATGGCCCGGACCGACGAGGGGCTGCGCAAGGCGCTCGAGCGGATTCCGCAGATCCGCGAGGAGTTCTGGCGCCGCATCAAGGTGCCGGGAAGGGGTGAGGAGTTCAACCAGTCGCTGGAGAAGGCCAACCGGATCGTCGACTATCTGGAGCTCGCCGAGCTGATGTGCCTCGACGCACTCCACCGCGCCGAGTCCTGCGGCGGCCACTTCCGCGAGGAGTCCCAGACCCCGGACGGCGAAGCCGCCCGCAGGGACGAGGAGTTCGGCTACGTGGCCGCCTGGGAATACGGGGCAGCCGGGGGGCGGGCCCCGGGAGGCGGCGGGGCCGGCGAGCCGCCCGTCCTGCACAAGGAAGACCTCGTCTTCGAGTACGTCCACCCCACTCAGCGGAGCTACGCATGAAGCTCATCCTGCGCGTCTGGCGCCAGCAGAACGCCGACGCCACCGGCGCCATGGCCACGTACGAGGTCGACGGCATCTCAAAGGACATGTCGTTCCTCGAGATGCTCGACACCCTCAACGAGGAGCTCATCCTCAAGGGCGACGAGCCGGTCGCCTTCGACCACGACTGCCGCGAGGGCATCTGCGGCGCCTGCAGCCTGGTCATCAACGGCGACGCCCACGGTCCGGAGCGCACCACCACGTGCCAGCTCCATATGCGGTCCTTCAAGGACGGCGACACCATCGACGTCGAGCCATGGCGGGCCTCCGCCTTCCCGGTGGTGAAGGACCTGGTCGTGGACCGCTCGGCCTTCGACCGGATCATCCGGGCCGGCGGCTACATCAGCGCCCCGACCGGCTCCGCGCCCGAGGCCCACGCCACGCCGGTTCCGAAACCGGATGCCGACTTCGCCTTCGAGCACGCGGAGTGCATCGGCTGCGGCGCCTGCGTCGCCGCCTGTCCCAACGGCTCGGCGATGCTCTTCACCTCGGCGAAGATCAACCACCTCAGTGTGCTGCCGCAGGGCGCGCCCGAGCGCGAGACCCGGGTGCTCGACATGGTCGCGGCGATGGACGAGGAGGGCTTCGGCGGCTGCACGCTGACCGGCGAATGTGCGACGGCGTGCCCGAAGGGGATCCCGCTGCCGTCGATCGCGGCGATGAACAAGGAGTGGCTGCGGGCGACCCGGAAAGTTCGTCGCTGAGGCCGCCGTTGCGCCCGGGACGGGAGATTCAGGACAGCTTTCCTGTGTGAGGCCGCCCACGCTTCCTCGCCCCGGGCAACAAATTTTTCATGAAACTGTCATATTGGCCGCAGGATTTGTGTCCTGAGGGCTGATCGAGCGCGAGGACAGCAAGATCAACTTCGTTCAACTCTGCACTGTGTATCGCGACATGTCCGCATAGCGGCCAACCAGTACCCGGAGATTTCCGCGGTGTTCGGGTGAGCCGGTAGGTATGGCCGGGTAACGGGCGCCGACCACGCCCGCCACCTACCGAAGCACTGCCATCTCTGGGGGTTTGCCATGCCTGAACTCACCCGCCGACGCGCCCTGGGCGCCGCCGCGAGCGCACTCGCCGGACTCGCCGTCGCGGATCTCGCGACCGCAGCATCGGCACAGCCGGCGGCGGCCGCCCCGAACGCCTCCGACCCCGCGCCGTTCGACGAGGTCTACCAGGGACGCCGTATACAGGGCGCGCTCTCGCACGGCGGTGGCCACCACGGCGGTGGCCACCACGGAAACGGAGAACACGGCGGCTACGCGGTACGCATAGACGGCGATGAGCTGCATGTGATGCGCAACGCCGATGGCACCTGGATCAGCGTCGTCAACCACTACGAGCCGTTCGCCACGCCCCGCGCGGTGGCCCGCGCCGCCGTGGTGGAACTCCAGGGCGCCGAGCTCGTCCCCCTCGTCCTCGCCTGATCCGGGAGCACCACCATGACCGTACGCAAGAACCAGGCCCTGCTCACCGCCACCGAGAAGCGCCGCTTCGTCGACGCGCTGCTCGAGCTCAAGCGCAATGGGCGGTACGACACCTTCGTCACCACCCACAACGCCTTCATCATGAGCGACACCGACAACGGCGACCGGGTCGGACACCGCTCGCCGTCCTTCCTGCCGTGGCACCGCAGGTTCCTCATACAGTTCGAGCAGCAACTCCAGGCCGTGGACCCGTCCGTGGCGCTCCCGTACTGGGACTGGACGGCGGACCGCACCGCTGGCTCCTCCCTCTGGGCGGCCGACTTCCTCGGTGGCACCGGCCGCAGCAGAGACGGCCAGGTGATGGACGGCCCGTTCGCGTCCGTCTCCGGCAAGTGGCCGGTGTCCGTACGCGTCGACGGGCGCGGCTATCTGCGCCGGGACCTCGGCGCGGGCGGGCGGCAGCTTCCGACCCGGGCCGAGGTCGACTCCGTGCTGGCCATGGCCACCTATGACGCACCGCCGTGGAACAGCGCGTCGGACAGCTTCCGCAATCACCTGGAAGGCTGGCGCGGCGTCAACCTGCACAACCGGGTGCATGTGTGGGTCGGCGGTCAGATGGCCACAGGGGTCTCCCCGAACGACCCGGTGTTCTGGCTGCACCACGCCTTCATCGACAAGCTCTGGGCCGACTGGCAGGCCCGCCACCCGGGTTCCGCCTATCTGCCGGCCGCCGGGACGGCCAATGTCGTGGACCTCCACGACACGATGCGCCCGTGGAACGATGTGACGCCCGCCGACATGCTCGACCACACCCCCCACTACACATTCGACACAGTGGCCTAGCGAAGGGACCGCACGAGGCGGGCGGCGGTACGGCTGCGGGCCGTGCCGTCCCTTCGCCCGGTCCGCCGGCGGCGGCGATGCGACCACCCTTCGTCGCCGCCCGGCCCGGCGCCGCATCAGCCCCTCGGCAGCGGCGGGACCCGGCCCGGTCGCCGGCTCGTCGTGACGCCTGCGCACGACGGATCATTCCAGGCGTCCGCGCTGGTCAGCCCCCGTGATCCGGGCGAGGCGCCGGAACGAGTCCAGCAGAGCCCCGCGGTCGTACGTACTCGTCGTGACCAGCACCTCATCGGCGGCGCTGTCCTTCACCACCGCCTCCAGCGCGTCCGTGACCTGCTGCTCGGTCCCCGCTATATGGCCGGTGAGCCCGGCCTCGTAGGACTCGCGCTGCTTCGCCGTCATCGTCAGCTCCTCGATCCGCTCCGGCGGGGCGAGCGGCGGGAATTCGCCGTGCGTACGGGAGTACGCCAGCGACCATGCCTCCGGCATCAGCAGCCTGCGGGCCGCATCCTCCGTGGCGGCGACCGCGACCGTGCCCGCGATGACGACATAGGGCCGCTCGGACCAGGCGGAAGGACGGAACTCCTGCCGATAGCGGTCGATGGCGGCCAGCATCCGGTCTCGGCCCCGGATGTCGCCGACGACCAGCGGCAGCCCGGCCCCGGCCGCAATCCCCGCCCCTCCGCCGGTGGCCAGGAGGTACGGCGGGACACGCAGGCCCTCCGCCGGACGGGCGTGCACCTGCGGATGTGCCGTCTGTTCGCCCGTGAACCAGCCGAGCAGCTCCTCCAGCTGCCCGGCGAAGTCCTCCGCGTCCTTCTTGTCGCGGCCCAGCGCCCGGCGTATCCCGTCCGTGAAGCCGACCGAGCGGCCCAGACCCATGTCGATCCGCCCCGGGAAGAGCGACTCCAGCACCCCGAACTGCTCGGCGACGACCAGCGGTTGATGGTTGGGGAGCATCACGCCGCCCGTGCCGACGCGGATCGTGGCGGTCGCGGCGGCGACGGCCGAGGCCAGGACGGTCGGCGCGGAGCCCGCCACGCCCGGCACGCTGTGGTGCTCGGAGACCCAGAAGCGGTGATAGCCGAGCGTCTCCAGCTGCTGGGCGAGCCGGACGGTGTCGCGCAGGGCCTCGGGCCCGTCGTGCCCCTCGCGGGTGCGCGAACGGTCGAGTACGGAGAGGCGGACGGACGCGATCACTGAGCTCACAACCGGTTACAACGCTCTCGCCACGCGAGGATTCCCCGGCGTTGCCTACGCTTGGGGCCGTGACACGAAGCAGCAGGCCACTGGCCGTATTCGATCTGGACGGGACGCTCGCCGACTCCGGGCACCGCCAGCACTTCCTGGAGCGCAGGCCGCGGGACTGGGACGCCTTCTTCAGGGCCGCCCCCGACGACCCGCCGCTGGCGAAGGGCGTCGAGCTGTGCCTGCAGGCCGCCGAGGAATGCGAGGTCAGGTACCTCACTGGCAGGCCGGAACGGTGCCGCAGGGACACCCTCGACTGGCTGGCGGCGCAGGGGCTGCCGGAGGGGAGGGTCTTCATGCGGCGCAACGACGACCGCCGGCCGGCCCGCACCACCAAGCTGGAGATCCTGCGGCGGCTGGGCCGGGACCGGGAGATCCGGATGCTGGTGGACGACGACGAGCTGGTGTGCGACGAAGCCGAATGGGCCGGCTTCCCGGTCGTACGGGCCCGGTGGGCGACCGGTACGACCGAGGCGCTGAAGGACGCGCAGGAGCGCGAGGGCCGTACCTGACCCGCCCTGATCCCGACGGCCGGCGGACCGTCCTCCTGTCAGCCGGTCACTCGCCGTCCTCGAGGCGGAAGCCCACCTTGAGGCCGACCTGGTAGTGCTGGATCTGCCCGTCGACGATCTGGCCGCGGACCTGGGTCACCTCGAACCAGTCCAGTCCCCGCAGGGTCTGGGCCGCACGGGTGATGCCGTTGTGGATGGCCTGGTCGACGCCCTCCGGTGAGGTGCCGACGATCTCGGTGACCCGGTAGGTGTGATTCGACATGGGTGCCGCACTCCTCTCGATACGTTCACTCAACGGTGCCCCACCAGGAGGCGCTGCGCGAGGCGTCGGGAGCGGCGAGGGGCGTCCGCGGCCGGGCCGGGGGCTTGATCAGGGCATCACCCCTCCGTCCCGTGACGTCCACCTGACGGCACCCCGGTCACCTTGTCGCGTTCGTCGGTGCGTCTCCGTCGTGCCGGACGATCTACTGCCCCAGCAGCGATTGTTCGGTCCAGACGGTCTTCCCCTCGCGGGTGTAGCGCGTGCCCCAGCGCTCGGTCAGCTGGGCGACCAGGAACAGGCCACGCCCGCCCTCGTCAGTGGTGCGTGCCCGGCGCAGATGCGGCGAGGTGTGGCTGGTGTCGGTGACCTCACAGATCAGGGATCGTTCACGGATGAGCCGCAGGGTCACCGGACCGCTGGCGTACCGGTAGGCGTTGGTGACCAACTCGCTGGCGACGAGCTCGGTGGTGAAGGCCAGGTGCTCCAGGCCCCATTCGGTCAGCTGAGCTGTCGTCAGTGTCCTGGCCCGGGCGGCGGAGGTCGGCTCCAGCGGAAGTTGCCAGGAGGCGACGTTCTGCGGGGGGAGCACGCGGGAGCGGGCGATGAGCAGGGCGATGTCGTCGGCGGGGTGAGCGGGTACGAGCGAGTCGACCACCGCCTGACAGGTCCGTTCCAGGGGGTCGGCGGGGCGGGTGAGCGCCGCGCACAGCCGTGCCAGACCCGTGTCGACGTCGATGTGGCGTTCACCGATGAGTCCGTTGGTGTAGAGGGTGAGCAGGCTTCCCTCGGCCAGTTCGATGTCCCGGGCCTCGAACGGCAGGCCGCCCAGGCCGAGCGGTGGGCCGGCGGGCAGCTCGAGCAGGCTCACCTGACCGTCCGGGGTGGTCACCGCAGGTGGCGGGTGGCCGGCGCGGGCCGCGGAGCACAGCCGGGAGACCGGGTCGTAGAGGGCATACAGACAGGTGGCGCCGATGACCTGGTCGCCCACGGACTGTTCACCGACTGCTTCTTGTTCGGCGGCCAGCAGGTTGACCAGGTCGTCCAGGCGGGAGAGGACCTCGTCCGGTTCCAGGTCGAGGCTGGCCAGGGTGTGCACGGCGGTACGCAGTCGGCCCATGGTGGCTGCGGCGTGGAGGCCGTGGCCGACCACGTCGCCGACAACCAGCGCGACCCTGGCCCCGGACAGGGGGATGACATCGAACCAGTCGCCGCCCGGCCCCGAGGCCGCCCTGGAGGGGAGGTAGCGGTGGGCCACTTCAACGGCCTGCTGGTGGGGAACCGCCCTCGGCAGCAGGCTGCGTTGCAGGGTGAGCGCGGTCTGTTGCTGCTGGGTGTAGCGCCGGGCATTGTCGATGCACACGGCGGCGCGCGAGGCGATTTCCTGGGCCAGGGTGAGGTCGTCCGCTTCGAACGGGTCGGGGCGCCGCGAGCGCCACAGGCTCATCGTGCCCAGCACCATGCCCCGTGCGGCCAGGGGCACCACGATCAGGGAATGGACATCCGGGTCGGGAATGTGCTCACCCTGGCGCGGTTCCATGGAGAACCAGTCAGTGGGAAGAACGGATTCCAGGACGGCCTGCCCGTCGGCCAGGCACCTGGCCTGTGGGGTGTCCGGTGGGAACTCGACGGGCTCCCCTCCCGGCTGCGGCAGTCCGGGCTGCTGGGCCAGAACGCTGCGAACCGCCACCCGTACGACAGGATCCATCGAGCCCTGCGCCGGCTCCTCACCGCGCGTCACCGGTTGCGCCACGTCCACCGATACGTGGTCGGCCAGCTGAGGGGCCATCACATCAGCGAGCTCCCAGGCCGTTTCTCCCACATCGAGCGTGGTTCCGATGCGGGCGCCGGCTTGGGCGAGGAGCGCCAGCCGAAGTCGAGCCCGATGACGTTCGGTGACGTCCTCGACGGTCTCGGCCACTCCCAGGACCCGGCCCGCGGGATCCTCCAGCCGGAAGGCCGAGACGGACGCGGCCCGCTCTCGTGCCGGATCCCGCTCGAGGCGGGCGTACTGCTCGGTGGAGACCAGTGATCTTCCGGTCTGCATCACCCGGCGCACCCGGTCCACGGAGTTCCGGGCGTCCTCGGCGACCAGCAACGCGCCGGTGGGCATTCCCCGAAATGAGACGGCCGGAACGCCGGTGAACCGTTCGACGGCCCGGTTGACCCGGAGAATCGTCATCTCGGGACTGTGGACGACAAGGCCGATCGGGCACCGGCGGAACAGCCCGTCGAGAACCGCGCGATCCCTCTGCCACTCGAGTACCTCCGTCGCCGGCGCCCCGACAAGGAACCACTCGTGGACATCGCCACCGCGCAGGAGGGCACGTGCCCTGAACGCCATCTCGACGAGCCGCCCGCTGCGGTGCCGCACCGCCAGGACACCGAACCAGCCTCCCGCTCTCCTGCACGTCGCCGCGGCGTCCTTGGCGGCCCGCAGGTCGCGGGGATCGATCAGGACTTCGAGCGCCGGACGGCCGAGCACAGCTGTCTCCGGGTAGCCGAGCAGGTCCTGGGCCAGCCGGCTCCAGCCGACCACGGTTCCCCGGTCGTCGAGCACCGCCGATGCGGCCAGGTGCAGCGCGAACGGATCATCCCGGCTCTCGCTGAGCACCGTCACCCGCTGGTCCACTGACGGACACCACCTCTACTGGGCTGCCGATGTTCTCCCACTGGTGCTGGTGCGCGACCGGGACTGGCGTGGCTCACCCGGACCGGTCACTTCGCCGCGCCACAAGGTGTCCGGTGCCCGGTGCAAAAAGACCAGCTTGATGCTGCGAGCCATTGAACCCGGTCGAGCCCAGCCGCCCTACTGGTGGCGTGCCGCGGCGTGGCGGCCATCACCCGCACGGTCCCACGGGGAGGCGTCTCGCGATGGCTGTCATGATCAACATGGGTATGCGCATCGGCACAGCGTCCACTGGACGCGTCCATGAGGTGTGCCTGGTGGCGCGGTGCGGACTGCATGGGCGGGACGAGGTGCTGACGCCGGCTCAGGTCACCGCCCGGATCGCCGCCCACCGGGCGGCCGGACCGGCTGTCGAGGACACCGTGCCGGGCGGCCGGTGACCATGCCCGAAGGGGCGCACTCCGGGCGGGCATCCGTCCGCCGAAGTAACCCGGTCACATTTTCCCGGTCTTGACCGGCTCTTTGGTACATACCAAACTCCAGCCACACCCGTGCAAGCGCGGAGCGCGCTTCCCCCCATGTCGGGTTCATGCTCCCGTGCTCTCACGCAGAAGGTGGCCCTCGTGAAGAACCGCTCACTCGCCGTGTCCGTCGCGCTCGTCTCCGCCGCCGCAGTCGGCGGCTGCGGGCTTCTCCCGGGTGGCGGATCCGGGACCCGCACGGTCAGGATCTGGCTGATGAAGGACAGCGTCACCGACGACTTCCTCAAACGCTTCACCAGCGCCTACAAGCAGGAAAACCCGTCCGTGAAGCTGGAATTCACCTTCCAGGAGTGGACCGGCATCGGCAAGAAGGTCACCGCCGCGCTGGAGAGCAAGAAGGCGCCGGACGTCATCGAGGTCGGCAACACCCAGGTCGCGCAGTACGCGGAGAGCGACGCACTGTGGGACCTCACGCTCGAATCGGTCAGAGACCTCGGCAGTGACGACTGGCTGCCCGGCCTCGCGGAGCCGGGCAGCATCAACGGCTCGCAGTACGGCATCCCTTGGTACGCGGCCAACCGTGTCGTCATCTACAACAAGGACCTCTTCGCCGGCGCCGGGATCAAACAGCCGCCCACGACCCGTTCCCAGTGGCTCGAGGACTCCGGGAAACTCAACCGCGGCGGCGTCCAGGGCATCTACCTCTCCGGCCAGGACTGGTACAGCCTGGCCGGCTTCATCTGGGACGAGGGCGGGGAACTGGCCGTCGAGAGAGGCGAATGGGAGGGCGCCCTGGACACTCCCGCGGCGCTGAGAGGGATGGCGTTCTACAAGAAGCTGCAGTCGTACGGCGAAGGACCCAAGGACGCGGACGAGGAGACACCACCGCAGGCCGAGGTCTTCGCCAAGGGTGACGTCGCCCAGATGATCGCGGTGCCGAGCGCCGCCACCGTCATCGAGAAGCGCAATCCCCGGCTCAAGGGAAAGCTGGGCTTCTTTCCCGTGCCGGGCAAGACGGCCGGCCGGCCGGGCGCCGTCTTCACCGGCGGCTCCGATCTGATCATCCCGGAGAACGCCCGCGAGCGGTCGGCCGCGCTCGACGTCGTCAAGGCGCTGGCGGGCGCGAAGTGGCAGACGGACCTCGCCAGGACGATGCACTACGTGCCCAACAAAACCACCCTCGCGGCTGTCCTCACAGGTGAGGAGAGCACCGCGGCGATGGCCGCGGGAGCCGCACACGGCAGGGCCACACCCAATTCCCCGCAGTGGGCGAGCGTCGAGGCCGACAACCCGATCAAGCCGTACATGACGGCGGTACTCCAGGGCAAGGAGCCCGGACGGGCGGCGCGAGCCGCGTCCGAGCGCATCACCGCCGCACTCGCGCCCCACTGAGCCGGTAGCCGTCCCTACCGTCTGTGCACGCTCGGTGGCACCGCATTCCCCGGCATTCAGCCGTCGCACATCCCCTCTCCGCCGAGCGGTCATGTCGAATCCAGCCGGCCACGGAAGAAGTAAGGAGCCGGGCCGCCGCACCCGCGGTCCGTCCCTCACCGTCCGGCACAGGAGACCGCCATGACCGCATCGCCAGCCGTCGTCCCCGCCCCTCTCCACACACAGCTCTCCGCGCCCCTGCCTTCACCCCTCCCCGCTCCCGGCCAGGAAACCGACCAGCCCCGTTATGTCGTCTCCCTCGCCCGCGACCAGGAGGACGTACGGGCCGCACAGCGGCTGCGTCACCAGGTCTTCGCCGGGGAGATGGGAGCCAGGCTCGACGGCCCCGAGCCGGGCCTGGACATAGACGCCCTGGACGCGTACTGCGACCACCTCCTGGTCCGTGAGGCGGACACCGGTGAGGTCGTCGGCACCTACCGGCTGCTCCCGCCCGACCGCGCCCGGGTCGCCGGACGCCTCTATTCCGAGGGCGAGTTCGATCTCGCCAGGCTCTCCCCGATCCGCGACGACCTCGTCGAGGTCGGCCGCTCCTGCGTCCACCCCCTGCACCGCAACGGCGCCGTCATCGCGCTCATCTGGGCCGGACTCGCCCGCTACATGGTCCGCACCGGACACAACTGGCTGGCCGGCTGCTGCTCGATCCCGCTCGCCGACGGCGGCACCCTCGCGGCCGCCACCTGGGACACCGTGAAGGCCAAGAACCTCGCCCCCGAGGAGTACTGGGTCACGCCCCACAAGCTCTGGAACCCCGACTCCGTCGAGCGGCCCGCCGGGCGCACCGAGCTGCCCGCCCTGCTCCGCGGCTATCTGCGACTGGGCGCCTGGGTCTGCGGAGCGCCCGCCCACGACCCCGACTTCGGTGTCGCGGACCTTTACGTCCTGCTCTCGCTGCGCCGCACCAACCCCCGATACCTGCGGCACTTCCTCTCCCTCGCCCCGGTGCGATGAGCGTCTGGCTGCCCAGCGCGCCCTGCACCCCGCGGGGCTGCGCGACACACCACGGCCCGGCGGCCGGGGCGCTCAGGGCGGCTGCCCGGCTGCTGGCCGGGACGCTGGCCGTCGTCGCGGGTCTGCTGCTCGCGCCGTTGGCCGCGCTGCTCGGCGCACTGTTCGGCGCCCGGGTCCGGGACGTCATGACCCGGAGCTGGGCGCGTGCGGTGCTGCGCGCCTTCGGCGTGCGCGTCCGGATCGTCGGCAGGCCGCACGGCCCCCGGGCCTCGCTGGTCGTTGCCAACCACATCTCCTGGCTGGACATACCGCTGATCGCGGCGGCCCTGCCCGGACGGATGCTTGCCAAGACCGAGGTGCGGCGCTGGCCCGTCCTCGGGCCGCTGGCCGCCCGGGGAGGCACCCTCTTCCTGGAGCGCGACCGGCTCCGTGCGCTGCCCGCCACCGTCCGCGAGATGGCGTCCGCGCTCGACGGCGGGGCACGCGTCATAGCCTTCCCCGAAGGGTCCACCTGGTGCGGACGCGGTCAGGGCAGGTTCCGGCCCGCCGTCTTCCAGGCCGCGCTGGACGCGGGCGCCGCAGTCCAGCCCGTACGCATCACCTATCTGCCCACCGGAGCGGCCGCGTTCGTCGGCGACGACCCGCTGGCCGCGTCCCTGTGGCGGGTCGCGGCGGCCGGCGGCCTCACCGCGGAGATCCGGCTGCTGCCGGTCATCCCGGCGGGGAGCTGCCCCGACCGCCGCTCACTGGCCCGCGCGGCTCAGCGCGCCGTCGCGAGAGAGAGCGCGAACCTGCCTTCCGTATCCGTCCACCAGTGCGTCAATTCCATCCCGCCTTCGGCCAGTTCGGTGCGTACACCCTCCTGACGGAACTTCGCCGACACCTCCGTACGCATCTCCTCGCCCGCTGCGAAGGAGACCGCCAGATCCAGCTCGGGGATCTTCACGGTCAGCGCGGAGCGGGCCCGCAGCCGCATCTCGATCCACTCCTGTTCGCGGTCCCACACCGCCACATGGTCGAAGTCGGCGGGGTCGACGTCCGCGCCCAGCTCCCGGGCGATGACGGACAGCACGTTCTTGTTGAACGCGGCCGTCACACCGGACGCGTCGTCGTACGCCCTGACCAGGACTTCCTCGTCCTTCACCAGATCAGTGCCGAGCAGCAGACTGTCGCCGGGTGCGAGAAGTGACCGCACGGAGCGCAGGAACACGGCGCGCTCGGCGGGCAGCAGATTGCCGATCGTGCCGCCCAGGAAGGCGACCAGCCGCGGCCCCGGGGTGCCGGGCAGCACAAGGCCGCGCGTGAAGTCGGCGATCAGGGCATGGACGTTCAGCCCGGGCCGCTCGGCGAGCAGCGACTGAGCCGCGCCCGTCAGAGCGCTCTCGCTCACATCGACCGGCACATAACTGTGCAGAGTGTGAAGCTCGTCCAGCAGATGCCGGGTCTTCTCCGAGGAGCCGGAGCCCAGCTCCACCAGGGTGCGTGCCCCGCTCACCGCGGCGATCTCGGATGCGCGGGCGGCCAGGATCTCCCGCTCGGCACGCGTCGGGTAGTACTCGGGCAGCCGGGTGATCTCCTCGAACAGCTCGCTGCCGCGGGCGTCGTAGAACCACTTCGGCGGCAGAGTCTTGGGCGTACGGGTCAGGCCGTGCAGCACATCCGCGCGCAGGGCGGCGTCCGTCGCGTCCTCGGGCAGGGTTCGGGTCAGCAGGAACGGGCTCACGCGGTGGGCTCCTTGAGCGGGGTCAGCAGGACATCGGAGCGGGTCGCGGCCAGCAGGCTGTGGTCGGGAACCTCGCGCCAGTGCGGATCGTCGTCGTACGGCTCCGAGGCCACGACCGTGCGGCGGCCCGGCTCGGCCAGATACCAGAGCGTGTCGCCCCATGCGGTCGCCACGATCGTCTCGCCGTCCGTGAGGAGCAGATTGAGCCGGGAACCCGGCGCGGCCGCGGCGATCTCCCGGACGGTGTCGGCCAGCGCCTGGCCCAGTTCGTCGCCGTCGCGCAGCCGGTGCAGCACCAGCGCCCACACCAGCGCGGAGTCGCAGCGGGCCTCGAGCGAGAGCAGCTCGGCCGCGGGCAGCGTCAGGGCGAGCGGTTCCAGGGAGCCTGGCCAGCCGCGCACCGCGCCGTTATGACTGAACAGCCACGGCCCGGCGGCGTACGGCGCGGCCGCCGCCTCGCCGTCCGCGCCCGCCTCGGTGGCGTCGCGGACGGCGGCGAGCAGTGCCCCGCTGCGCACCACGCGGGCCAGGTCGGCGAAGGAGAGATCGGCCCAGATCGGGCCGGAACGCCGGTAGCGGGCGGGCACGGGATCGTCCTCGGCGTACCAGCCGACCCCGAAACCGTCGGCGTTGACCGTGCCGTGCCGCTGGTGACGTGGCGCCCAGGACTGCCGGTACAGCCCGTGCAAGGGCTCGACGAGCAACTGCCCGAGCGGCAGCGCGGGTCCGAGGAAGGCGAGATGCCGGCACATCAGGCGAGGCCGCCTTCCTGCGGAGCCGCGTCCCGCGCCGTGCGGAACCCGGAGAAGATCTGGCGGCGTACCGGAAGATCCCAGTTGCGGAAGGTGCCGCGGCAGGCCACCGAGTCCACGGCGAACGAACCGCCGCGCAGTACCTTGTGCGCGCCCCCGAAGAAGACCTCGGAGTACTCGCGGTACGGGAAGGCGGCGAAGCCCGGATAGGGGAGGAAGTCGCTCGCCGTCCACTCCCACACATCGCCGATCAACTGCCGTACGCCGAGCGGTGATTCACCGTCCGGATAGCTGCCGGCGGGAGCCGGCCGCAGATGGCGCTGGCCGAGGTTGGCGTGAGACGGCGTGGGGTCGTCGTCGCCCCACGGGAAGCGGCGCGAACGGCCGGCGTCCGGATCATGCCGCGCGGCCTTCTCCCACTCGGGCTCCGTGGGCAGCCGCCGTCCCGCCCAGCCGGCGTACGCATCGGCTTCGTACCAGCTCACATGCAGTACCGGCTCGTCCGCCGGCACCGGCTCCGTCACGCCGAAACGGCGGCGCAGCCACTGACCGCCCTCACGCCGCCAGAACAGCGGTGCGGTGATGTCGTGCTGCCGGATCTGGTCCCAGCCCTCGGGCGCCCACCAGCGGCGGTCGGTATAGCCGCCGTCCTCGATGAAGGCTTGGTATGCGCCGCAGGTCACCGGCACCGTATCGATGAAGAACGCCGGTACGAGACGCTGGTGCGCGGGCCGCTCATTGTCCAGCGCCCATGGCTCGGTGGAGGTGCCCATGGCGAACGGGCCGCCGGGGACCAGGACTTCGGACGGCATCCCCTCGACGCTGCCCGCCGGCGGCTCGGGCGCGCTGAGCGCGGCCGGCCCCTTCCTCAGCTGATGGGTGATCAGCATGGTCTCGTCGTGCTGCTGTTCGTGCTGCGCGATCATCCCGAAGGCAAAACCGGCATCGATGAGACGCCCGCCTTCCAGCGGAGTGCGGTCGAGGACGTCCAGGACCCTGCCGCGTACGTCGGAGGCGTACGCACGCGCCTCGGCCGGGGCCAGCAGCGGCAGCGTGGGCCGCAGTGCGCGCGGGTGTTCGAAGGCGTCGTAGACGGAGTCGATCTCGGGCCGCAGTGCCTCACGCCCGGCGACCGTACGCAGCAGCCACTGCTCCTCCTGGTTGCCGATGTGCGCCAGGTCCCAGACCAGGGGGGACATCAACGGAGAATGCTGGGAGGTCAGTTCATGGTCGTCGACGCACGACGTGAGTGTGGCCGTCCTGGCTCTGGCGGCGGTCAGCGCGTCGAGGGCGCGCCGCCGGAGTTCTTCGGTCATGTCCGGAGTTCCTTCCCGAGGGAGGGGATGCGCAGATCGTCGGCGGGACATCGGCCCCGCAGGACATGGCGCTCATTGAAGGCGGCGACCGCCTCCCGCACGGCGTCCGACGCGCCTATCCGGGGAAGTGCCTCCAGCGCGACGGAGAAGCAGGTCACCGCGGCCGCGTGCAGTTCGGGATCGGCCAGTCCGTCCCGGGCGGCAACCATCCAGAGCGGATTGCGCGGCGGGGGCAGCGGACCTGCCGTCTCCGCCAGCGGTTTGACGACGCGATAGACCGTCTCCGCCGCCTCGGAGTCGTTGAACAGGGCCGTGGTGACAGCGAGCGGCACCATCCAGCCGTCCTCTCCCGACTGGGCGTCGATCATGCGCAGCTCGAGATGGCCGCGCGGTCTCACGGGTGGAAAGAGCGTGGTCAGGTGGTAGTCGAGGTCCTCCCGGGTCGGCGGACGCGGCACCCCTGAACGCATCCACTGCCGGAAGGTGAGTCCCTCCGGCAGGTCCCACGGCCCGTCGGCGGCCCGGACACACATCACCGGCGCGTCGAGTGCGTGGGCGGTCCAGGCGGAGCGCGGCTCCATGTCCAGGGGCGGTGCCACCGGCCGCGCGGCATCGAGCTCGGCCCACACGGCCTGCCGGGTCGATCGCCAGCCGGTGTAGCGCCCCTCCCGTGCGGGGGAGTTGGCGAAGGCGGCCGTCAGCACCGCGCCCAGCAGATGCGCGAGCTGCCAGCGCCTGCCGTGCCCGAGCGGTCCCGGCTCCTCGTGGCCCGCGTCGAGGCAGACCTGGACGGAGGCGGAGCTGCACATCATGGCGCGGCCGGCCGGACCCGTCCGGTCCAGAAACGCCTCCATGGCGTCGTAACGAGGTTCATGGAGAAGCCGGCGCGGCGGATGCCAGGGGTCGAGGCCGAGTCCGGTGAGAGTGAGGCCTGCCGGGCGGAGCGCGGCGCGTACGGCGTCCAGATCGGCGGCGGTGGAGTCGATGCACTCCATCAGGGAGGCGGCGGGTGGCGAGCTGAGCTCCAGCTGGCCGCCTGGTTCGAAGGTGAGAGCCGAGTTGAGGGTCAGGGAACGCACCTGGTCGAAGGCGGCTGTCAGGCGGTCGGCCGGGACCGGGCGCTCGGGTCGTTGCAGGTCAAGAACGAGCCATTCCACCTCCACACCCACGGTGCGGGGCGGGCCGTTCTTGAAGCAAATACATCGGAGCAGGTCCTCCGCTTCATCCTCGGATATCGGCCGGCTGTAGTCGCCGGCATCGGGTGGCTGCATGATCGGATCCTCCTGTAGAAGGCACTCTGCCAACCTAAGGCCACGGCCGCCGCTCCGCACAAGAGTGCCCTTGACAGTCGGAAATACGCTTGCCGCGTCTGTCGCCGGTCACTGACGATGTTCCTCATGAGTGCACGACTGCGGGGGATCGCGAAGCAGACCGAGGCGATCGTTGATACAGGCAACTACCTCGGGTCCGACGGACGCGAGGTCCGGATCGGGCGTGCGGTGACCGCCGCCCTGGCGGGCACCAGGATGTACGGGCCTGAGGCCGTTCGAGTGACGCCCGACACGGACCGTACGACAGCCTTCGAGGTCACGGCCGAGAGCAGCACGGAAGCGGCCCGCCGGTTGACTGCCGCGGACCCGGCGCCGGTCGCCGTCCTGAACTTCGCCTCCGCGCGCAACCCGGGCGGCGGCTATCTCAACGGCGCACAGGCCCAGGAGGAGGCGCTCTGCCGCGCCTCCGCGCTCTACGCCACACTGCTGCGCGCACCGGAGTTCTACGAGCATCACCGCGCCGAGCGCGACCCGTTCTACACAGACCGGGTGATCCACTCGCCCGGTGTCCCGGTTTTCCGCGACGACCGCGGCAGGTTGCTGGACGCGCCGTACACCGTGGGTTTTCTGACCTCGCCCGCGCCGAACGCCGGAGTGATCACCAGCCGCAGCCCCGACCGGGCGCACCGCATCCCGGCAGCCCTGGCCGCGCGGGCCGAGCGGGTCCTGGAGACGGCCGTGGCGGGCGGCTACCGGCGCCTTGTGCTGGGGGCCTGGGGCTGCGGGGTCTTCCGTAACGACCCTGCCGATGTCGCCGGCGCCTTCCGCGCCCTGCTCACCGGCAGCGGACGGTTCGCAGGACACTTCGAGGAGGTCGTCTTCGCGGTACTGGACCGTACGGCCGAGGGGCCGGCACTCGAGGCCTTCCGGCGCACCTTCGCCGGTCAGCTCCAGCCGTAGCGCTCCCGCAGGCGCTGTACGACCGCGTCGAAACGCGGCCGGTCCAGCGCACACGCCTCGCGGCGCATACCGTCCTCGTGCACCCGCAGCACCCGGTCGAGATCGACCCAGGACTCGCGTCCCGCGCGGTCCCACGGCCCGACACCGATCGCCACCCACTCGCGGTCATGGTCATGGCGCTTGCTGGAGAGCTGTACGGCCAGCAGCGTGCCGGCCGCCTCACGGGCCACCACGAGCACCGGCCGGTCCTTGCCGCGACCGTCGTTCTCCTCGAAGGGCACCCAGGTCCAGACGATTTCGCCGGGATCGGGATCGCCGTCGCGATCCGGAGCGTACGAGGTACGGACCGGGCCCACGTCGTTGGGATCGGCCTCGGCGGTGGCGGCGGGGCCGCTGCTGCCGGGAAGGGCCGAGGGGCCGTGAACGGCGTCGGATGCATCGGAGACGCCCGCTGCGCCGGAGAAGATCGTCACCCGCCACACGGTAGGACCTGTGCGGTCCGATCCGTAGGGCGGGTGCCGTTACCCGGCGGGACTCAGTTCTTCGGGTCGTCCGTCACCGGGATCTTCTCGGTGCGTGGTGCGGGCGGCACCATGCCGTTCACCGCGCCGCCCACAGCGCTCTGGCCACCGTTCTGGTTGCCGTTGTGGTTCATGTTCGACAGCAGCTGGCGTGCCAGACCCAGACCCGTACCGCCCATGGTGAGTGCCTTTGCAAACATGTCCGACATCCCGTCGGCCCCGTTCAGCAGGATCATGTGATCCACATTGCTGAACGCTCCGGCGCCCGCCTCGACGATCTCCGGCCACTTCTCGGCCAGTTGCTGGGCGACGACGGCTTCCTGGTTCTCGGCGAGCGCGGCCGCACGTGCCTTGATCGCATCGGCCTCCGCCAGACCTTTCGCCTTCACCGCCGCGGCCACCGCGAGCCCGCGCGCCTGGTTCGCCGCGGCCTCCGCCTCACCGGTCACCCGGGTCGCCGTGGCCTTCGCCGCGCTCGCCAGTTCGGTCTCCTTCGCCGCTGCCTGCGCCGCGGAGATACGGGCGTCGCGCTCGCCCTCGGCCAGCGTCCGCTTCTCGTACGCCGCGGCGTCCGCGGGCTTGCGCACATCCGCCTGGAGCTGCTGCTCGCGGCGGTGCGCCTCCAGCTCGGCGACCCGGGTCATCTCGACCACGACCTGCTGGCGCGCGGCCGCGTCCGCGAGCGGGCCGGCCTGCTTCGCCTTCGCCGACGCCTTGTCACGCTCCGCCTGGTAGCCGGCCTGCAGGATCTCGCTGTCCCTCGTCGCCTCCGACATCCGGGCCGCGGCCTGCTGTTCGGCCTCCGTGGCCCGCCGGTTCGCCTCCGCCTGTGCGATGCGGGCGTCCCGCTGCACCGCGGCGGCGTGCGGTGCCGCGAGATTCTTGATGTAACCGGTCGGGTCCTCGATCTCGTGGATCTGCAGCGAGTCCACGATCAGGCCCAGCTTCTCCATCTCGGTGCCGCACGCCGCCCGCGTCTGACCGGTCAGCTTCTCCCGGTCGCGGATCATGTCCTCGACCGTCAACCCGCCGACGATGGACCGCAGATGGCCCGCGAAGACATTGTGGACGCGCTCCGCCATCAGCTTCTGCTGATCGAGGAAGCGGCGCCCGGCGTTGGCGATGGACACGAAGTCGTCACCGACCTTGAAGATGACCACCCCGCGCACCTTCAGCGGAATTCCCTGATGTGTCACGCAGTCCACGGACAGTTCGGTCTCGTTGAGGTCCAGCGACATCTTGCGTACCGCCTGGATGCCGGGCAGAACGAGCGTTCCGCGGCCGGTGACGATACGGAACCCCATGCCCTCGCCGAGCCCTTCGGTCCGGTGCGTGGAGCCAGAAATGATCAGCGCTTCGTTCGGCTCGGCGACTCGCCACATGAGCTTGAACAGACCGATCAGGATGATGATGGCAGCGAGTACGAGTCCCGCCGCGACGCCGACGACCATCGGCACAGCCCCCTTCGCCCGGTGCCGTCCGGCACCGGATGACCGGGAGTGTCCTCCTGATCGGGACGGGTCTCAACTGCCGTACGCGGACGTGACATAGACGGTGCGCGGAGGCAGATGTTCCACCACCGTCACCACCGTGCCGGTCTCTATGCGGTCCTTCGCGGAGGCCGGATAGGCGAGGAAGTGCTCGGCGCCGCCGCGGATGCGGACGATGACCTCACCGACGAGCCCGGGTCCGACCGTGCCGGTCACCCGCCCGAGCAGCCCCACCATCGACTCGTCGTCCATGGTGGGGAGCCTACCCACGCGGGAGCACCTCGGATCCAGCCGTCGAGCGAGGTCATTGAAGTCCTTCGCGACGCGGTCGCCCTTGTCCCAAGTGGCGGCGTGCAGCTGCGCGGTGGTGCCCGTCCGCCGTGTTTTCCCCCTGTGGTCCCCCGATACGCGGCGGCGCCCGGCGAACCGGGGCCTGGGGACCGGGCTCAGGGCGCATGGCCCGGTACCCGGAGGGAGGTGACGCGGCGAGCCGTGCGACAGGTGGTGATGACTCGTGTAAACACGGTACGGCACTCGTTTCCGGCCATCCGCGAAATCCGGTGCGGAACTGGTCTGGAAGGATGCCGAGGGCGATGAGCCAGACACCCAAGCAGTCCGCAGAACGCCCTGTCCCCACCAGTGCCGATGTCGCCCGGCTGGCCGGAGTTTCGCGCGCCACCGTCTCGTACGTACTCAACAACACATCGGCCGTCCGGATCAGTGAGCCCACCCGGCGGCGGGTCCGCGAGGCCGCCGAGGAACTGGGCTATGTGCCGCACGCCGCGGCCCGCAGCCTGCGCGCCGGGCACACCCGGATGGTCCTGCTGCCCACCGCCCATGTCTCGGTCAGCCCGCTCTACAACCGCTTCTTCAACGAACTCCAGTGGGCGCTGCGCCGTCTCGACTACACCGTCGTCCAGTACGGCAGCCTCGGCCTCGAGGGCGACGAGGCCGCCCGCGCCTGGGCCGAACTGAGGCCCGTCGCGGTCGTCTCGCTCGGCGAGGTCGCGCTCACCTCGCAGGGCGTAGACCTCCTCAAACGCTCCGGCGCGAAGGCCGTCATAACGCTTGGACCCGAACGCGTCGACGGCGCGCACTCCCTCGTCATGGACCAGCGGGAGATCGGCGGCTGCGCGGCCACGCATCTGATCGGCCGTGGCTGCCGCGACATCGGTGTCGTGATGCCCGAGGAACCCGGCCGCAAGCTCTTCTCCCAACCCCGGCTCGTGGGTGCGACCGAGGCCGCCGTGCGGACCGGCGCCCGGATCGAACCGCTGTCCCTGGCGTACGACGAGGCGTCGGCCGGCGCACTCGCCGCCCGCTGGCGGCAACTGGGCCTCGATGCGGTCTACGCCTACAACGACGAGTACGCCATGCTCCTGATGCGTGCCCTCCAGGACGCGGGCATCGAGGTCCCGCGAGAGACCGCGGTGGTGGGCGCCGACGATCTGCTGCTGGGCAGGCTGTTGCGGCCGCGTCTGAGCACGGTGCAGATCGACCTGGTCACCGGTCAGCGCCTGGCCGAACTCGTCGACCGGGTCGTACGGGACCCCGGCGCCGAGCCGGAGCGGCACGATCTGATGGTGACGCGGGCCGTCCACCGCGAGTCCAGCTGACCCCGCGTGCCGAGGACGTCGTCCGGTCCGCCAAGAACGACATGCGGGCCGGGCGGGGCGTGTCTAGCGTCGCTTGCATGAGTACTGATCCGCAGCGTTTCGAGATCCTGCTGGTGCCCGAGCACATCGAGGGCGACGATGTGGCATCGCTCGCCCGGAGTGCCATCCGCTCGGCGGTCGTGGCCGCGACGGGCGAGTACGGATCCTCCGGGTACCCGCGCTACGCGGGCGACGGCGTGGAGGCCGACATCGATCCGGCGACGCGCACGGTCGAGGCGCTGCTGGTGGACGGGTTCGAGCTGGACTACGGGCTCTCGGCGAGAGTTCTCGACGCGCGGGACACCTGACATCCCGCCATTGCCGGTGGCCGCGTTACGGCGGGTTCCTCCGGCCGTCGACAGCGGTTCCTCCAGCCGTTGGCAGCGCTTCCTCCGGCCGTTGACAGCGGACAGCACCCGGCAGAGACTCGGGCGAGGCATGTGTGAACCATCGTTCACCAGGCAATAGCCGAACAGCCCGGGCACTGGGAGACATCCGATGAGCATCCGCGACGTCTACATAGTCGACGCCGTCCGCACCCCGATCGGCAAGTTCGGGGGCGCGCTCTCCTCCGTACGTCCCGACGATCTGGCGGCGCGTGTCGTCAGGGCACTGGTGGACCGTGCCCCGGAGCTGGACCCGGCCCGTATCGACGATGTGGTCTTCGGCGACGCCAACGGCGCTGGAGAGGACAACCGCGACGTCGCGCGTATGGCAGTTCTCCTCGCCGGGCTGCCCGTCTCCGTCCCCGGCGTCACCGTCAACCGCCTGTGCGGCTCTGGCCTGGAGGCCGTCATTCAAGCCGCGCGCGCGATCGCGCTCGGCGACGCGTCGATCGCGATCGCGGGCGGCGTGGAGTCGATGTCCCGCGCGCCCTGGGTGCTGCAGAAGCCCGAGCGGGCCTTCCCGGCCGCCCACCAGCAGCTGCACTCGACCACTCTGGGCTGGCGTATGACCAACCCGCGAATGCCCGCCGAGTGGACCATTCCGCTCGGTGAGAGCGCCGAACTCGTTGCCAGGAAACACGGCATCACCCGCGAACAGCAGGACGCCTTCGCGCTCGCCAGCCACCAGAAGGCCGCCGAGGCCTGGGACAAGGGGCTGTACGACGGTGAGGTCGTCCCGTACGACGGAGTGGACCTGGCACGCGACGAGTGCATCCGCGACTCCACGTCCATGGAGGCGCTGGCCAGGCTGAAGCCGTCCTTCTGTGCGGACGGCGCTGTGACGGCGGGCAACTCCTCGCCGCTCAACGACGGGGCCGCCGCCCTGCTTCTCGTCGACGAGGAGGGGCTGCGCGCGACCGGCCGTGAGCCGCTCGCCAGGATCCGTACGTCCGCCGTCACCGGTATCGAGCCGCAGCTCTTCGGCCTCGGCCCGGTCGAGGCGGTCCACCGGGCGCTGGCCAAGGCCGGCGCGTCGTTCGCCGACCTGACCACCTTTGAGCTGAACGAGGCCTTCGCCGCCCAGTCGCTCGGCTGCCTCGCCGAATGGCCGGAGCTGGACCCGTCCCTGGTCAACCCGCGCGGCGGCGCCATCGCCATCGGTCACCCGCTGGGCGCCTCTGGCGCGCGACTGGCCGGCTCCGTCGCCCATCAGCTCGCGGCCGCGGGTTCCGGAACCGGCCTCGCCGCCCTCTGCATCGGCGTGGGCCAGGGTCTCGCCCTGGTCCTCGAGCGCTGAGCCGGACTCTGTCAGGGCCGGACTCTGTCAGGCCTCGGCCGAGGGCTCCGTCTCGGCAGCGGCGGGCTGTGCCTCTTCGATCGTCTTGCGGACCTCGTCCATGTCCAGCGCGCGCGCCTGACCGATCACGTCCTCGAGTGCGGCCTCGGGCAGCGCGCCGGGCTGGGCGAAGACCGCGACATTGTCACGAACGATCATCAGGGTGGGGATGGAGCGGATCTCGAAGGCGGCGGCGAGCTCCTGCTGAGCCTCCGTGTCGACCTTCGCGAACACCAGGTCGGTGTGGCGCTCCGCAGCACCTTCGTAGACAGGGGCGAACTGTCGGCAAGGACCACACCAGGAAGCCCAGAAGTCGATCAGAATGAAGTCGCTGTCGGTTACGACCTGATCGAAGTTTTCCTTGGTGAGCTCAACAGTGCTCATGACGTACTACCTCTTCCTGATGTCCGACGGACTCGCCCCCGACAACGGTGCCCAGGGCCGTGCTATTCCTCCTCTGCCCATGTGGCCAGGAGGCACACCCGGCACCAGACTGGCTCTATGACGGAACCTGTGGAGTACGACGTTGTGGTCGTGGGCAGCGGCCCCGCCGGGGAGAACGTTGCGGACCGGGTCAGAGCGGCAGGACTGAGTGCCGCGGTCGTGGAGAGCGAGCTCGTCGGTGGTGAGTGCTCGTACTGGGCGTGCATGCCGAGCAAGGCGCTGCTGCGCCCGGTGATCACCCGCGCCGACGCGCGCAGGGTCCCGGGTGTGCGCCAGGCCGTACAGGGACCGCTCGACGCGGAAGCCGTCCTCGCCCACCGTGACGAGGAGACCTCCCACTGGAAGGACGACGGCCAGGTCAACTGGATGGACTCGATCGGCGCCCGCCTCTACCGCGGACAGGGCCGGCTGAACGGACCGAAGAAGGTCGTCGTGGAGGGCCCCGAGGGCGAGCACCATGTGCTGACCGCCCGGCATGCCGTCGCCGTGGCCACCGGCAGCCGCGCCGTCCTGCCCGACGTCCCGGGCCTGGCCGGCGCCAAGGCCTGGACCAGCCGCGAGGCGACCAGCGCCCAGCGCGTGCCGCCGCGGCTCGCGGTCGTCGGCGGGGGAGTGGTCGGAGTGGAGATGGCCACCGCCTGGCAGGCACTCGGCTCGCAGATCACCATGCTGGTGCGCGGCGGGGGCCTGCTGCCCCGGATGGAACCCTTCGTCGGCGAGCATGTGGCCGACGCGATGACCGAGGCCGGCGCCCGGATCCGTACACGGACCTCCGTCGCCTCCGTGAAACGTTCCGACGGCTCCGGCCCCGTCACCCTCGTCCTGGACGGCGGTGAACGGATCGAGGCCGACGAGGTGCTCTTCGCGACCGGCCGCGCTCCGCGCACGGATGACCTCGGCCTGGAGACGGTGGGCCTGGAGCCTGGCTCATGGCTGCCCGTCGACGACAGCTGCCTCGTCGACGGCAGCAACTGGCTGTACGCGGTCGGTGATGTGAACCACCGGGCGCTCCTCACCCACCAGGGCAAGTACCAGGCCCGTATCGCGGGAGCCGCCATCGGGGCCAGGGCCCGGAAGGTTCCGCTGCTGGAGACGGACCGCTGGGGTGCGCACGCCGCGACCGCCGACCGTGCGGCGGTCCCGCAGGTCGTCTTCACCGACCCGGAGGCCGCTGCCGTGGGCCTCTCGTACGCCGAGGCCGAGGCCGCCGGCCACCGGGTACGCGCCGTCGACTACGACATCGCATCGGTCGCCGGGGCGGGCCTGTACGTCGACGGCTACCGCGGCCGTGCCCGGATGGTCGTCGATCTGGACCGCGAGATCCTGCTCGGCGTCACCTTCGTGGGTCCGGGAGTCGGGGAACTGCTGCACTCGGCGACGGTGGCGGTCGCGGGCGAGGTACCGATCGACCGGCTGTGGCACGCCGTACCCGCCTACCCGACGATCAGCGAGGTCTGGCTGCGGCTGCTGGAGACGTACCGCGGCTGAGCCCGTTGCCTCGCAAGACCGCGCAGTACGTCCTGAACGGGCTGTTCACGGCCCTTCGCGCCGCTGGAGACACGCCGGCACCGACACCGGCGTTCATACCGGCACTGACGCACCGGCATGGGCGGGTGCGTCGCCCTCGAGCCTGCGCAGCCGCTCGGTGTCACAGGTTCGCGGGCAGGTGCCGCACGCCTCGGCAGGGCGGATCGAGTAGTAGAGACAGCAGCCGAGACGGGTCCGGGTGGGATACGACTGCCCTTCCCGGCCCGTCAGCCGACGGAAGCCGGCGCCGCCGGGGAAGGGTGCCACGGGTCCCGGAAGCAACTCGCCGGCTGCCCGCACGGCACGCTCCTCCTGGTCCAGCATGCGGCCGAGGTACCAGATGCCGGAGACCAGGTCGTCGCCGACCATGCCCCACAGCGCCCGCGGCCCGCGCCGCGCCTGCGGGCCGATCGCGGCGAGCAGCTGCCGTACGTGGTCGGCGACCGCGGAGCGCAACTCCGCCCGCAGCGCCTCCTCGTGTGCCAGTACCCGGGCCCCGGGGAGAGAGGCCGCCGGGTCGTCGGGGAGACAGGCGAAGCCGCCGGGGACAATGCCGAACGCTCCGGTGGTGAGACTGATCCGGACGTCGCGCGGGCGGATCCGCGGCACACGCCGCTCCAGGTACCAGGGGCCGCTCATCAACAGGCAGACGGACCACAGGTAGTCGTGCAGCGCACGGGACGCGGCGACATCCTGCCGAGCCGTGTGTCCGTGACGTTCCTGGATACGCCGAGCCTCGGCGTCGAGAAAAGCGTCGAGGAACTCCGGACGCTCCGCCAGTTCGGCGCCGTCGGCCCACCCTTGGGCGGCCGACGAGGAGGGGGATACGACGTCCACGCTCAACGCCTCGCAGAGCGCGGTAAGCCCCCGGTATGTCGAGGAGAGCAGGGCGGAGCAGCTCACGGCGGGTCCGGCCAGGGGAAATGCCGGGGCCAGGGTCACGGGTACTCCTCAACACCAGGAGCGGACACAGAGATCACAGGGGAGGCCACATGGAAATAAGGCAAGGCTCACCTTAACCACAATGAAGTGCTTGACTGTGAACCGGGGCCGCGTGGCGACGAATTGACAGAGTTAGGTATGCCTAACTTAGGCTCTCCGTCGTGTCCCGGAAGAATGGGTCACCTTCTCGGCCGGTCCCACCTTGTGCGCGGAAGTGATCCCCTCATGCAGCTGTACCTGCTTGCCCTCAACCCGACCGACTCGGTCACCGAGGGATTCCTCCCCGCCGCCCGCCGGCTCGGCCTCGACATCACGCTGCTCACCGACCAGCCCGAGGCGCACCGGGCCGCCTGCCCGGACATCGAGCTCCTCGAGTGCGACGTGCGCGACTTCCGCGCGGTCATCACCCGGATCTCGGCCCACCGCCCGCCGGACGCCGTCTTCAGCAACAGCGACCATCTGCAAACCCAGACCGCCCTGGCAGCCGACTACTTCGGCCTCCCCGCCAAAAGCTGGCAGGCCGCGCTGCGCACCAAGGACAAGGCGGAGATGCGCCGCCACCTCGCCGCCGCCGGCCAGGACACCGTCCGGTCGGTGGAACTCGCCGCCGGGCAGGACCCGGTAACCGCCCTGGCCGCACTCGATCTGCCGTACCCGTGCGTCATCAAGCCGCGCGAGGGTGTGGCCAGCGAGGACGTCGTCCTGGTCGAGGGGCCCGGGGACCTTGTGCTGCGGTGCAAGGAGATCCGGGCACACCGGCCGGGAGCCTCCCTGGTGGTGGAGGAGTACTTGCCCGGGGAGCTGTACACCCTGGAGACACTCGGCGACGGCCGTGTCCTTCATGTGCTGGGCGGCTTCCATACCGCGTTGTCCCCACCGCCGTACTTCATCGAGGAGCGCCTGACCTACGTAGAGGCCCACCCGGAGCCCGTCGTCGCGCAGGTCCTTGCCCGGCTGGACGCCCTCGGCGTCGGACTCGGCGCCTGCCACACCGAGTTCGTCGTGCACGAAGGACGCGCGCGCATCATCGAGGTCAACTACCGTGCCATCGGGGATCAGTGCGACCTGCTCCTCGCCCGGCTGCTGGACGTCCCGCTCTTCGAGCACATCCTCCGTACGCATCTGGGCGTGCCGCTGCCGGCGGACCTGGAGGCACGGACCGGTGGCGCGGCGCGGCTCGACTACCCGTGCGCCCAGCGCTCCGGAACACTCACGGCCGCACCTGCCGCGACCGAACTGACGCTCGGCGACGTTCAGTTGACCTACCGGCCGCTGCGCCGGACCGGTGAACGGCACGAACTCCACCGCACCAACCGCGATCTCCTCGGCGTCGTCCGGGCCATCGGCGGCGATCAGAAGACCGTGGACCGGGTCGTGACCGACTTCGTCTCCGCCCACCGCTGGGAGATCACCCCGTGACGGTGACGAACACAGTCGCCGGCCCGGCCGAGAGGGAACTCCTCCTCCGTCTGCTCAGCGCCCTCCTGCGCGAGGACGTCGTCGGCCTGCGCAGCCGCTCCACCGCGCTGGAGCACCCGGACGGGGCCTGGCTGCGTCTGGGGACCGCGGACGGGGACGCGCTTGAGCTGCCCATTCGCGAGGACGGATTCCAGTACGAGACCGGCGCCCGGCTGCCCCTGCTGCGCCGGGAGTCCGACGGCGTGGAACTGAGCACCGCCGACGGCATCCTGGCCGCCCTCGGCGCGCTCGCCGATCCCGTGGACCGTGACGGTTATGACGCCCTCGCCGACGAATGCCGCCAGACGCTCGCAACCCTGCGGCTGCACGCCGTCACGCACCACGAGGTCATCGCGATGCTCGGCGCCCGGTACGGCAACGATCCCGCGGACTGGACCGGACTGGCGGGCGGACTCGCCCACGACACCCTCGCCGCCCGCCTCGACCACCCCGTCTACCCCACGGCGCGTGGCCGCCTGGGACTCAAGGCGCCACAACTGCACGCGTACGCACCGGAGTTCCACCCCCGATTCGCCCTGCGCTGGATCACCCTTCCCAAGGACGCGGTCACCGCACGGGGCGTGAACGGCTCCGCGGACCCGGCCGGCCCATGGCCCACACCTTCGGCGCTCGGTCTGCCGGACCTCGACGACAGCCACCTCGCCCTCCCCGTCCATCCGCTGACCGTGGGCGAACCACTGCGGCAGGCACTGCGCACCACCGGACTCGACAGCCGGGCGGTGCTGTCCGAGCGGCCGTACCTTCAGGCCCTGCCGACCCTGTCGATGCGGACCGTGGCCCTGGCCGAGCATCCCCGCATTCATCTCAAACTGCCCCTGGCCACAGCCACGTTGGGCATGCGCAACCGACGCACGATCAAGCCCGGCACACTCGTCGACGGCGCGGCGGTGCAGCGCCTGCTGCAGACCGTGATCGCCCACGAGCCCCGCTTCCGGGACCGCATCCTGCTCGCCGACGAAAGCCGGTTCGCCCACGCCGGTCATGAACTCCTCGCGGTACTGGTCCGGCGCTGGCCGGCCGGTCTGGACGACGCGGTCGTCGTGCCGATGGCGGCCCTGCTGAGCGAAGCCCCCGGTGGGCGGCTGCTGATCGACCATCTCGCCGACCGTTTCCACGGCGGCCTGCCACTCGCCCTTCTCGACGACGTACTCTGCCTGCTCTTCGACTGGCAGACAACGCTGTTCGGGTACGGGATCGCCCTTGAGTCCCACCAGCAGAACATTTCGCTGGTGCTGGACGAGCACGCGGGCCGCACCCGGCTCAGACTGCTGCTCAAGGACAACGACGGACCGCGCATCAACACCGTCCGGATGCGCGCCGCCCTCGGCGCGGACGCGCCCGATCCGTCCGAGTTCGACGACGCGCGGATCTTCGGGGACAAGGACGCGCCGGTCGTCGACCTGTTCACCACCATCACGGTCCATCTCTGCGCGGGGGCGTACGCTTTCGGGCTCGCCCGCCATGGCCGCGCCCCGCTCGACCGGCTGCTAAGTCTCGTGCGCGACCGGCTCGGTGAGGCCGTGGCGCGGCTCGGGGCCCGGCCGGGGCAGCCCGGCGCCGTACTGCGCGAACACGTCCTGGACGCGGCGCGCCTGCCGGTCAAGGCGATGGTGACCGCGGGCACGCTGCTCACCAAGGAGCGCTCGGGGGCGTCCGACATCAACAAGCACTACACCACGGGTCCCAACTACCTGTTGCGGGAGGTGTGAGGGGCGATGCCCGGCACACAACACACCTGCCGCTCGCCGCATCCGCCGGAGCCATTGATGTCATTGCCGATGGGCACTGCAGCCCCCCATTCCGCCGCCCGGACCGGGCTGCCCGGCGCCGACGACGCCGTGGCCCACACCCTCCTCAACTGTCTTCTCCGCGAGGTCTGCGGCCCCGAGCACGAGACGGCCGTCATCGACGGCCATCTGCTGCTGCGCCTGCCACGCCGCGGGGTGCTGCTGAGGGTGGCCCTGCGCCGTACGTCCCTCATCGGAGCGCACCGCTTCACGGGCCCGGTGGCCGAACAGACCCGCACAGGATGGTCCGAGCTCGGCTGGCGCCGCCTCGCCGAGTACACGCATGCCGAGCTCACGCTCCGTACCGGCGCGCGCAACGACGAATTCCTGGCCCAGGTCGACGCGAGCCATCAGGGCGTCCGTGCCGCCCTGGCCGCGCCGCGTCCCGCCCTTGACGGTGGCCGGCTCGCCACCTACCTGGCGTCCGAGCAGTCCCTCAGACTCGGCCACCGCTTCCACCCCACCCCGAAGGCCCGCAGCGGCGACCCGGCCCTCTGGTCCGCCTACGCCCCTGAAGCCGCGGCGGCCTTCCCACTGCTCATGCTCGCCGTACGTGAGCATCTGACCGTCCAGGAGTCGGCCGAACCAGGCGCCACCGACCCGCTGGACCGGTTGCACCCGGTGCCCGAGGGATACCGGCTGCTGCCCGCACACCCCTGGCAGTACGAACTGCTCCACGGGCACCCGTCGCTGCGGGCGGCCGTCGCCCGGCGCGACATCCTCGACCTGGGCCGCGGCCGAAGCCTGTTCACCGCCACCGCGTCCGTGCGCACCCTGTACGACGGGGAGACCTTCCTGAAGTTCAGCCTCAACGTCCGCATCACCAACTGCCTGCGCAAGAACGCCAGTTACGAACTGGCAGGCGCGGTTGCCCTCACCCGCCTGCTCGGACCGGCCCTCGCGGAGCTGGCCACCCGCTTCCCCGGCAGCGGCGTGCTCCGCGAGCCCGCCTACCGCAGCCTCGCCATCCCCGGCCCGGACGGCCGGCCCGACCTCACTCTCCTCGAAGGCTTCGGCGTGATCGTCCGCGAAGGGCTCGACGGCCATCTCCGGCCCGGCACGACACCTCTGCTGGCGGCCGCCATCGCCGATGAGTACCCCACGGGCCCCGCCCAGGTCTCCCGGCTTCTTGCGGACTCGGACCCCGGCAGCGCCCTGAGATGGTGGCGGGACTACCTGGCGCTGCTCCTCCCGCCCGTCCTGGCCGCCTACTTCGACCACGGCCTCGTCCTCGAACCGCATCTTCAGAACGTCGTCGTCTGCGTCGACGCCGACGGCAGACCCGCCAAGGTCCTCTTCCGTGATCTGGAAGGCACCAAACTCCTCCCCGAGCACCACGCCGAGACCCTCGCCGCGCTGTCGCCCGAGGTCGCGGGCCCGCTGACGTACGACGCCGAGCGCGGCTGGGACCGAGTCGTCTACTGCCTTGTGGTGAATCACGTATCCGACATGCTCGCCGCGCTCGCCGATCTGCACCCACAGACCGAACCAGAGCTGTGGGCCCAGGTCCGCCGGGCGCTCCAGGAGTACGCGGACGAGCACGGCTGCCCTGCCCGCCTCGGCGCCCTGCTGGCCGGCGCGCCGCTGCCCGCCAAGGCCAATCTGCTCACCCGCTGGGAGCGCACGGCCGACCGCGAGGCGGGCTATGTCCGCCTTCCTTCCCCGTTCGCCGAGGACATGCTGTCCAGAGCGACCCGAACCGACGACGTCCGGAGTGCCCGATGACCGCCCCCACCGAGCCGGTGCGCGACCGGGCCCTGTCCCTCCCGGCCCGGAGTCTGCCCGCCTACCTGTACGACCTCGGCGCCTTGCGGGAGCATGCCGCGTCCATCCGGTCGGCGCTGCCCGGGCGAGTCGAGCTGTACTACGCCGCCAAGGCCAACCCGGAACCGGAGATCCTGGCCGCACTCGGCCCGTATGTGGACGGCTATGAGGTCTCGTCGGGCGGCGAACTCGCCCATGTCGCAAAGGCTGTTCCAGGGCGTCCGCTGGCCTTCGGCGGCCCGGGGAAGACGCCTGACGAGATCGCCGCGGCGCTGGACATGGGCGTGGAACGCTTCCATGTCGAGAGCGCGTACGAGCTCCGCATGCTGGCGGAGCTCGCTTCCCGGCGGGCTTGTGACGCGCCCGTCGGAGTTCTGCTGCGCTTCAATCTTCCTCTGGACGGCGGTTCGTTGGAGGCAAGCGCCCTGTCCATGGGTGGCCGGCCGACGCCGTTCGGTCTCGACCCGTCCCAGGCGGACGACGCGGTCCGCCTCCTCACCGACGGCAGCTGCCCACACCTCGAGCTGCTCGGCATCCACGCCCACCTGGCCAGCGGTCTTCGGGCTCCGCAGCAGCTCGCCGCCGCCGAGTCCATCGTGACCTGGGCCACGAACCTCGCCGCCCGCCACCGCATCGACCTGCGCGAGGTGAACGTCGGCGGCGGCATGACCGTCGACTACACCGACCCCGACGCCCGATTCGACTGGGCCGCCTACGGCGCGGGCCTCGCCCGCCTCACTGCCGCCCACCCCGGCCTGACGCTGCGCATCGAGCCGGGCCGCGCGCTGACCGCGTACTGCGGCTGGTACGCCACCGAGGTGCTCGACGTGAAGCCGAGCCACGGCGAGGAGTTCGCGGTCGTCCGGGGCGGCACACACCATCTGCGCACCCCGGCGACAAAGGGCCACGACCAGCCCTGCGCGGTGCTTTCGGTGGACGACTGGCCGCACCCCTGGCCGCGGGCCGCGGCCAGGCAGGAGCTGGTCACCCTGGCCGGCCAGCTCTGCACGCCCAAGGACGTCCTGGCCCGCCGGGTCCCGGCGGGGGGTCTTCGGGCGGCTGACCGTGTGGTGTTCGCGCTGGCCGGGGCGTACGCGTGGAACATCTCGCACCACGACTTCCTGATGCATCCACGGCCGGGCTTCCACTTCCTGGATGCCTGAGCGCCGCCGGGGGCGGCCGCGGCGCGATGATCGCGATCATGCATGCTGGCCGGGTGACCGTGCTCTCCGGCTTCCTGCCCATCTGGGCGATCACCGCCGTCGGTTGGGCCGCCGGCCGGTTCGATGTGCTCGGCGCTCAGGCGCAGCACGTGCTGGGGCGGTTCGCCTTCGCGTTCGCCATGCCGGCGCTGCTGTTCCTGACACTCTCCAGGGCACGGGTGTCCGATCTCGCCAGTCCGGGTGTGGCGGTGTTCGCCGCCAGCCTGCTCATCGTCTTCGCGCTCGGCCTGGTGCTCGGCCGGTGGGTGTTCCGGCGGCGCCAGGCCGACCGTGCCATAGGCGCGATGGCGGGGGCGTACGTCAACTCGGCCAATCTGGGCATCCCCGTGGCCGTGCACGTCCTGAACGACACCACGTTCTTCATAGCCGCGGCGCTGTTCCAGACGCTGTTCATCACGCCACTGATCCTGGTCCTCATAGATCTCGACGTACGGCGCGGGGCGCCCGACCGATGGGGCCGCATCCTGCAGCTGCCTGTGCGCAACCCCATCATCGCGGCGTCCGCCGCCGGGGTGACCGTCGCGGCCCTTGGCTGGCGACTGCCGGCCGAGGTGACCGCGCCGGTCCAGATGCTCGGCGGCGCGGCCGTGCCCGCCGCCCTGTTCGCACTCGGCATGTCTCTCAACGCACCCGCGAAGCGGCCCGACTCGGCAGGCCGTACCGAACGGCGGGTGCTGGTCGCGCTCAAGATCGCGGTCCAGCCCGTGCTCGCCTACGCACTCGCCCGTTGGGCGTTCGGTCTCGGCGGGCACGAGCTGTTCGCGGTGGTGCTGTGCGCGGGCCTGCCGACGGCACAGAACGCGTTCATCTTCGCGTCCGAGTACCGGCTCAACACCGACCTCGCCAGGGACACTGTCCTGCTGTCCACGCTGCTGTCCATGGGTTCCCTGTCGCTGATCGCCTGGCTGCTGGCGTGACCGCGGCGTCCGGCGACTGAGGACGGACCGGCAATTGTCGGCCCACCCATCACTTCCGCCGGTCGACGTCCTCAAAGTCGCCCACCACAGTTTTGGAAAAGCACGTCTACTTGGGGGTTTTCGCCTGTTCGATGGCGACGGTCCGGTGGTGCGGTTGATACTGGCGGCCCTGTCATTCACCAAGGGGGACCGATGGCCGAGGAACCCGCACCGAAGCATCTGACGATCACGATGGATTTCGACCTCCAGACCGCAGGATCGACGGTAGGGGCCGCGAGGGTCCGGGCTGCGTACGAGGCAGCCGCGAAGGCGGCGATCGTGGCCGCCATGAAGCATCTGCCCGAAGGGAGCGTCAAGAACATCACGACTGAGATGGACTGGTCTTACCGGTGGGACTACGGGCGGCACGTCCGGTTCGAGCGGGATGGCAATGACGTCGCGGAGCAGGGGCAGGGCTGACACACGAAAGAGCCCCGACCGCCTGAGTGGACAGCCGGGGCTCCTCTCCCTATGGCGGGGGCTCCTGCGGTGGGTCGGCCTCCTCCATCGCTTGCTGGACGACAGCAAGCGCCTCGGCGGTGACCGCCCAGCGAGGGACGAGTGCGTCCAGGGGGCGGAGGAATGCGGTGCGGGTCTCGGCCCCTTCAGCAGCCTCGACCACCTCGTCAAGGAACTCGTACGCCTGCTCGTCCGTCAGTTTGCTCAACCAGGGGAACGTGCTGCTCTCCACGGGCAACTCCTCACGAGGCGATCGGTGGGGACAGCTCAGTCACGCCGACTGGCGCGCGGCACGATGACCGTCAGGCGGTCGGAGTCGCTCTGGGTCCACTCTCTGAAGCCGGTGAGCGGCCGAAGCATGTACGTCCCGCCGCTCACGTCCGTGACGATCCCGGTCCGGTCGGTGTCAACGGGGTGGGTTGGCGCGGGTCAAGCGGGACGGGGCAATATGTGTGCACAGATTGCGGTGATCACTCGAAACGGTGGTAGTTCAGTGGCCCAGCCCGAGTACTTGCGGATCGCTGCCGAGCTCCGTCGCCGTATCTCTTCCGGCGAGTTCAGGCCCGGCGACCAACTCCCGACCCTCCCGGCGCTCTCCGAGCAGTACCGGGTGTCGGAGACGACGATCCGCAACGCCCTTGCCCTGCTCCGCAATGAGGGCATGATCGAGACCAGGGCCCGAGCCGGAACCCTCGTACGCAAGACGCCTCCCGTGCACCGGATGGCGGCCGACCGGTACCGGAACAAGGTCGGGGCGCCCTCCACGCCGTTCACCAAGGACCAGGGCATCGGCTGGAGTGAGTACCGGCTCGACAAGCGGTTCGAGCGGGTGGCGGCCACGGCGGAGCTGGCGGCTCTCTTCGAATGCGAGGTGGGGGAGCGGCTGTTGGCCCGCCACTTCATCTTCTATGACAGCGACCAGCCCACCCAGATGAGCACCTCGTACGTCCGCTGGAGCGACGTGGACGGGACTCCCGTCGCAGACCCGATCCATGAGCCGTGGCCGGGAGGGACGAGGGCCCAGATGGCCTCCCTCGGCATCCGGGTCACGAGGATCACCGAGTCCTTCATCTGCGGCATGCCGACCGAACACGAGGCCGAGACGCTCCGGATCGGGTCCGGAGTCCCGGTGCTGCGTCTCACCCGGCGCCACATTGCCGACAACGGCAGGATCGTTGAGGTTGCCTATCCGATCGTCCGGCGGGGCGACTCCACCGTGGTGGACTTCGTAATCGACCTGGACGACTGACTACGTCTGGTGGCCCTCGTCTTCGAGGGCTGTCCGCGCCGCCTTGGTGAATGCATCCAGGCGCTTCTCGATCTTGCCCTTTTCGTTGAAAAAATGGCCGACCCTTGCGTGCATCAGGTTGTTCCGCAGCATCCTGACTTCGTTGGCAAGCTCGGCCGCTGCCTGGACCACAGCTTCTGGCCCCGCAACGGCGACGGTGGAACGGCGCTTGCGGATGTTTGTGTAGAGGGCGTCGAACTGAGCGTGGAACTCATCGGCTTGCCCGTAGAAAGAGTCCACCAGTTCCTGGCCAGCCGTGACGAACTCCGCGTATGCCTGTGAGCGGGGGCCCCGCCTCTCCTGAAGGCTGTCGAAGCGCCGCTGCCGCAACGCCTCCGTCTTCCCGGTCGCCACCAGCTCCTGGACCTTGCGGAGGATGCGCTCCTGCTTGTGCTCCACCCCGCGCCTGGCGATGGCGCCGAGCATCCGGGCCACGAGGCGGCCTGTGGGGGTGCTCAGATCGAGGTCGCCCGCCTTGACGGTCGCGATCTCGGTCTTGTGCTCCTCCACGATGATGATCAGGTCCTCCAGCTCTGCGGGCTGGTGGTACAGGCGGTCCGGGTGCCAGGACACGATGGCGTCGATGTGGCCGGACTTCACGTCCTCCAGCATCCGCAGGTAGTCCTTACGCTTCTTCCGGCGGTCAGCGGCAGTCACGTCGTTGTCGACGTACACCTCCACGACCTTCCAGCCGAGCGAGGCGGCGAGGAGGCGGCAGTCGTCCTCCTGGCGCTTCACGCCAAGTCCGCCTCCCTCACGGTCATCTGAGATGCGGACTAGGGCCTGTTGTGAAAGTAGATCTTGGTTGTGGATGATCACGCGTCATGCGGGTGTGATGCGCGAGCAGTCGTGGGCCCGGACCAGCGCAAAATGCCTGATCACAGGGGACGAACGAGTGTTATCGTCGCCCGCATGCCTGAACTGATCACACCCACAGGTCGGCTCCAGTCCTCATGGCTCGCGGCGCGTGACGAGTGGTCTCCAGGTGCCCATCAGGACGGGACCGGCTTGCGTCTCGCACCTGAAGCCGGCCTCGACACCCCCGAGGTTTTCTCGGCGTGGGTTGAGCAACTGCAGCAGCAGTCGGACAGGTCAGTTGCCGTGGGAGAAGAGCGCGTCCACGCCACCCACTGGTGGATCGTCGAGGGCGACAGCTATCTGGGAGCCATCGATCTGCGGCACTATCTGAACGCCTTTCTGCTCGATGTCGGCGGGCACATCGGCTATAGCATCCGGCCCTCCGCCCGGAGACGCGGCTTGGCCACGTGGGCCCTTGGGGCGGTTCTACTCGAGGCCCGTGCGTTCGGTCTGGGGCGGGTCCTCGTCACCTGCGACGACGACAATGTCGGATCGGCGCGCAGCATCGAGCGCAACGGTGGCGTCTTGGAGGATGTCCGCACCACCGACGCGGGCATCAAGCGCCGCTACTGGATCACTCTGTAGGCAGTGGTGCAGCCGTGCTGGTTACAGCCACTCGTTGATGGCCGCGACCAGCACAGTCGCTTCGTAGCGGACCGCGAGTTTGTCATATCGGGTGGCCACAGAACGGTGGCGTTTGAGGCGATTGATGCCGCACTCGACCGCGTGGCGCTCGCGGTAGGGGGTCTTGTCGAAGCTCGGTGGCCGACCGCCGCGGGAGCCGAGCTTCTTGCGGTTGCGGATCTGGTCCTTTTTCTCCGGGATCGTGCAGCGGATCCCGCGTCGGCGCAGGTAGGAGCGGTTCTTCCGGGATCCGTATGCCTTGTCGGCGCGCACCTTGTCGGGCCGTTTGCGTGGACGCCCCAGCCCCTGCCGGGGCACTCGGATCCGCTCCAGGACCGGCTCGAACTGTGGGGAATCCCCGCGCTGCCCGGCCGTGATGACGATCGACATGGGCTTTTGCCCCTGCTCGACCGCGAGATGGACCTTGGTGGTCAGCCCGCCCCGTGAGCGCCCGAGGCCGTGGTCGTCCGGCTCGGTCTCGATGCCCCCGGGCGGCTCCCTCTGGAGATCCCCCTTTTACCGCCCGGCGGCGTGCTGATGGGCACGGCACACCGTCGAGTCGACGCTGACATCCCAGGTGATCAGCTCCTTCGCGTCCGCCTGGGACTGCAGCGCGGTGAAGATGCGCTTCCAGGTGCCGTCCCGTTGCCAGCGCCGGAACACGTCGTAGACCCGGTCCCACGGCCCGTACCGCTCGGGCACGTCCCGCCACGGCGTTCCTGCCCGGGTCCGCCACCGTATGCCGTTGATCAGCTGCCGCCTCGGCCATATCGGCGGTCGGCCTGACTTCTTGCCCTTCGGCAACAACGGCTCCAACCGGGCCCATTGTTCGTCCGTCAGATCGCCACGTGCCACAGCACGTGATCATTTCACGACCAAGATCTACTTTCACAACAGGCTCTAGATGCCGACGCGGTGGACACGGTCCCTGGCGGAGGTCTTCATGCCGTCAAGGTTAGGCGAGTTGATGAGTTTCTCGGAAGGTGTGGCATCACGGCCTCCGCCCACCAACACCCCAGTCTGATACGCCGGACGGCCCCGGCCACCGCGCTACCGGTCGACCGCCTCCGGCACAAGCTCTCCGGACATGGCCGCGGCCAGCCGCAGATGCGGCGCGGCGTCGTCGGCGCGCCCCTGACGCTCCAGCGTGCGGCCCAGCATCAGCCGTGCGTAGTGCTCCACCGGGCTGAGCTCCAGTACGGCGCGCAGCTCGGCCTCGGCCCTGCGCAGTTGCGCGGAGTGGTAGTAGGCACGGGCGAGCAGCAGCCGCGGCGCGATCTGCTCCGGCGCCTCGTCGACGAGACCGCCGAGGATGCGGACCGCCGTGACGTACTCCTTGGCCTCGAAGAACAGCTGTGCGCGGTCCCACCGCTCGGCGGCGGTGCCGAACTCGTAGTACGTGTCGTTCACTTGTCCTCCTTCTCAAGGACTCGGCCTGCTTCCTGCGGTGTTCTCAACATACGCCAGTGGTTGAATATTCCACTATCGTTTCCGGGCGTGGAAGGCTGACGGCGCGCGCCCGTACAGGAATAGGTTGAGCGCCATGAGCAATCTCGATCGTCAGGCCGCCCTGTCCGTCTGCGGCGGTCGTGGCTTCGTCGTCGCCGAACCCGTTCGCGAACTCCTCAGCCCGCGCCACGTCCAGCTCGGCGAATCAACCGCGGTCCGCAGGCTGCTGCCCAACCTCGGCCGCCGCATGGTGGGAGCCTGGGCCTTCGTCGACCACTACGGCCCCGACGACATCGCCGACGAGCCCGGCATGCAGGTCCCGCCCCACCCGCACATGGGACTCCAGACCGTGAGCTGGCTCCACGAGGGCGAGGTGCTGCACCGTGACAGCACCGGCAGCCTGGCGACGATCCGTCCGCGCGAACTCGGCCTGATGACCTCCGGCCGGGCGATCAGCCACTCCGAGGAGAGCCCCAAGCCGCACGCCCGCTTTCTGCACGGAGCCCAGCTCTGGGTCGCACTCCCCGGCGCCGAGCGGAACGTCGAGCCGCACTTCCAGCACCACACGGACCTGCCGACGGTCAGCGGCCCCGGTCTGACCGCCACCGTCATCCTCGGTCGGCTCGACGGCGCCGTCTCGCCCGGCGCCACCTACACCCCGCTCGTCGGCGCCGACCTGGCGCTCGCCCGGGGCGCCGCGACGAGCCTGCCGCTGGACCCCGACTTCGAGTACGCCGTGCTCGCCATGTCCGGCGAGGCCCATGTCGACGGCGTGCCCGTGCTGCCCGGTTCGATGCTCTACCTCGGCTGCGGCCGCACCGAACTGCCCCTGCGTGCCGAATCCGACGCGGGTCTGATGCTTCTCGGCGGTGAGCCCTTCGAGGAGGAGATCGTCATGTGGTGGAACTTCGTGGGCCGTTCGCATGAGGAGATCGAGCAGGCCCGCTCGGACTGGATGACCGGCTCCCGGTTCGGCGAGGTGAAGGGGTACGACGGCGACCGGCTGTCTGCTCCCGAACTGCCGCCGGTGGCGCTGAAACCGCGAGGCAGGGTGCGCTGAACTGCGTACATGCCTTGAGGTGTCGTGCTCGGACCCCCTGGCTACGTGGGGCGATGCCAGGGGGTCCCGGGGTGCCTCGTGACCGCGGAGCCGTGCGGACATTGTCCGATCACCGACGTGGCCGAGTGGATGAGAGAACTCAGCACGAGCGCCTATCGCCCATGCCACCACCTTGCCAGGGGGCTCCACCAGCGCTGCCGGGCCATGTCCGCGGATCCGGGTTCCCTCGCCGCGGATGTCGGCGCCGGAGGGACCGATGGCGACAGGACCGGGTGTGTGTTCCCTTCGCTGCCTTCGGAAGGCCGATCAGCGGGGCTGATCCGCGGGAAGCGGACGGGCAGGGCGGTCAGAGCTCGGTGGAAGGGTCCCTGCCGCCACCTCAACTCCGCTGCGGGAATGGCCAGTTCAATGTCAGGGAGCCGGTCGAGGAGCTTCTCCAGGGCGACCGCGGCGATCAACCGGGCAGGGCTTTTCGCCGGACAGGTGTGCGGGCCCGCGCTCCACGCGAGGTGCGCGCGGTTGCCGGTCCGGCGGTCGCCGGCGAGGCCGGTGTCGGTGTTCGCGGCCGCCAGGCTGATCAGAATGGGCTCGCCCTCGCACACCAGGGTTCCGTCGAGCTCCAGGTCGTGGATCGGGTAGTGGATGGCGTAGTTCGCGATCGGCGGATCGGTCCACAGCACCTCGTCGATGGCGTCCTCGACGGGCATGCTGCCGCCTGCGAGATCACCGCCGAACCGGTCGTCGGACAGCAGCAGCCGCAGCCCGTTGCAGATCAGGTTCTGCTGGGGCTCGGTGCCTGCGCCCATGAGGACCACGAGCTGATGCATCATCTCCTCGTCGGTGAGCTGCGCGGGATGGGCCATCAGCCAGGACGTGACGTCCGGCCCCGGCTGACTCCGCTTGAGTGCGACCAGCTCGGCGACGCCCTCGGTCAGCACCGCGTTCGCCTTCTCGGAGTCGGCGTTGGCATCGAAGATCCCGGACATGCCCTCGACCAGCTTGTCCCCGGTCCGGGGCGGGCAGCCGAAGAGCTGGTTGAAGACCAGCAGGGGCAGGACGGCACCGTACTCGCTGAGCAGATCCGCTCGCCCGTTGGGCCCGATCCGGTCGATCAGAGTGTCGGCGCTGTGCTCCACGTAGCCCCTGAGCGCGTTGGGGTCCACGCGGCCGAGGCTGTCGGTGATGGCACCGCGCAGCCGGCTGTGCTCGTCCCCGTCGGTCCACAGGGCGTTCGGCCGGTACATCATCATCGGCACGACCGGGCTGTCCGCCGGCACCGTCCCGTCGGCGAGGGCCCGCCATCGGCGTGGGTCCTTGGAGAAGCGCTCCGGACTGCGCAGCACTTCCAGAGCGGTCTCGTAGCCGGTGACCAGACTGGCGCGTACGCCGGGTGCTATTTCCACGGGCGCGACGGATCCGTAGGAGCGCAGTCGGGTGTACGACGCCATGGGGTCGGCGGCGAACTCCGGGCCGTACAGCGGCTCAACCGTGCGCGCACCGGCGTGCGCCGGGCAGCCGGGAGGAGGTACCGCGTCGCTCGCGGGCCCAGGTGTCGTCATCCTTGCTCCTGATGGGTGCGGGTCTGGAGGTACTCGATGAGAGAGATCAGCGCTTTCGCGGAGGACGTGGCTTCCCGCGCGTCGCATGTGACCATGGGGGTTTCCGGGAGCAGGTCGAGAGCCTCGCGGATCTCCGCCTCGGGAAAGACCGGCGCGCCGTCGAACTGGTTGACGGCGACCGCGTACGGCAAACCGTGCTCTTCCAGCAGACCCATGATGTCGAAGGACTGGTCGAGCCTGCGGGTGTCCGTCAGCACCAGTGCGCCGAGCGCTCCGTACAGCATGTCCTTCCACAACTGGGTGAAGCGCTTCTGCCCGGGGGCGCCGAAGAGATAGAGCACCAGGGACTCACTGAGGGTGAGGCGGCCGAAGTCCATGGCCACGGTCGTCGTGGTCTTGTTCGGGATCCCCGCAAGGTCGTCGACGAGTTCGCCGGCCTGCGTCATCGTTTCTTCGGTGCGCAGCGGCCGGATCTCGGAGAGGGTGCCGACGAACGTGGTCTTGCCGACGGCGAAGTGGCCGACGACGAGGATCTTGACGGCGGTCGTGACCGTGTCCGCGACGTAGACCGGGTCAGAAACGGGAGCGGAGCCCATTCAGCACCTCCTGCAGGAGTTGGGCGTCGGGCAGTTGTGCCTTGGGGACGGGAGGCCGGACGGTGACATGACCGCTGTCGATGAGGTCGCTGAGCAGAACCTTGGTGACGCTCATCGCCAGATTGAGGTGGCCGGCCACTTCGGCGACCGACAGCGCTCCCCCTCGGCACAGTTCCATGACGCCGCGCTTCTCCGGGCTCAGCCCGTTCAGAGGACGGTTGTTCACAGCGGTCACCAGCGTGACGAGGTCCAGTGTGTTGCGCGTCGGATGGGCGCGGCCCTCCGTGACGACGTACGGCCTTACAAGTCCTTTTTCACGCCGGGGGCGTGGCGGGGTCATGCCGTACCGGAGTCGTCTGGCCCGCCGGGTACGGAGTTCCGCCGCGGCGGACTGGTCAGCTCCTTGCCCAGCCGGTCGACGAGCTTGTGCATGCTGTAGGTGACGGCTTCCATGTCGACGTCCTGGCCGGCGGAGACCGCCAGATAGGCGCCGGTGCCGGCGGCCACCAGGAAGACATACCCGTCGACGAACTCGACCAGTGTCTGCTGCCACGGCGAAGTCTCCTGTGCGCAGAACTCGGCGGTACTACGACTGATCGACTGCAGTCCGGACAACGCCGCGGCCTGCCGTTCTGCCTCGTCGCGCTTGATGCCCTGGGAGTGTGCGCGGAGCATGCCGTCCGCGGAGAGCAGGATCGCGTGGCGGGCTTCCGGGACCTTCAGGACCTCATCGAGCATCCATCCGAGCTCGTTGGTCAAATGGCCGGTCATTCCTGGGTATTCCCTTCGCTGTCGGGGGAGGTGTCGCGGCCGGAGCGGGTGCCGCGGGCGAACGCGCTCATGCGGGAGGCGGTCTCGGCGGCGGGGCGGACCAACGCGGGATCGGAGCGGGCCGGGGCCTCGGGGTCGCCGGATGCCTGGTGCTGCGCCGTACGTCGGCGGCGCTTGGGCAGGCCTCCCGCGGTGGACGACGGTGCTGCCTCCGCTTCGGGGAAGGGCGACGATTCGGCGGACGCCGGGGGGTGGGCAGGTGCCTCGGCGGCACCCGTCCGGGCCGCTGCGTCCCCGACGGTTTCGGCCTCGGGCACACCGGGGGAGGCCGGCTCCGGGGCAGGCGGCGTCCCGGCCCCCAGCAGGGGGATCGGCGGGCCCTTGAAACGCACCCGGTTGAGGAGCGGGTTGGGGAGAAAGAGCACGGCTCGCACACCGCCGTACGGAGACACCGTGTCGACCGAGACGCGGAATCCGTACCGGGCGGCGAGTACGCCGATGACAGCGAAGCCGAACTGCGGCGGGTCGCCCAGCCGGTTGATGTCGATGGCCTCCCGGCCGGACAGGCGCCGAGCGGCTTCCTCGGTCTCGCGCGCGTCCATGCCGACGCCGGCGTCGTCTACGACGATGCTGACGCCGTTGTGGGCGGGCTGGATGCCGACTTCGACAGTGGTGTTGGGCTGGGAGTGCCGCGCCGCGTTGTCCAGCAGCTCGGCAACCGCGAGGACGACCGGCTCGACGGCTCGGCTCACCACGTCCATGTCGACCCGGGAGTGCAGCTTGACGCGTCGATAGTCCCTGATCCTCGACGTCGCACCGCGTACGACGTCGAGCAGCGGTGACGCGGCCCGCTGGCGTCCTGGCCATGAGCCGCAGAGCACGGCGATGGCCTGTGCCCTCCGGCCGAACTGCGAGTTGGCGTGGTCGATCTCCAGGAGATCCTGGAGTACATCGGGGTCGTCGTGCCGGTCCTGCATGTTCGAGATCGACAACTGCTGCTCGTTGGCCAAGGCCTGCAAGGCGCGCATCGTCGCCTTCAGCGTCGCCCTCGCCGACTTGTCCGCCCGGGACTGTGCGGTTTCGGCGACCCCGGTGAACTGCTCGACGATCTTCAGCAGGTTCTTTCCGTATGTCGTTCCGGCGAGATCGGCGTCGACCGGCCCGGGCACGAGTGCGGTGCCCTGGGGTGCCTCGACCAGAGCGGGAAGCCGAACCTCGGCGAGGTGCCGGGCCTCCTCTTCACGGGCGAGCAGGCCGGCTTCGTGGAGAGTCAGCCGGCGGCGCAGGGTGGCGGCGATCCGGTGCTGGCGTACCAGCAGCAACAGTCCGGCGAGCGTGACCGCGACAAGGCACCAGAACGCCGCCTCCGGTATGTGTTGTGTCATCAGGTCCTCATGAAGGGGGCGGCAGGCCCGGAGGAAGCGGGACACGCAGAAACCGGCTCTGAGGACCCATCGGATTTCGATCGGCCCGGGCCGGACGCGGCACCGTGGCGTTGGTGATGCCAGGGATCACCCACGTCCACCAAGGGGCGTTGGAGTGCCTGATCATCCTAGGTCCGACGGGAGGCTTCAAGCTCTGCACGGGAACAAATGGAGTTCAACAAGGCGCTACCACCTGGTAACTGTCCGTTACGCTCGGTATGTCGGAGACTTCGGAGACTTGGGGGTGGTGTTTCAGCAGCGAGTTCAGTGCCGACGGCACCCCCGGACCGCATCGGGCCCGCGGGGACGGGCACGGTGAGCTCGGGAGGGTCGGGTACGAGTTCCGGTGCTGCGGGCGGCTGCGCCTCCACCGTGTTCGTGGCGCCCGGCGCACTGGTGGGGCCTGGGCTCGAAGAGTGGGCGGCACGGGCCGGGCCCATGCCCGCACCCTGCCGCCGAACCCGAACCCGAACCCGAACCCGAACCCGAACCCGAACCCGAACACGCACGGCGATCGCTGGATCCGCCGCTCGGACGCTGCGGACTGCGGTGGCTCCAGCGGCTTGCGTTCCAGTTCGCGCAGGTGTCACCCCCTGCCGGTCGTCTCCCGCCGGGCGGTCAGCCGCTCCACTCGGGATTCCTGCCGCTGGCGCCGAGCGCGCGGTGGAAGGCGGGTGCGTCGGCGGATACGGGGACGGGCGGGCCGAAGGCGCCGTTCGTCCGGGCTTGCTCGGCGATCTGCTCCACCGCGCCGAGGGCGGCCTGCGCGGCGTCCTCGCCAATCGCGAATTCCTGCCCGGTGGCGCGGGCCAGGTCCCAGCCGTGCAGGGCGAGTTCCTCCAGTGTGATGGTGGCGGCGAAGCCGGACGGCATCTCGCCCGGGCCGAACTCGGTGGTGCCCTCGTACGCCCCGGGGTCACCCCAGGCCGCCGCGGCCCGGTTGGCGGACTCGGCGACGGACGCCGGCGATGTGCCCGGGGCGGCGGCCTCGGCGGACTGCGGCTCCTTCCGGGCGGCGCGGGCGGAGGAGGACAGGGTCTGGCCCAGGTGGTCGAGGAGCTCGGCGACGGTGAACTTCTCGCACGGGGTGCGGTCGCCGAGCTGCTGGGCAGAGATGCCGGAGGCCGTCGCCGCGACGGCGTCGGCGCAGTCCCGGATGGCGGTGGACAGTGTGCTGTGCCGGGTGTTCATGAGATCTCTCCCTCGGTTCGCCGGTGCTTCCGGCGGGGGTCGGTGCAGGGTCAGCCGGTGAAGAAGGGCGCGGGCTTGCCCGTCTCGGCGTATGCCTTCAGCTGTGCGAACTTGGTCGCCCAGCCGTACGTGAAGTCCCGGTAGGCGTCGTCGGCGGCCGGGAAGCCGCTGTGCGTGAAGCGCAGAGTGACGCCGCCCTCGGGGCGAGCCAGAACCTCGTAGGTCTGCAGGGTGCCGGTCCAGGGGCCGTTCTCGGCCGCCAGGACGAGCCGTTTGCCGGGCTCTGCCTCGGTGATGCGCAGCCGCCACGCCTCCGGCACGCCCGGGAACCGCAGCTCGTGCAGACCGTCCACTTCCTTGTCCGCGGTGGCGGTCGTGGTGAACCAGCTCCGGATGCCCTCGGTCGTGGAGATCGCCGTGTACACGGTGTCCGCGTCGGCCTCGATGTGCAGCTGCATCGCGATGTCCGCCATGGCCCTTGCTCCTCTTCAGTCGTTTTAGTCGACACTAAAATGACTTCGCCTCGATGGCAAGTTGAAGTGGCGGCTAAAATGAGTCCATGGATGCGGTACGGGCGGTCGCCGAGCCCAGACGGCGCGAGATTCTTCGCCTGGTCTGGGACACAGAGCTGTCCGCGGGCGAGATCGCAGAGCGGTTCGACGTCACCTTCGGAGCGGTCTCACAGCATCTCAAGGTGCTCAGGGACTCCGGTCTGGTTACGCTGCGCCAGGACGGCAAGAAGCGCTTCTACCGGGCCGACCGTGAGGGCATGGGCCCGCTCGCCGACTACCTGCAGTCCATGTGGGCCACCAGGATCGACGCTCTCGCTGAACTGGCGGAAGCGGCGGAACGCGCCGAGAAGTCCGAAGGGACGAGCCCGTGAGTGACGAGGCCCGGAAATCCCAGCCCCCGAACACGGACGTGGTCACGCTGGAACGGCACATCGCAGCCCGGCCCGAGACCGTGTTCTCGTTCTTCACAGACCGGGAGAAGTGGCTGTCCTGGATGGGCCGGGACGGCGAGTTCGACTTCACCCGTGACGGCGCTTACCGCACCAGAGTCACCGGCGAGCACATCGCCTCCGGCCGCTTCCTCGAGATCGCCCCGCCCGAACGCCTGGTCTTCACCTGGGGCTGGGAGGGCGGCGACCTGGCCGTACCGCCCGGCTCGACAACGGTGGAAATCACCCTGGAACCGGTCGCCGACGGCACCCTGCTGCGCCTGATCCACCGTGGCCTGCCCTCCCCGGAGGCGTGCGCCGCGCACAGGGAGGGCTGGGTGCACTACGTGGAGCGGCTCGCGACACTCGGGGCGGGCGGAGATCCGGGTCCCGACGACTGGATGTGACCTGCCCGCCGTCCTCACACCACGGGGACCCGGTACGTCGGTGCGGTCATCGGCTCCTCGGCGGAGGGCCGGTGGGGGATCGGCAGGTCTCCCTGCTGCACGGCAATGGTCCGCGTCGGAGCGGGAATGCTGATGCCCTCGGCACGGTAGCGCCGGTGCAGCCGCTTGATGAACTCGTGCTTGATCCGGTACTGGTCACTGAACTCGCCGACCCCCAGGATCACCGTGAAGTTGATCCTGGAGTCGCCGAACGTGTGGAAACGGACCGCCGGTTCATGGTCGGGCAGTGCGCCGACGATGTCCGCCATCACGCTCTCGACAACCTCGGTGGTGACCCGCTCGACGTGGTCCAGGTCGCTGTCGTAGCCGACTCCCACCTGGACGTTGAGCGTCATCTGCTGGTCCGGCCGGTGGAAGTTGGTCATGTTGGTGCCGGACAGCTTCGTGTTGGGGATGATCACGAGGTTGCTGGAGAGCTGGCGCACCACGGTGTTGCGCCAGTTGATGTCGACGACGTAGCCCTCCTCGCCGCTGCTGAGCCTGATGTAGTCACCGGGCTGCACCGTTCTGGAAGCGAGGATGTGCACACCTGCGAAGAGGTTGGCAAGAGTGTCCTGCAGGGCCAGGGCGACTGCCAGGCCTCCCACGCCCAGCGCGGTGAGCAGCGGGGCGATCGAGACGCCCAGGGTCTCCAGTACGACGAGGAAGCCCATTGCCAGCACCACGACGCGCGTGATGTTCACGAATATGGTGGCCGATCCGGCGACACCGGATCTGGACTGCGCCACGGCCTGCACCATCCCGGCGACAATCCTCGCGGCCGTGAGGGTCGCGGCCATGATGAGCACGGCGGTGAGCGTCATGGTGACGTTGCGTCCGACCCTGGCGTTCAGCGGCAGCACCGACGCCGCGATCGCCACGCCACCGGTGATCGCTGCCCAGGGGGCCAGTGCCCGCAGCGCGTCAACAAGGATGTCGTCGCCGCTCCAACGCGTTCTGCCGGCCCGTTCGCCGAGCCATTTGAGGATCACGAGCAGCAGCAGGGCGGCCGCGATGCCTGCCGCCACCGCGATTCCGGCGACGATCACGTCGTGCAGCGTGAGGTCCCGGTTCACCGCTTCCCTCCCGTTGCGCGGCGAAGAGTGCGGACGGCGGGGATTGCCGCTGTGAGCCGGATGTGATGTGTCGTCACCATGCCACCTGTGCAGTCTGGGAGGGCGGTTGTGCGGTCGCGTCGGGCGGAACGGAGTCCGCTCGGCGCGACCTGTCATCCTGCCGCATGCCGCAGGCAGCACGGTGGGTGGGCCACTACTCAGTGGGCGAGGAGCATGTACGTGTTCTCCAGCTCGTCCTGCACGACGTGGGCATCTCCCGCGACCGTCCGCACGACAAGGTCGTCCTGCGGGGTGTGGACTTGATACTGCCAGCCCTGCGGGAGTCGCAGGCGCCGGCCGAGCGTGGCCAGTGATTCCATCGTCTGGCTGTCGTCCACGGTGTGGGAGTACGCCTGCAGGATGTATGTGCGGTCGCCGGGGGCGCTCAGCGCATGCACCGGTCGGCCACCGGACAGGATGTACTCGGTGTCCCGTTTCACCGTGGAATCGACGTAGAACTTCTTGGCCGTCGCCCCGGTGAGGTCGATCTCCGCCGGGATGCGGACCTCGGCCACCCAGCGGGCCTCCAGGCCGCCGAACATCTCGGTGTCCCCCCACTGGAACGTCGTGACCTCGTCGATCGTCCAGAAGCGGGGTCCGTTCAGGAACACCATCGGCACCTGGAATTGCTCCGCCAGCGCACGGGCGTCGAGCGCGTTCCACTGCTCCGGCGGACAGTCGTTGAGACCGAAGGTGTTATAGACGGCCGCTTTGAGATGACCGTCCTCGCCCGGCGAGATGAGAAGCATCTCGCCGTAGCGCGCGTCGCGCAGACCGCTCAGGTGCCGGGAGGCTCTCGTCGTGTGGGACATGGCTCCTCCTTCTCACAGCCCGTCTCCGCTCCTGCGCGGAGAGCGCCCGCGGGGCCGGGCCCGCAGGCGGGCGGGCCCGGGTAGCGCCGCGGGTCGTCCACTCCATCAAGAGCAGCACACGCGTGGTGAAGTCGCACGCCGTCCCGGCGGCGGCGGGTGTCATGGCCCGATTCGCCTGAGGATCCGCTCGTGCTCCTCGTCGGGGACCCGGGCACCGGAGGAGGGAAGCAATTGCGGGATTCCATCGATGATCGGATAGCGCCGGCGCAGCCTCGGGTTGTAGAGGACCTCCTCGGGAAGGAGCAGCGTCAGCTGCCCCTTGTCGATCGGGCAGGCGATGATCCGGAGCAGCGGATCGTCAGGCTTCATGGGCCGACTCCTTTGCCGGTACGGGGGGTTCGTCATGACGCGGAAGCATCAGCAGGACCGAGACGGCCAGTGCGGTGCCGCCGAGCCGCAGCGCGAGTCGCAGTGGGTCCTGCGGCAGGGACTCGCCGAAGACGAATGTGCCGAGCGCGGCTGTGAACAGGCAGGTGACGGTGGTGCATACGGGCACGATCAGAGATGCCCGGCAGCGCTGCAGCGCGGTCTGGGACAGGATCAGGCCGGTGGCCGAGGTAAAGAGCAGGATGTACGGATACGGAGACCGCAGCAGGGCGAAAACCGCGTCCTTGATACCGCTGGTCGTCAGATGACCGGAGACGCCCTTGATGGCGAGTGAGCTGACGCCGTACAGGAGGCCGACGGCGACGCCGTATTCGACGCCCGCGGTCGGCAGCCGGTGACGGCGGCGGGTCCGGCGCTCCACGGACCGGTACAGCCACAGCCCGGCCGCGAGCGCGGGCAGGCACACCAGCAGCAACCGGCCGGGCGAGGCATGACCGCTCACGGCGTCGGAGCGCTTGAGGGAGGCCACGACCATCAGCAGGGCGAGGGTGATCACAGCCACGCCGCGTCGCTCACGGCCGCTGGGGCGCTCGCCCAGCACGACGGAGGAGAGCAGAACGAACAGCACCAGGCCGGAGACGAAGATGCCCTGCGCGGCTGCGATGGGAAGGGTGCGGTAGACAGCGAGCTGTGCCGCGAAGCCGGCGGCGAGCGCGAGCGAACCGCCGACCCACAACGGGCTGCCGATGAGCAACCGCACGACTCGGGCCGGCTGTCCCGTACTCAGTCGCGGCAGGCCGGACAGCGCCCGCTTCTCGAGCACGAAGCCGGTGCTGTAGAAGACGTTGGCCAGCAGAGCCGAGGCCACACCCCACCACATGGCGCTACACCCGCCTGGCGTGCACCAGGAGGATGGAGGCCACGGACGGCGCGGCACAGGCGGCTCGGTCGATCAGGCGCAGCGGGCGGGGGACACCGTGGAAGGGCCCGCCGGCCAGGGTGACCACCTCGAAGCCCGCGGCGGTGAGGAATCCCCGCAGGGCGCGGGCGGTGAACAGGCGTAGATGACCCACCACTTGTGATCCGGGACGGCCGTGAATACCGCGCAGGCTGACCTCCGAGAACACCGGCTGCACACCGGCGGCCAGCAGCGCCCGGTTGTACCAGGCGGCCAGGTTCGGGGTGGAGAGCATCAGATGGCCGCCGGGTTTGAGGATGCGGCGCAGCTCGTCCATGGCACTGTCGGGGTCCACCAGATGCTCGATCACCTCGCTGAAGAGCACGGCGTCGGCGCTCGCGTCGGCCAATGGCAGCCCGCCCGCGGTCAGTTCGCCCCGGACGACATGGTTCATCCGGGTTGCGGCCCGGCGCAGCGCGTCCTGGGACCAGTCGACACCGACAATCCGGTGATTGCCCAGGAGCGGGCCGGCGGTGGCCGCCGCGGAGCCGTCGCCGCAGCCGACGTCGATGACGAGGGAGGGCTCGGGGGGCAGCACCCGGGCCAGCATCACTGCCTGGCGGCGGCTGCGCTCGACTCCGGAGGCGACGGGGACGGCCGGGTTCTCGTAGAACTCGCGCAGCCCCGCGGGGAGAGTTCCCGTCATGACCCGTCGCCTCCTGAAACGGCCGGCAGGGTCGCCATCGCAGCCAGATACTCCGTGAAGAAGTCGGACAGCTGTTGCCCTGCAGCGTCGTCGAGGAGGGCGCGCGACCAGCGCAGCGCCAGATGCAGCCGTCCCTGCGTGCTGGCGGTGGTCACGGTCAGCCCGCGCGGCATCGCGGCGGGAGCCGAGAACCAGACCGCCTCCGCCCGGCCCGCCTCCGCGAAGTCCAGCGGGTACGGAATGCGCCCGATGTTGCTGAGCAGCGTCGTCGAGGTCCAGGGAGCGGCAGCCCGCCGCACGCCACGGGTCAGGGCAGCCCGTATCCCGACGGGCAGGGCGGGTGTGGTGAGGAGGGTGGCGGCGTGGCCGAGCTGCGGGCGGGGTGCCGACTTCAGGGCGCGGGTGCGTGCGGCGGTGCGGTGGAGCAGGCCGGCGAGAGTCTCGGGGCCGGGCTCCCGCGCGCACTCCCGCGCGCCGAATCCGACCTCCACGAGCCGGGTGCCGTTGCCGATGGGCATCTCGGCGCCGCGGGGCCGGTCGTCGACGGGCATGGTGATACGCACCGGCCGGAGCGGGGCACCGTGCAGCCGGTTCCAGCGGACGATCATCAGGCAGGTGGCGACGAGGAGTTGGTCGTTGACGGTGTAGCCGGCCCCGGCCGGTCGGCGCGGCACCGGCAGCTCGGCCAGCAGCAGTCCGTTTCCGCCCGCGCCCCGGACATCGGTCGCCGGTGCCACACGGGCGGGCCGGCCGGGCCCGCCGGTGCGGAGGGGCGACGGTGGCCCCGGCCGCCCCGCCCCGCCGACCGGATCGCGGACAAGCGGCGTGGAGGCGGCGCCGCCGCCGTACAACTCGGCGGCCGTGGCCAGCACGCGCAGACAGGCGGGCCCGTCCAGGGCGGTGTGGTTGAGCGTCAGCAGCAGCACACACGAGCTGTCCGCCGACGACGGTCTCACCACCTCCAGCCGGACGGGTGGGGAAACCGACAGCGGCGGAGCCTCGGCCAGTGCTCCGGCCCTGGCCCGCTCCAGTGCACCGGGCCCCCGTTCCGGGAAGCCGACCGGATCCACGTCCGGGGTGCCCGTCAGCTCCCATTCGTAGCGCCGCCGGTACCAGGGGCCGGGTGCCTCACGCACCAGAATCCGCGGGTGCCGTAGCAGCGCCTCGCCGAACGCGGCCCGTAGCCGCTGCGGATCCGGCTGCCGGGGCAGGTGCACCTCTATGTGCACGGTCTCGGGCTCCTCCGCACGGAGACAGTGCCGTGAGATCTCATCGACGACCGGAAACGGAATGCGACCCGGAGGGGGTTCGGCCGGAGGCCCGGGCCTGGCGGGTTGCAGGGCGGTCATCTCGGCGGGGCCTCCCTCAGGTCGGGCGGTGCGATGCCGGGCGGATCAGGGTGGGGCGCCGGGCCCGGAACAAGGCGCCCGGCAGGACGGTTCGCCGGCCGCACCCGCTGGGGCAGGGGCTTCGGGTCCGGTGCCGCGGAGGCAGGTACCGCCCGTACCCGCCGGCCTACGGTGACCACGGCCGCGCACAGTGCGATGAGCGCCAGCAGTTGGGCCACCGGACCGAACGCGCCCCGCCCGGCGGAGACCGGATCGCCCGCCCCCGTCGCGGCCGCGATCCCCGCACCAGCCATCGCCACCAGTGCGATCGGCACCAGCAGGGAGTGCCGCAGCCGGGCAACTACCGCCAGCGCGGGGACGATCAGCGCGAAGGGACCCGCGACGGCCGCGACCACGAGGGTCAGCGCGACGCAGCCCAGAACCCATCCGGGCGCAGGCGGGACCATCGCGACGGAGGCCGGGCCGCCGCCCCGACGGCGCACGAGTGCGAGACCCGCCAGCAGCGCCACCGCCACCGCGCCGCCGATCATCCCGATGTCGTAGAGCAGCACGGGTGCGTACTCGAGCTCGACCCTGCCACCCTCGCCCGCCGGGATCAGCCAGGCCTGCTGCCAGCCGTCGATCCGCAACGGGATCAGCGGCTTGCCGTTCAGGGTGGCTTTCCAGCCGTCGTTGGCGTTCTCGTACATCTGGAGGTAGCCGGCCTCGCCCGCACCGACGGTCACGGACCGCCGGTCGCCGCGCCAGTCGACCGCGGTCGCCTCCCGCTGTTCCTTCGCGGCGGTCGGCCGGAACTCGCCGCGGGTCAGGGTGATGTCGGTGAGTGCGAGGGGCCCTTCGTCGCCCGCCTCTACCTGGTGCGGCCCTCGGCCCAGCGCAAGAGTGCCGCCAGGTGTCCGGCAGAGCGTGACGTCGACGGGCCGGCGCTCGGTCAGATCGCGCACGGTTCCCGACGCGCTCGTCGCGTGCAGCGTGCCGTCGACGGCGACGGGCGGCCCCTCGCCGCACGGCACGGAGAACCTCAGGTAGGAGGCCGGCGGCGGTGTGCGCAGATCGGCGAGTGCCGGAACGTAAACCTCGCTGAGGCCGACCGGCAACTGCATCCGGTTGCCGGCAACGGGGTTGTGGACGGTCAGCGGCGCGGCCCGGCTGACGGTTATGTCGAGCCGGTCCGTGGTCACCGGCTCGAAGCGTGCCACGCCGTTCTCGTCGACGGCGGCCGTCACGGCGCCGTTCGGGGTGCTGATCAGTATCTGTTCGGGCCGGGTGGAGAGTCCGCCGGCGGCTGCGAGGACGATCTCGTCGATGGTCCTGCGGCCGGGCCAGCGCAGATGGATGACCGGCCGGTCGCCGGCGATCCATGCGGTGGTCAGATCCTCATCGACGAGATTGCGCGGGCTGAGGCCGTTCCCCAGCCGGCTGGTCGAGTCGGCGGTCGCCGTGATCCGCCGCCCCCGACGCGGATCGGCGCCCGTGACGAGCCGGTCCAGCGCCTCGCCCGGCACCGGCAGCGCCCGTACCGTGACGGCGAAATCCGCGCCCCTGCCGACGCTGAGCCGGCGGTGCAGGCCCTCCTCGGCCGAGACCGGCGAAAGGCCGCCGGGGTCGCTGCCACGATGGAGCGAGAGGACCTCGGCCCGGGCCCCGGTGCCGAGCGCGTCGGTGGGCAGCTGGAGCAGCCGGGTCACCTGGACGCCGGGGAGGGAGACCTCGCTGAATCCTGCGCCGCCCAGTCCGGCCTTCGGGGACTGGGCCGCCAGGACGGTGATCTTCAGCCAAGTCGCCCGTCCCGCAGGCGCCTTGACCGGCTGCGGGTTTCCGTTCGGTGCCAGTGGGCTGTCCTCGAGGCCCCGGTCGGTCTCGACCCGTACGAATGTGGGGGCGGCCCGCATTCCGTCGCCGGGCAGCGGGGTGAGCCGCAGCGAGGCGGGGATGTCGGTGGGCGAGGAGAAGCGGATACGGAGCCACTGGCCCGCGGCGTCCCCGGCGCTGCCCTCGGCCCACGCCGTCCCCGGGTTGCCGTCGAAGGCGTTCACCGGGTCGTACTGCGGCAGGTGGAAGAGCCAGTTGCCACTGCTGGAGGCGGTCACCGAGGCCGCGCCGCGCAACACGGCCGTCGTCTGGTGACCGGTGCCCTTCACCGGCAGGATCTGCCGGGGTCGCTCGCCCGGGTCCTGCAGGCTCCCGGTGGGGTTCCGTTCCTCCGCGGTATAGGTGTACGAGGTGTTGCTGTTGACCAGTCCGAAGCGGGTGTCTGCGCGGCGCAGCCCGTCCGCGACGTACTGCGCCGCCGGTGTGCCGAGCCCCGGGTGGTTGTCCCCGGTGAGCACGGTGGGCCTGTTCCGCAGGCGGGGATCGGCGGACAGTTGCAGCAGTGCCTCGGGGCCGCCGCTGACCACCGCGGTGTCCGCGACCGCCTGCAGGCCGACCTGGCCGGGCCGCCGGATGCCGGTCGGCTCGTAGATCTCGACGGCCTGCATACGCGGGAAGATGCCCTGGACCTGCAGTGGTGTGCCGCTGGGGATCCGGCCGCCGGTGAGCACCGGGTCGAACCCGGCGACCCTTCGGTACCCGGAGGCTTCCAGGGTGCGCTTCACGGTGATCGGCGGGACGTATCCGATCTGGTCCGGGTCGAGGTCGTTGCGTACGACGACGAAGAAGAGGCCGGCGCGGGACAAGTAGTCGCGCAGGCCCGGCACTTCGCCGCCACTCATGAGTGCCTGATCCACCGCGTCCATCGCACGCCGCGAGCCCGGCGTCCCGAAGGGCACGAAGTCGCGCTGGGCCCAGCGGGAGTCGGCGAGCACGTCGAAGGGCTGGTCGATGGGAGAGCCCCAGGTGTAGAGGCCGTGGGCGGTGGCGGGGACGACGAGGGCGCGGCTGTCGGGGGAGTTCTTCGCCAGCCAGTCGGCGGCCTGCGTCCACTGGCCGGGCAGCTTCTTGAAGGCGCCGGGCTGCAGGATCGTCCCGTTCGCGTATGGCCAGGCCAGACCCGGCAGTATCAGCAACGCGGCGAGTGCGGGGGCGTGACGCCGCAGGGGGAACGGCCGGGCACCGCGGCTCTCGCTCGCCGTCGCCACCAGGTGCATCAGGCCGAAGGCGAGCGCGAGAGCGAGCCCGGGCTGGAACTTGTAGATGCTCCTGAAGGGCCGCAGTGGCCCGTTCAGCCAGTCCCGGACCGTGTCGTGGAAGGGGGCGCCGAAGGAACCGGCGTATCCGGCCAGCGCGATCAGGACGACGGCCAGCACGGTGAGCAGCAGCCAGCGGCGCTCGGGCAGATCGCGCCGGGCCAGGCCCGCGAGCCCCAGCGCGGCGGCGAAGGCCGAGCCGAGGATGGTGACAGTCGCCGTCACCACGGTCCAGCCGGCGGGCAGCCAGGCTTCGCCGAAGTGCAGGTAGGCGACCCAGTTGCCGGTACCGCGCAGCAGCTCGGTCGCCGACATCGTGCCGGTGGTGGTGTCGGCCTGTTCGACGTACGGCATGAAGTCGTCGCCGTAGACGCCGAGCAGCAGCAACGGGATGACCCACCAGGCAGTGGCGAGCACGACACCGGGAACCCACCAGGCGATCAGTGCGCGCTTGCGGGGACCTGCCGGACGGCTGAGCAGATAGAGCCCCACGGGCAGCAGTGCGGCGAGCGTGGATGCCGCGTTGACCCCTCCCATGAAGGGGATCAGCAGCGCCGACGTGGCCGCGGCCACCCGCGGGCCGGTGCCGGTGCCGGTGAGCGGCAGCAGCACCCACGGAAGGAGCGCGCCGGGGAGCGCGGCCGCCGAGGTGGAGCCGACGACGATGGTGAAGGTGGGCCACAGCGCGTAGCCGACGGCGCCCAGCAGCCGGGTCCGTGCGCTGCCGATGTCCAGGCGCTCGGCGAGCCGCAGGACGCCCCAGAACGCGCAGGCCACGATCAGCGAGAGCCACAGCCGCTCGGCCAGCCACACCGGGATGTGCGCGAGGTCGGTGAGTGCGTAGTAGGGGAGGGTCGGGAAGGCGTATCCGGCGTACTGGTTGGAGAGCCCGCCGAAACCGGCGCGGCTCTGCCACAGCTCCCCGAGATCACCGATGAACTTCCATGGGTCGGCGACCACCCCGAGCTTGGTCTCGAAGGTCATCCTGCCCGGTGATACGGAGAGGAACGCGACGAGGACCGCCGCCCAGAAGGCCAGCAGCCACGCTCTGCGGCGCGGTCCGCCGGCCGGCGGCGGGGGCGGCGGGGTGGTGGGCCGGGGCCGGCCGGGCCGGCCCGGGGGGAGGGTCAACGTCGTCTCAGCCACGGGTGGCTCGCAGTTGGCTGTCCATCGCTGCTGCCGTTTCTGTTCGGCGCCGGAGGATGAGGAGGAGGTTCCAGGTGGCGATCTCGCGCAGGCCCGGAACACGGGTGACGGCCTGCACGAGGAACGGCCAGTACCGTGAGCGGGCCGTTATCAGGGACACGTCCTCGCGGGCGCGTACCTGACGCAGGGTCGGACCGATGTGGATCGCGAAGAGGTTGTCGCCGAGGGCATGTTTGGCGGGGCGCCCGGTTCGCCTCAGATACCGGGCGCGGGCGCGGTCCGCGCCCAGATAGTGCCAGGGAGCCCACTCGTGACCGCCCCAGGGGGAGAGCCAGTTGGTGAACGAGACGTAGATCAGCCCGCCCGGCCGGGTGACGCGGATCAGTTCGCTGAGGAAGGTCTGCGGGTCCGCGACGTGTTCCAGCACATTGGAGGAGAAGCAGATGTCGGCGATGCCGTCGGCCAGGGGCAGCAGATAGCCGTCGGCGACCACCGAGCCCAGGGGAATGGTGCCCCGCGCGCCCAGTTCCCGCGGATCGGGCTCGAAGAGATAGCTCTGTGCTCCGCGCCGCCTGAACTCCTCGGTGAAGTGGCCGCCTCCGCCGCCCACATCCACCACCAGCCGGTCGTTCAGGGGCATGTGCCGCTCGAGCTGGTCGGCCGCGTCATGGGCGAGCAGGGTGTAACACCGGTCCGGGTCGGTCCGCTCGCCCATGAACGCCCGGAAGAGAGTGAGGGACCTGCGGATGGAGGGGTCTTTCACAGCCGGTCACTCCGCTGCGGCGCGGCCTCCGCGGCCGCCGCCCGGAACTGCCGGACCGTGGCGCCCCAGCGGAAGTGCGCGGCGCGCTGCCCGGCCGCCCGGCCGAGCGTCTCGCGTCGCTCGGGGCTGAGTGCCAGCGTGCACCAGGCAGCGGCGAACGAGCTCTCGCCGCGGGCCAGCACACCGGTGACTCCGTCGTCGATCGAGTCTCTGAGCCCGGGCACGTCGAAGCCGATGGCGGGTGTGGACCGGGCCGCCGCCTCGGTCACCACCAGTCCCCAGCCCTCGACGAGCGAGGGGTGCAACAAGATCCAGGCCGCGCACAGCAGCCGGTGCTTCTCGGCCTCCGACACCCGGCCGGTGAAGGTCACGCCGGGCCCGGCGAGGGCTTGCAGCCTGGCCCGTTCCGGCCCGTCACCCACGATGACGAGCCGGCCTCCGGTGACCGGTCTGACTCTCTCCCACAGACGCAGCAGCAGCTCGATCCGCTTGTACTCGACGAGGCGTCCCACAGCCAGGAACAGCGGCTCCGCCGATGTGGGGGCGAGCGGACCCGGTTCCTCGACACCGTTGTGGACGAGCCGGATCCGCTCGCGCGGGACACCGAGGCCATGGAGGGCATCGGCCGTGGAAGGGGAGACGGCGACCAGCAGATTGCCGCTGTGGGCGCGGGTCAGTGCCCAGCGCTCGAGCCTTCTGCCGAGCCGGGCGGCGGGGCCGGGGAAACGCTCGGTCCAGATGTCGGTGTGGACATGGTTGACCAGGCAGAGCGTCGGTCCGCGGTGCCACAGCGGGGCGAGGTACGGCATGCCGTTGCACACCTCGACGAACAGGTCGCAGTCACCGACCTGCCGTTCGAAGGCGCGGCGGGCGCGTAGGAAGTGTCCGGCGTCGCCGCCCGCCGAGACCACGCGGTAGTCGCGGAAGGCGGCGGGACCGCCGCACAGGAGCGTGACCTGGTGTCCGTGGGCGGTGAGCCCGTCGGCGATACGGTCGATGAGCAGTTCGGAGCCGCCGGCGGCCGGGTTGCCGAGGTCGCGGCGGGCGAGGAAGACGATCCGGCGGGGATGCGGCGGAGGGCCGGAGGGAGGTTCGTGTTGCGGGGATTTCGGACGGTGGTGGGGGAGTGGCGCGCGCAGCATGGGGGGTACGTGCTGGGGCATTCGAGCTCCAACTCGCCTCGGGGTGCGGGACGGTGGGGGGTGTTGGTGCGCGAGCGGTCTGGGACGGGGTGGGGTTGGTAGTGTCCGCCCCGGTGTTCGATGCCGCTACTCACGGCGGTGACAAATTTGGCCTGCTTTCGGACTGACGTTCCATCACATTGTTCGCATTGCTGTGGATTCGCGGATTCCTGCCGCGCGCGACGAGTACGCCACCCGCGGCCGCCAGTACGAGTCCGGCCGCTCCCGCGCCGATCGGCGCGGTGTCACCAAGCGCCCGCAGTCTGCCGCTGTCCGACTTCGCCAGTGCCACCTGCTGGTGCTGGGTGTCCGCCGTGAACTCCAGCCCCGGGCTGTCCAGCAGGACCACCTTCGCCTCATCGGCACCGGGTGCGCGCAGCGTCTTGCGGGGAGCGATCCTGGCGTTCATGATGCGGCCGGTCCGCCGGTCGACGACGAGCTCGATGCCCTGGTTGGCGTACCACTCCTCGGCGTGCACCTGGCTCCGCTTCGGCAGGCCGACCAGCCGGCCCGGTACCTGGCGGGTGCCCGTCCGGGTGTCCTTCACGGATCCGGTGAACCGGTAACCCTCGTAGCCCGCGACCTTCTTGGTGCCCTTGAACTCCAGCCGGACAGTGGCTCCCAGTGTGCTGTCCCACCAGAGGTAGTCGCGCTGCTGCACGTCGAAGGGGAACTTGAGGTAGGCCTCGCCCTGATACTCCGGCGTCTCCCCGCAGCAGTGCACCGGAGCGTTGGTCCTGCGGTCGGTCACCCAGCGCTCCAGCGTCCACTGGTAGGAGCGGCGGGGGTCGCGGAAGGCCAGCGTCCGGGGGGTGTCGATGGCCGTGGACACGTCCCACACGGCCCGCCCGCTGCGCTCGCTCGCGGCGACATCCCCCAGCACCCGTCGCGTGATGGTGATCGGCTGGGCCCGGACGGTTCGCAGGCTCGTCGTGTCGAAATATTCCCCGGTGCCGGTTAACACCGTCGTGACATTGGTATCGGTCGGGGTGCGTTCGGCGCGTGGCTCCACATACCGGGCGAGCATCGGCGCCAGTACGAGCAGAAAGACGCCGACACCCAACAGGACCAGCGACAATGGCGAAGCGGTACGACGCATGGGGGCACTCCCTGGGAGCGAGGACGGGTTCAGGACGGTGCGCGTCTGTACGGCCCGGGACCGTATGCGTCCTCTTGACGGAGTGTCAATGACACTCGCAGACTGAGCAGTCGCCGAGCCGGAGCCGTGGGGCGGGGTGCCTTCCGACCGAAAGGCTCGCTGAACCATGCACAGACTGATCGCCGCCGTGCTGACCACCATGGCCGCCGCCGTCCTCGCCGTAGGGGCGGCCTTCGGCATCGTTGCCGCCCTGAACGCCACACCCGAGCAGCCCAATGTGCCTCTCGTCTCCTTCGAGACGGGTCGGCCGACATCGTCCCCGCAGCCGTAGCCGACCAGCAGCGAGGGAGGAACCCATGCCCGTGCGCACGGCCTGGCGGGACGTACCCCGCCTGCGGGCACGCAGATTCGCGTCCCTGGCTATGGCCGAGGTGCCCGCACTCGCCCAGGTCATCCTGGTCGAGATCCGCAAGGAGTTTCCCGGCCTGCCGCTCGTCGTCGACGACTCGGGCGAGCCCATGGCCCTGATCGGCATCCGCGGCGCGCTGGAGGACTTCGTGGACCACCTCGTGGTGGAGGAGGAACGGCCGCACAGGCGTCAGATGGAGGTGTTCCGGGAGTTCGGCCGCGGGGAGGTGCTGCAAGGCCGCAGCCTGGACTCCCTCCAGGCCATCTACCGGCTCGGCGTACGGCTTGCGTGGCGTCGCCTCGCCGAGATCGGCCAGCAGGTCGAGATCCCGCCGCCGGCCATGTACGAGCTGGTGGAGTCGGGATTCGAGTATCTCGACGGGCTCGTCGCACAGTCCGTACGCGGCTATGTCGAGGCCGCCGCCCGCCAGGCCGGTGAACGGCTGTGGCTGCAGCGGCGGTTGATCGGCCTGATGCTCAGCGAGCACCGCACGGATCCCACCGATGCCCTCGCCGGGCATGCCGAACGCATCGGCTGGCCACTGCCCGAACAGGTCGCCGTCGGAGTACTGCTGCGGCCGGCCCCGGAGTCTGTCGCCCCGGCCGTGGGTCAGGACGTGCTGCTGGACATGGAGTACGAGCAGCCGCGCATGGTCGTCCCCGAGCCGGACGCGGCAGGCCGGCCGGAACTCCTGGGGCGCGCGATGACGGGCTGGTCGGGCGCGATGGGACCGCCGGTTCCGCTCGCCGAGGCCGCCAAGTCGCTGCACTGGGCCTGCGCCGCCGTACGCCTGATGGAGCGCGGCCTGCTCCCGGCCGGCCAGGTCCTGCGGTGCACGGAGCACACCGAGGCGCTGGTCCTGCTGCCGCCCGAGGAGCTGATCGAGGACCTGGCCCGTCGCTGCCTGGCGCCGCTCGACAAGTGCGCCCCCGCGCACAGCCGACGGCTCGTCGAGACGCTGCTCGCATGGCTGGAGACACGTGGCGGCGCCCCCGAGGTCGCGGCACGGCTCGGGGTCCATCCGCAGACGGTGCGCTACCGATTACGCCAGATCCGCGCACTGCTGGGCGACGAGGTGGACGATCCGGACCGGCGCTTCGAACTGGAGCTGGTGTTACGGGCCCGCCGCCTGCGCGATGCGGGGGTGGCCAGGTACGCCGGTGAACCTCTGCCGGGCGGCGCAGGACGACATGGGTCGGAGCGCTGAGCGCTGTCCCGGCGGACCGTGACCGGGCACGTTCACGTGAACGCCGGGACACGCCGGGGCCACGGCTGCGCGCGGGGCCACGGCTGCGACCGGTCCCGCGGGGCCGCTCTCAGTGCTGCGGGATCGACGGACCCGCCGGGGCCGGCCCCAGGGTCGTCGTGCCGGGGGCTGCCCGATGGCCCAGTCCCGTGCGGTACGCGTCCAGAGCGGCCTCGGTGCGGCCGCCGCGGCGCAGTAGGTCGCCCAGCAGGCGGCACAGGTCGGCGAGATCACCGCTGGCCCCGCTGCGCTCCAGCAGGGCCAGCGCCAGGACGTAGTGCTCCTCGGCGGCCTCGGCCTCTCCCCGCTCCTCGGCGATCAGCCCGAGCAGCCGGTGCGCGCCGCCCGCGTGCACCGCACCGTGCCGGTCGCCGAGTTCCAGTAGCGCCGAGAGCAGGCCGGCCGCCTCGTCGTGCCGCCCCAGCCGGCGCAGTACATCGGCCAGCTCCACCTCCACCTGGGCGGTGTAGAGCACCGCGCGCTTGGCGGCCAGCATGTCGCGTGCTGTGCGCAACTCCTTTTCGGCGAGGGCGAGTTCGCCGTTCTGTGCCTGTACGTAGCCGCGCATCCAGTGGCAGTGCGCGAGGTCGGTCCGCAGTCTCAGCTGCCGGTAGATCGCCTGGGCCTTGGCGAGCGAGGCGTCGGCGTCGGCGGTGCGTCCTTCGGCGAGGAACGTACGGGCCACCTGCCGGTGCATGCTCGCCACCAGCGCCGGGTCGTTGACCTGGGGCGCCAGGGCCAGGGCGAGTTCGGCGGCGTGCGCGGCGCGGGCGTGGGCGCCCATGTCGATGTACGGGCCGATGACGGCCGCGTACAGCAGCACCAGCGCCTCGGGGTCGGCCAGGCCGCTCGCGCCCAGCTCGGCGATGGTGGACTCAAGGAGATAACAGGCGTAGCGCAGCTCCCCGGCCAGCAGGTGCGCGATGGCGCGGCCCCGGATCGCGCGGGCGCGGCGGGGCAGCGGTTCACCGGCCAGGAGCCGCTCCGCCGCCTCGAAGTGCCGCCCCGCATTGGCCAGTTCACCGGTTTCCAGAGCGCAGTCGCCGAGTCCGAGCAGCGCCTCGGCCTGCTCGGGAGCGAGTTCGAGGTGTTCAGCGTCGGTGAGGAGACGGCGGTAGCGGACGGCGGCCTCGTCGGCGGAGCCGGTGGCGAGCTGCTGCTGGGCGTCGGTGAGGGCGAGCCGCAGCTCGGTCGCCAGATGGGCGGGGCGTCCGGTGGCCAGCTCCTCGAACGATGTCCCGAGCCGCTCCGCGAGGAAGCGCAGCGCGGTCTCGGAGGGCCGGACCTTGCCGGACTCCAGTGTCGAGACGTACGCGGGCGTGTATGAGGGTTCGGCCAACTGCCGTTGCGTCAGCCCGCGTTGGTTACGCAGTCGCTGCACCCGGAGGCCGATCTCGGCCGGTTCGTCCATGGGAACCCCCTGGTTCTCGAACTCCCCAGTATTCAGGGGCAGTAGGGATTGCGCACCTCCTGTACCTCCGCCTAGTTTAAGCAACTCGTTCATCACGCTTACTTAGTTACTTAACTTCCGTGTCAGGGGGAAATTTTCATGCGTTCAGCACGGCGCAGAGTCATGGCGGCGGTCGGCGCGGCCGCCGCCCTCGCGGCCGTACTGGCCGCCACACCCGGCAGCGCGACAGCGGATCCGGCGACGCCCGGCAGGGCCGGGGTCGAGGTCGAGATACCCGGGCCGGAACACGGCACAGCCGCCGGATCCGGCCGCACACGCGTACCACAGGAGGGCCGGGCCCGGCCCTCCTCCCGGCTCTCGGCGGCCGAGGAGGCCGCCGACGGCGAGGTCACCAAGCTGATGGACAACGGCTCCACCGCCGACCGGCTGGACATCGTCGTCGTCGGGGACGGCTATACCGCCGCCGAGCTCGACCGGTTCCACACCGACGCCAGGGAGAAATGGGCTGAGGTGGCGGCCGTCGAGCCGTACACGACGTACCAGGGACTCTTCAACGTATGGGCGGTCGACGCCGTGTCGAACCAGTCCGGCGTCTCGGGCGACCCCGGTCCGGAGATCGTCCGGGACACCGCCCTGGGCTCGTACTTCTGGTGCGACGACATCGAGCGGCTGCTGTGCGTCGACCAGGACAAGGTCGACGGGTATGTGGCGAAGGCGCCCGAGGCCGACTTGGTGCTCGTCCTCGCCAACAGCGCCAAGTACGGCGGCGCGGGCTACAACGAGCCGAGCGGGACCCTCGGTTACGAGGGCATCTCCACCGCTTCGGCCGGCAACGAGAAGTCCGGCCAGGTCGCCATCCACGAGACCGGCCATTCGCTGGGCAAGCTCGCCGACGAGTACTACTACCCCGGCTACCCGGGCTACGAGGAGTACACGGGCCCCGAGCCCGCCGAGTCCAACAGCTCCACACTGGCCGCCGGGGACATGTCCGGACAGCGTGCCAAGTGGCACCGCTGGCTCGGCGAGGAATCGCCCGACGGCGGTTCGGTCGGCACATACGAGGGCGGGGGGTACTACGTCACGGGCCTGTACCGGCCCACCGACAACTCCCTGATGCGTACTCTCGGCAAGCCCTTCAACCTGCCCGGTATCGAGGCGATGATCGCCGGCTTCTACCGCCACGCGAACGTCGTCACCGCGGTCACGCCCACCGATCGCACCCTCCGGCTCACAGACACCGCGAAGGCCGCCGTACCCCGGCTGAGGGGCGCGGACGGGCGTCAGCTCAGGATCCGCTGGTATCTGGACGGCAGGGAGTTGAAGCCCTTCGCGGGCCGTACCCGGGTGCGGGTGTCGGACCTGGCCCTATGGCTGCTCGACCTGCGCACGCACACGTTGTCGGTCACCGCCGAGGACCGTACGCCTGCGGTGCGAGACCCGAAGATCGCCGGGACGCTGAAGTCCACCACCGGCTGGAGGATCCGCCTCTGACCCCGGTCGGCCCGCGAGCCGGCCCGCGAACCATCAACACTCCGGACGCTCATGGCTGATCGCGGGTGCGGCGGGCCTCCCCGAAATCCCACAGACAGACAACCGACCGGTCGCCCCCGGCCGACCTCACCCGAACGTTCACATCGGAGAAGAACGTCGTGAGGAACGGCCGCCGGTCCACCCAGCGCTCCGCGAACCAGTCACCGAGATCCTCGCGGAGCAGCAACTCCGCCATGGGCGCGCTGCACACCGCCAGCAGGTCACCCGGCCGGGTCTCCAGCCGGGCCCAGCGCAGCTCCTGCGAGCCGGTGGGAAGCCGCGCCTGCCGAGCGCCGGTGAAGACCCCGTCCCAGACGCCTTCCCGCAACCGCAGTACGGAGCCGTCGCCGATACCGAAAGCCACATGCTCACGCAGCTGATGGTCGCCCAGGCGGGACAGCAGTCCGGTGAGCGCGAGCTCGACCGCAGCGTCACCGGCCGCACCGGTGCTGCCGGTACCGGTACTCATGCCGCCCGTCTCGTTGCGAGCCACCAGACGCACGGAGTGAGCCACACCCTGAACGGCGGTGCGCAGCAGGCCCCCCAGCTCGCTGTCATCGGCCGGGACACGCGTGGTGGCGTACGCAGCCTGATACAGCTCGGTGCCGAGCCGCTCGCCGTAGTGGCCGAGCTGCGCGGCGAGACTCCGGCAGGCCCGCTCCGCGGCCGAACGCGACCACGGTCCGCGCGGTGCACCCGCGGCCACCACGCTGAGCAGCGTCGGAGAGGTGATCTCCTCCACCAGCCCGAGGTGGACCGCGTCCCGCCGGTGCTCACCGTCCTCGCGCTGCCGGTCGCCCCGGACGGAGGCCGACCGGACGATCAGCGGACCGAGGTCCGCACCGTCGACGGTGCTGTCGGCCCCGGAGTCCCTGCCCAGCGGCAGTCGGCTGGGTACGGCCGGGGAAAGCGGCGGCCCGCCGGGCGGGTCGGCGACCTCGGCTCCGTCCTGCGAGCGGTTCCGAGCGGTGGCCGCCGACGCCTCGGCGATCCGGGCAGCCACTCCCCTCTCGACCTTCGCCTCGAAGGCGGCGGTCAGCCGCGCCCCCACCCGTGCCTCCAGTGCGGCAGCCACTCTCGCCTCCACCTCTGCCTCCAGCGCGGCAGCCAGTCGCACCTTCAATTGCGCCGCGACGGCCGCCTCCACGCCGCCCTCCACCTCGGCGAGCCGCGACCGCAGGGCACGGTTTTCCACGAGCGCCTGTTCCCGCTCTCCCAGGACCCTGGTGAGCTGGACCTCGTAGGCCCCGCGAGTCCGCTCCAGTTCCGGGGCCAACAGCTTCTTCTGGCGCTGGGCGGGCAGGACGGTGTGGCGCGATCCGCGACGACGGGCCGCGACGGCCAGTACGCCGCACGCGACCAGGGACACGAACAGCGCGACGAACAGCGCGACGAACAGCGCGACCAGAACGACCGGTTCAGTCTCCACGCGGCCGACCTTCCTCCGTGGCCAGCCGACGCACGGTTCGCTCCGCGAGCGCGGAGGCGGCGAATGCTTCGAGACGGTCCCAGAGCTCGCGTCCGTCGCCCGGCCGGAGTGGTTCCCCGGACCCGGGCGACAGTGCGGGGTCGGCCGTGGGCCGTTCATGGCGTGCCGTCAGGTCGTGACAGCCGAGCCGGACGTCCCGGCACGCGGCCCGCAACCGCCGCACGGTCAGCACGGGAACCTCGCGAGGCACCTCGCCGATCAGCGGACGCAGAACGCCATCGCTCAACGCGGCCAGCCCGGAGGCAGCCCAGTCCGCCTCCGCCTGCCGCACGGCGTACCCGGGCCGCCGGACCGTCCCGTCGAGCAGCCGCGCCGCCAGTCCGGCCTCCGGCAAGGCCAATGCGTACACCGGCAGCCCCTCGGCCGCGGGCCCGACGGTCCGGCCGCCGCGCCCGCGCAACCAGCTGCCCAGATCCGTCATGCCATGCCTCCCGCGCAGCCCGGCCACGGTCGCGACCAGCACGACCGGCGGCGCGTGCGGCGCCCGCCGGACCCGGTCCAGCAGTCCCCCGAGCACTGCGACTGCGGGCGAGGGCTTCGCGTCCCCACCGAGCTCGTCGGCCGGCAGCGCGGCGAGCACGAGGTGCGCGGTCTGCAGCACTTCGAGCGTCAGTAGGCGCAGCGCGCGCCGGGTCGCGGGTCCGGCCCTGTCCGGCGCTACGACGGGTAGATCGACGATCTCGATGCACAGGCCGTCCCCGCCGCGCTCGCCCGGAGCCGGCCAGGGCAGGAGAGCGGCGCGGAACGGCGCGTGGATCACCGCCGGCGCGGTCGGCACCGATGCCACGGAGGCGTCCAGGACCGCCGACACGGGACCGGCGGCGGTGAGGTCCTGGCAGCGGCGCCAGGTACGGGCGACCGCTTCGGCGCCCGCGCAGCCCGGGCGGAAGTAGGGACCGGCGCCGGCCTCCGACGCACGGACGCGGAGCCAGGCCATCGTGCCGGGCGAGGCGCGCAGTGCCTCGCCCAGCAGCTCAGGACGGGCGGTCAGCAGCCGGGCCAGACGGTCGAGCGCCGTCGACTGGGCGGGCGACAAACGGAGTTGGGGGCGGTCGACGGCGGTGTGGAGCACGGAGACCGGAAGAAGGTCCGTGGCGAAGGGCGGATCGGCGATGCGCAGCCCGGTCAGCAGCGGAACCAGCCCAGGGCCGTCGCCGGTACGGGGTACCACGACCCGGAGCGGAACCCGCCTCGCGGCACCGTCCTGTGCACCGAGCATCGCCACATCGGCCGCGAGCTGCCGGGACAGTCCGGCGGCGCGTCCCACCTCGGACGCGGCGAGCACCGCGCTCGCGCGCACCCACCATGGGCCGCTCCCCATGTGGCGATGGATCCCCGCCGGCTCCGCCATGTCACAGCCCGCCGGGGTTCGGCGGGTCGGGGCGCCAGACCACCCGGCCCGGGCACTCCGTCCCCTTTCCACCGCGCCGGCGCAGCGGGGTCTGGAGCACCCAGTGCACCAACTGTTCGTCCCGCCTCTTGTCGCCGCCCACATTGTTCCTGGTGAATGCGGAGAGCTCGGGCTCGTGCCAGGTGTGGGTCTCGTCGAAGACCAACTCATGGCCCGCCTTCTGGGCCAGGGGCTGAAGGATGCCCGACACTTGCCTGCGCCACCGCCACCACCAGCTGTCCGGGGCGGCGGCCGCCGGTTCGTGGTGCAGTCCGCCCAGCACGAGGTCGAGTTGCAGCGCGGGGCCCAACTGTGTCGAGGGGGTCCAGCCTGCCCCGCCGCTCAGTGCGCTGGCGGCGGTCTTCAAGCTGGTCACCAGCGCGTTCCGGTACCGGTCCCGCCGTTCGTGCCGCAGGCCGGCAGGAGCGCCGTCGGGGCCGAGGACAGCTCGCAGCTCAGGGTCGAGCTCCGCCAGCAGCAGTGCCTGTGCCGCCCGTGCGGCCCATTGGAGCCTCGGGCCGCCCACGTCCCCGGTCGCGACGTCGCCGATGCCGAGTGCGTCGAGAACGTCCGGCGGCGCCTCGGCGGCGGCCCTTCTCAGCGCCCCCTCGGTGGTGAGGGCGAGCGGCAGGACAACCCCGCTGTGCAGATCACCGAGCGCGGGAACGGGTTGGTCGTCCGGCTCAGCGGCCGCTGCGGCGCAGTCGGTGCCGAGGTACTCGCGTGCGGCCGCGGCCAACTTGTTCCGCCAGGTGGCGACGTCCTTCTCGGGCAGGCGCAGCAGGGCGATGTGCAGTGACTCCCAGGCACCGGTTATGTCCTTCCCGGTGACGGGCCCTGGCGGGCGGCGCCGCCATGTGCCGACATACATGTCGCGGTCCCTGTGCAGTTCATCGCCCAACTCGACCAGGCGGGCGGCACACCGGGCCTCCCGGTCGAGGACCGGACCGGGATCGGGCGGCGTTGCGGTCGCGCCCTGGGACTGGGTCCCGGTGCCGGTGCCGCTACCGTCCTCGCTCGTGCGCCGGGCGGCCCCGGTCCGGTTGTCCGCCCCGTGGCCGTCCGTGGCCGGCGGCCTTGTGGCGGCCCGGATCGCGAGACCGAGGGCGTTGCGGGCCTCCAGTACGCGGGAGATCACCTCGTCGGAGTCGCCGTCGTACCGTTCGTGAGACGGCGTCACCTCCTTCAGCGTCTCCTCGCAGCGGCGCAGAGCGTCCAGCAGAGTGTCGCGGCTCGCCGAGGGGCCCGCCCTGAAGGTGTCGGCGACGGCTTCGGCGAATGTGTGCCAGTGGTCGGTGGCGGTGCTGGTGGCGGGCATCAGTGGCTCCCGTTCGTGGGGTCCCAGTGCTTGTTGAAGTTGCTGACACCGCGGTTCATCGGCCGGTGCAGTACCCGGCCGGGACGCTGTTCGACCTGCCGCAGTGTCTCCGCGGGCAGATAGGGGACGGTGCCCCGGTGCACGCGGAGCCGGCCGTGGGCGTCCAGCGTCGCCGAGTGTTCGCCCTGGCCCGGAGCCGGGAGCCGGCCCAGATATTCGGGTTGGCCGCTGCCGTCGCGCAGCAGATGGAAGTGGTAGTTGCCCCGGACCGGCAGCGCGTCGAGAACCGCCACCCGGCCCGGCACCGGTGGCTCCTCGGAATCGGTGGTGTCGTGGAAGAGCTCGCCCAGATACGTCTCACCAGCGCCCGCACCTGCGCCTGTACCCGCACCAGCGCCCGCACCGGACGCCTGAGGGGCCGGGAACACCTCCACCAGGTCCGGCGGGCCCGCGTCCGGCGCGCCCAGCGACACACACAGGCTGCCGGGCAGCGACCACTGACCGAGCGAGGCGTTGAAGGCCAGACCCGGCAGTGCGTCGTTCAGTTCCAGGTACTGGCCGGTGACCAGCAGATGCGGTGTGCCGTTGCAGAGCAGAATGTAGGAGAAAAGCCGGTGGTCCATCTCCAGCTGGTAGTTGACCCCACTGCCGTCCATCCTCCGCCAGACCTCGCTCAGCGGCTCTTTCATCGACTCCGCGTCGGCGGCCAGGAACAGATTGAAGCTTCCCCACTGGATCGAGTCCTTCGACGAGACGGCCCGATACAGCAGCACCAGGTCGCTCAGCGGCTGCCAGTCCGTACGGACCCCGCGGGTGCCCCGCGCGTCCAGCTCGATGAAGGGGGTACCGGCGCGGAGCACGGGCAGCACCCTGGCCTCGCCGGTCACCGGACCGAAATCGCTCGGCAGCGCGGAGAAGAGCCCCTGGGTCCTGATGTCGAGATCGCTCAGCCGGATCACCGCGTCCGTGGCCCGCAGCCGCGTCCGCTGTCCGCCCAGCACGCCGGCGAGGGCGTGGGTGGAATGGGCCCAGGCCGCGCCGAGCGAGGTCGCCTGTTTGGCGATGAACCCCTTCTCGACCGCGAGGGCGGTGGGGTTCCAGCCCAGCCGGACCTGCGAGTCCGCGTCGACCTTGGTGAGTACGTCGATGACGTTCTCCCGCACCTGCTCCAGAGCGCTGCTGCGGCCGGAGAGCACCACCTGGTCGAGGGCCGGCACCGGATGCGGGTCCAGGCCCTTGGCGACGCGTTTCGTGTTCTCCTCGTGGATGCGGGTGAAGACCGTACGTACGAGGTCGCCGCCCATCTCCGCGGCCCGGCTCAGTACCGGCTGCAGCAGCTTCCGGAAGTCGGCGGGGTCGAGCCGGACCTCCTTCGCCTGGCCGAGCCCGTGCGAGCAGGCATCGAGAATCGCCTGGACATGATCGGTCCTGATCGTCCCGGCAGCCGCAGTGCCCTCGCCCCCGTCGATGTCCGCGCCCTTGCCCAGCGCGCGCTTCTGCAGTTCGGCCTGTTGCCAGAGCAGAGTGAAACGGCGCCGTCGCCGATCGCGCTCCGCCTCGTCGCGCACATTGTCCCAGCGCGTCGGAAGGTACTCGTCGAGTGTGCGGTGGACGTCCGGGGCGACGATGACATTGAGCATCTCGGCGGCCTGGTCGGCGATCCGGGTCGAGAGGGCACGGGTTACGGATTCACCGTCCGTGCCGGTACCGGATGCCGTGCCGGGGCTGCTGCCGCCGGAGCGCAACTGGTCGACGAAGCAGGCCTTGATCCAGTAGAAGACCTGGAGAGTCAGCAGATCGCCGCCGAGCTGACCGTGTCCCGTCGAGCCGAGCAGCTGCGGTTCGAGCCGGTAGTCCCGGCCGGAGACGAACTCCTCCTCCGCCGCCAGCTCCGGCGTCTGGTCCACCAGCGCCAGCCGCAGCAGCGCGATGTCCGTGGTGCCGCCGCCGATGTCGATGGCCAGCAGAATGCGATGCCAGGTCGGCGGGTCGTCGCTGACGTGCCGCGACCGGGAACGCAGCGCCTCCAGACCGAGGTTCTGGTTGTCGGACAGCTCCCGCATCACGAAGAAGAGACTGGCGGCCAGCCCCTCGTCGTAGTCCATCACCACCTGCGGGATGCCGAGCCCGGTGCGTACGAGCGTCTCCAGCCGGAGCTTGATCTCCGGCAGGATGCTCGTCGGATAGGTGATGACGGCGGTGCGCAGCCGTGGCTCCGACCGGTCCCCCTCGCGGCGGGTCAGTTCCTCCGCCCGTTCCACCAGCCGCAGATACATGTGCTGGGCCAGATGGACGGCGCTCATGTCGGTGCCGCCGACAGGGCGCGGCGGATGCTCCAGGAGGGCGCGCTTGATACCGGTGATGGCGCCGTCGGAGTTCTCCCCGCAGAGCTCGAAACGCCGGTCCTGCGGCAGCGGATCGACGCCGGGCCCGTCCTCGGCCGGCTTCAGCTGCTCGATCAGGGCGCTCGCCGGGGCATGGGTGCGCTTGCCGGTGACATCCGCGTAGTCCACCGGCCGTAGCTTGTGGCGGTCCAGCGCCGGGGTGCTCATGACGCGGGCGTAACCGTCGTAGAGGCGCGACACCAGCCAGTCCCGCAGCGCCGGCCGGCTGTCCTGATGCAGGCTCTGCTCCACCTTCACCAACAGGGCGTCGACGACATCGGCGTCGTTCAGCCGCGCGAGGGCCTCCCGCCCTGTGATCCGCTGTCCGCCCCGGCGGCCCAGTACGAGTCGGCTGGACATGATCGACTCGACCACCTTGAGCCACTCGGCGGGAGCGCCGGGCGGCGGTTCCAGCAGCTCTCCCATCAGCTCGGCGAGAGCCGCCGTCTGATCGGGGTCGACCAGCCGGTGGGTGATGTTGCCCAGGTCCCAGAGCGTCGCCGTGGATGCTGTCGAGCCCAGATCGACGACGACGAACTGCTGGAAGTGGTCGCCCGCCGGCTGCGGGGTCCGCAGTGCCAGGAACTCGCCGTCGTCCTCGGGTTCGAAGCCGGAGGCGAACCCGGAGGCCGTTTCCGCCGTCGTCGGTGGCTGCTCACCCGGCGGCGCGAAGTCCACGGTGACGCTGCCGGGAGCGGTGTAGTTGCCCGCCGGGCCCGTGTAGTCGAGGGACCAGTGCACATCGACCCGCAGGTGCCTCCCGGGGAACGGAGCACCCGGTGTCGCCGTACGAGGATCGCCGTACACCAGGCTCACCGGCAGCCGGCCGTTCGATGAGAGGACACGGAGCCCGTCCACGCTGACGATGGTGTACTCCTGCGGGACCCAGACCGTCTCCAGGGCGTGCGCCAGTTGGGCCGGTATGGGCTCCCCGGGTTCGGCGCGGACCTCGACACGGGGCGGCAGATGGACGGTGAGGTAGCCGAAGTTGCCGGGCTCGCGCTCCACCAGTACTTCGGGCAGGGCGAAGCCGTCCTGGTCGGCGTAGACGCGGAAGTGCCGCCGGCCGAGCGCTACGACTCCCGGGTGGGGCGTGGTGCCGGCGTCGGTCCCGGTGCGCGGCGGGACACGGAAGGAGATCTCCAGTGCGCTGCTCATGGTCAGTCGACGCTCCAGGTTCTGATGAGGTGGTCGATCGGCTGCTCGACGTATTCGCGGTACTCGCCCGCTCCGCCGTCGCCGTCCGGCGCGCCACCGTCCGGTGAGCCGCCGGGCGGGTGGCCGGCCGGCCCGCCGAAGGGGCCGTCGGCGGGCGGGTCCTGACGGGGCGGCACGACGTCGTTCTCCTTGAGGAGGGCCGCGGACGCCTGGTCGTACACCGGGATGAGCTGCTCGGTGACCGCACCGAGCAGCTCGTCCAGATGGTCCGTGACCGTCCGGGCCGCGGCCACCGCCGTGTGCTGGCGCAGCTCCACCACCCGCAGCGGATGCCTCTCCCGCTCCTCGATGTGCTCCTCGAGGTCCCGCATCAGGTGGTGCCAGGCCAGTGCGTGGTGCGGCCGGGCGGGGAAACGGCGGTCCAGCTCGGCCCTGTCCCACTCCCGGTGATCGAGCCTCGGCATGATCTTTCCGACCGTCTTCTCGGGGTCGAGACAGGTCCACAGATGCCCCAGCTGCCGGCGGGCCTTCGCCGCTCCACCGCGCCGCCGGGAGTAGAGCTCGATCAGCAGCGAGCGGGTAGCGGGTTCGGCGAACCACTCACGCAGCGCGGCGAACTCCTGCTGCCAGTGGGCAGCCCAGTCCTGGCACCACTCCCGCAGCCCGTCGTTGCCGTTCCTGCTCCACTCCTGAACCGTCTGCCGGAAGTTCTCGACGAAGACGCCGGACGAGTCCTCCGCCGGGTCAGCGTCCCCCAAGATGTCGTCCGGGGCGTCGGAGACCACGTCCGTGACGTCGAAGTAGTCCTCCCAGATGGCGTTCGTGTCGGTCGCGGCCGGCCTGCTCTTGGTGACCAGATGCTGCTGGTCCCGGTCGGCGCGCTCCATCAGCTGGTGCCACTGCGTCCACTGGAAGACGTCCTGGTGCACGGCGGCGGCGGTCGCCGCCAGACCCGGCGGCCGGGCCAGGGTCCCCGCGCCACCGGTCTCGCCGTACTCCTCCCCGCCGTCCTCGGCGAGCGGGTCGGGGCTGTGCAGCGCGTGCAGGGCGGGGCGCACTCGCTTGTCCAGCAGGTAGCGCAGCTCGGCGAACATCTCGGTGATCTCCCGGTACGCGGCGTTCTCGCCTGCCGCCGAGCGGTGTATCTGACGCTGGAGTGTGAGCAGCGCCGCGTCCAGCCTCCGCCGTGAGCGCTCGGCGCGTTCCAGCTTCTGCGCCACGCCGTTCTTCCGTACATGCTCCTCGATCAGCGTGCGCAGACGGCCGATGCCGCCGTCGTCGTCGTACGCGCGCAGCCGTGGCGTCCAGGCATTGGCGGGCTCAGTGGCCTCCAGGCGGACCGAGATCGGCTCCCATGGACGTTCGCCGGGCGGCGGAAGTTTGCCGATGGCGGCGCGGACGCGGTCGCGGGTGTGGTCGGAGAGGTTGGTGTACGAGAGCTCGTAGCGGCGGATCGCGGGGATCGCCGAGGTGACGACGATGCCGTCCTGGCGTCCCCGGACGAACTTGCTCCCGTAGACATGGATTCCGTTGAGCTCGTCCGCGTGCCGCAGCAGCTGGGGCAGCGGCAGTTCGGAGCCCGGGAGGGCGGCGAGGGACGGGAGATGCGTCCTGTCGAAGATATTGGCCGCGACCAGCGCGGCCTGGCCCAGGGCCTCCGGGGAGCGGCCGTCCTCCAGGAGCATGTCCCAGAATTCGGAGGCGCCCTTGGACTGGGGGCGGGCGGAGAGAATGACCAGCAGGATCGTGTGCACGTCGACGAGCACGCGCCGGCTCAGCGACTTGTCCCTGCCGTACGAGCCCGCCGCTCCGATGCCGGGGAAGTCCAGTAACCGCAGCGGGTGTTCGGTCAGCAGACCCCCCAGGGCCCAGTGGTCGGGGGAGACCGCGACGTCCTGGATCACCCGCTCGATCAGCGGGAAACTGCGGCTGAGCGCATCACCCTTCTCGCTGCGGACGCTCTCGCGGTTGAACGGCTGGATGGTGAGCTTCGGTGGTGTGGGAGGAGTGACGTTCTCGGCCGGGAGTTTGAGGGCCTCGCTGACGATCCGCCGTTTGACGGAGACGCTCTGCCCGAGGACGCTCAGCTCTCCCTGCTGGCTGAGCAGGGCGTCCCTGATCCGGCAGAGCTCGACCACGGTGTCCCGGTGGGTGTCGTCGATGACCTCGGGCGCCACCGGGCGGGTGCCCCCGCCCGGTGGCGCCGGCCACAGAGACGGGTACCAGCTGTCGAACGGCGCCCAGCCACGCGGATCGGTCACCGGGTCGTAGCCGGCGAGGGCGGTGCCCGCGCCCAGCTCCGGGTGCCTCTTGTCCAGTTTGGTGATCAGACTGGAGAGGATGTCCTGTACGCAGCGGCTGAGCTGAGCCTCGCTCAGATAGCGGATCTCGGTGTCCTCTGCCGCCCTGGTGGGGCTGCCGCGCTCGCCCGCGGTCAGCGACAGCACGGTGATGTTGCCGGTGGTGGGGCGCTCCTCGGCCGGCAGCAGGTCGGGGCAGCCCAAAAGGGTGCCGAGCAGCAGGGACTTGCCCACGCTGTACTCCCCGACGACGCCGATGGTGACGGGGGAGAGGGCCCGGTCCAGCAGCTCCTGGGCGGCTTCCCGGACCCGGTCCCGGGCGGCGTGGCACTCCGGAGTGTCGGGTATCTCCTGGTCCCTGAGCATGGCCTGGGCGTCCTCGGCGTACCGCCGCAGGTCGGCGAGAGCGGTGGGCGATGACGCGCGGGGACCTGTGGCGGCTGATGCGGATGAGTGAGGCACGGCGACTCCGCGGTGAGTGCGGTGAGTGGGTCAGTGGAGCAGGAAGAACAGCTCGATCTCGGCGGTGCCGGACGGAACTCGGGGGTCCGTGTTGTGGTAGCTGCGGATGATCTTCTCGTCGTAGGGCGGGAAGAAATCCGGCTTGGCGGAGGGCAGCAGTCTGGCGACGGCCTCGGCGTACTCCGTGCTGGACCGGGTGTCGACCGCGCCGCCCGGCAGCCGGCCGGCGTTGCCGAAGACGATGACGAAGGCGGCCCGCTCGCCCTGGAACTGCTCGGCCTTCCGGACGACTTGGCGTCGAATGCTCGCGGCGGCCGCGTCCGAGCCGCCGACGAGGTCTCCCGGGTCGGTGCGTACGGAGATGGACTTGGTGTGGGGATCGAGCCCGCCGGCCGGGGTGCCCGGCGCCGGGGTGGAGACCGCGGGCGCCGGCGTGCCGGTGGGCCCTGCCGTTAGCTCCGGACGAATGTGCGCACCGGCGCCCTTTGTCGTCGTCTCGCCGCCCAGCGCCACGACCACCATGACCAGCAGCAGATCGGCGAAGAGCCACCCTGCCACCCGCGCCCCCGACATGCCGTTCCTCCTCATCGGCCCCCCTCGCCGGCCACCCGCGCGCTCCGGGGATCGTCGGCGGGTTCGGGGTGGGCCGACTTCCGTTCGGAGCCCGGTCCCTGCCCGGCGGGTGGACGGAGTCCGGGCAGGGGCAGGCTCAGCGTCGGCGTTGAGGGCCGGCCGGGCGGCCCCGCGGCCAGGGTGTCCGCGAGGGACCGGAGAGCGCCGTGCAACTTCTCGACCGTTTCCAGCAGCCGGGTGTGCGCCCGGGTCTGGCCGTTCTGCTGGGTGAGCGTGGCTTCGCGCAGTTCCGCGATGCGCGCCGCCAGTTCGGTGGTGACGGTGCGCACTTCCTCGCGCAGGGAGACGGCCAGGGCCGCGACCGCGAGGTCGTACGCGGTGCCGATGCGTTCGGCGCCCTCCGCGGCCGCGCGTTCGAGGGCGGCCGGCAGGACCGCCAGTGTGCGGTCGAGACCGCCGAGTGTCGCGGTCAGAACCTGGGCCGACTCGGCTGTCGAGCCGCGCACGGCGGTGAGGGCGCCGGTCACCTCCTGCACGGCCTGGCGCATCCACTCCGCCGTGCGGCCGGCCGCCGCGGTCTCCCGTTCCCGTGCCTCGCGCGCGGCCTGGTCGATCCGGTCGGCCGTCAGCTGCCCGGCGCCGCCTATCCGTTCCGCGGCGAGCCGGCCGGCGCGGTCCACGCCTTCCGCCATGGCGGTGCCCGACTTGGCCAGCTCGTCGGTCAGCAGCCGAGTACCGGCCGCCACCTCGCCGGCCGCCTGTGTGGCGGAGTGGACGGACTCCCGTACGTCCGATGTTCCCGCCCGCAGCTCCGCCACGGCCGACTCCAGGGCCTTGACGGCGGCGAGGTGCTGCTCCGTGGCCGTACCGGCCTCGCTGAGGAGGTCGTGTGCGCGTTCCTGGACATCGGCCGTCTGGAGCAGCAGGGCCCGCAATCCCGCGGCCGCGCCCTGGAGTTCCTGGGCGAAGAGGGCGGGGGAGGAGTGCGCGGCTCGTGCGGCCAGCGCCTCGACTTGGGCGAGTGCCCCCGACAGGCGTGGGACGATCAGCCGCCGTTCCGTCTCCTCCGCCACGTCCCTGAGGCGGCTCAGCACGGTGGTGCCCATCAGCGCCAGCAGGGCGACGACGGTGTAGACGATCATCATGTCAAAGTGCAGGACGGGCCAGAGATGGCCGTCGAAGCCCTGCTGCCACAGGGTGAGGAACGACTCGGACGGGCCGGCTCCGGCGCCCGTGCCTCCGCCGGAGTCCCGCATCCGCTGGTATGCGTACGCGGCAGCCCCCAGCCCTGCCCAGGTGACCAGCAGCGGGGTGAAGACGAGTACCGAGGGCAGCGCATGGAGGAGCCGCCGTGCTCGGCCGGACTCCGTGGCGGTTGGCGAGGTCACGGCGGTGAGCGCGTCCGGTCCGCAGTACGCGGCGACCAGTCCGCCGCCCGCCCACATGCGCAGTTCGTCCTCGCTGCCGCTGCTCACCGCGTCCGCGAGACGGCGCAGCGCATCGCCGTGCACCGCGCAGAGCGGGTGGCCGGCCAGATCGCGCAACTCGGCCGCGAGGCGCTTGGGTTCGTGGTGTGTGGGGCCCGCTGTGAAGTGCCCGGCGACCGTGGTGGTGCCATGGCCGCGAGCGCGGGCCGACGGCCCGCGCCATTGTTCCAGCCAACCCATGGTGCTCCCCCCGCCGGGCCTTGACCGGGTCTGAAATATGCCATCGGTCGGCGGGGGACAACCAGTCGTATTGCGGAATTGGTAGTGGGGATCTGCGATATCCAGGGTGGCAAGGAATCGTGTGGCGGCCGACGTCTCATGTGGCACAGATGTACGCAGCTCGGCAGGTGGTTCGGGCGATGTCAGGTCTCTATTTGCTTTGCCTGCGAATTGATTCTGAACGTGTCGTTCAATGACCGATTGAGTGATCGGAATTGTTAGGGGCGGTCTGTGGAATCCGCGGGCATGGCCCATTCCGCGTATCTGCCGCTACGGTCGGCGACCTGGCGTTCCGTCTGACGCGGAATGCGGGGGGTGAGGGGGAGGGGTAAGCCATGGCCAAAACCGGGCCGGGTATCGCGGCGGGAGATGGCGGGAACGGTGATGCCGTCGGACGGCTGACCGCTCTGCTGCTCATCGAGCAGCGGGGAACCGATCCCTTCGTTCGTCGGCCCGCCGAGGTGGCCCCCCAGGACGACGAGCCGTTGGGCACATGGCTCGCGGCGGCGGCCGCACTCGCGGGCGGCGAACCCAAGCGGGCTCTGGCCCTCCTGGAGGAACCGACCCCGGGCGGCTCAGGAGGGACCGCCCCGCCCCGGGCTCACGATCACGTGCGGCCGTCACAGCGGTCGCCGCTCTCGCGGGCCTTGCGGACCGCCGCTGTCGCCATGGACTGCAATTGGCAGCCCGGCACCTCGTTGGTGCCCCTGCGGCCCGAGGCGGAGGCCGCGCGGTTCAGGGCCGCGCAGGGAATCGAGGAAGGGACGACCGCGGTCACCGACCCGCGGCTGCGGCTCTGCGCGCACCTCGCGGGACGGCTCGCTCCGGTCCTGCTCTCCTCCCGTATGACGCTCGGACACGCCGCGCGGGCGGCCGACGCCCAGGCGCGAGCGGTTCAGTACGGAATGCGCGTCCGCCGGACGGACCGGGATCTCTCGGCCGGCACCCTGGAACCGCTGAAGTGGTTCGACGGCCTGTACGAGGAGATCGCCGCCACCGGCCACGCGGATGCCGTGGCCTGTCATTTGCTGCTCGCCGCGGACCTCCGCGTCCGGGCCGGCGACCGGGAGGCGGCCGCACCACTGCTGCAGCACGCGGGGCACAGCGCCCTGAGCCCCGCGACCGCCGGCTTCGCCGCGCTTCTCTCCGGCGACTGGTGTCTGGGAACGCCGGGTACGGCGGAACAGTGCGCCGCCGTACCGGAGCCGCCGGACCCAAGAACGCTGTCCCTGGCTGCCGGGCACTACGAGCGGGCCGGCGCGGCGTACCAGGAGGCGGAATCGCTGCGCGGCCGGGCCGCGGTGCTGCTGCGCCTCGCACACATCCATCGCCTCCGGGACGACCTGGATGAATGCCGCAGAACCGTCGTCCGCGCACGGGAGCTGGCGGTCGCGGCGGGTGACGGAGCGTACGCCGCGCTACTCGGTGTCCATCAGGAGCTCGACCTCATCGCGGCCGGCGCCGAGTCCGGGGCGCACACGGATCCGGGGGCGGAGGCCGGGACCGTCGAGTCCGTCGTGAGCTGGGCGAGTACGGCGGGGAGCACGTCCTGGCTGCGCGGCCTGCGGCAACTCGTCCTGGAGCGAGCCGAGTTCTGGGGTGCGCACGGGGACGTCGTCCGGAGCAGGCGGGCCGCACTGCTGGCTCACCGCCTGACCCCGGAGCCGGACGGCACCGCCGAGGGCACGGCGGCGGCCCCGGTGGCGGGCACCTACCTGCGGGCCCGGCACCGGCTGGCCGGCATCGTCCTGACCGACCTGGAGCAGAAGGACCGTCTCGCACGGCTCCGGCGCGGCACCGAACGGGGCGCGCCGCCCGAACTGGCGGACTGCCTCGGCGTCATCCACTGCGCCAAGATCTTCCACGACCAGGCGTCCGCCCTGCGGGACCCCGACATGATGGCCGCCTCGCGATCCCGTATCGAGTTCGCGATCGACGTGGGAACCCGCTTCCCGGCGGGCGTCGAATCGGTGGGGACGATCCTCGAAGTGCTCCGCTCCGACCTCGCGTCCTGCCCGGCCCAGGAGACCTTCTTCCGGTCCCGCCGCTCCCGTTCGGCAGGTCTGGAGGAAGAGGCCGACCGCCTCGCCCGGCAGGCCCTGGGGGAGGCCGGGCGGATCCCGGACGAGATGATCCGGCGCGTCCTGCGCTGTGCCGTTCACGTCGATCTGCGCGAATGGGGCAGGGCAAGGGCCGAGATGGAGGCGGTCGAGCCGAAGCTCTCCGCCATCCAGGCCGCCGGACTGTGGCTGCGTCTGCGCCGGCCCGAACGCGCCGCGCCTCATGTGCCGTTCATCGGTGCAGGGGGCCCGGACCAGGACCACCCCTGGGAACGGCCGGGGATTCATGCCGACCTCGCCCTGGCGCGGGGTGCGTACGGCCAGGCCGCCGGCCACGCCGTGCTGGGACTCGACGCCTACGAGGAACATCACGTCAGGCTGGCCCGCGACGCGCTGCGCGCCTCCTTCGCCGACGACCAAGTGGTGGCAGGCCTGCAGCACACCGCTGTGCTCTCCCTCCTCTCACTCGGCGGCCCGGCCGCGCCCGCCGCCGCCTTCGACCGGGCCGAGCGGAGCCGCGCCGGCTTCCTCGGCGCCGTCCACGCCCTCGACGCCGCGGGCACGGACCGGGCCGCCCGCGCGGCCGTCAGGAACTGGCTGGCAGCGGAGGTGCGCTGGTCCGCGGAGTTCGAGGAACACGCGGCCACCATCCGCAGCCGGCCGGTCCCGCCGGGCCCGGCCGGCGCGTCCGACCGAGGCGGCGGACGGCCCGCCGCCGGTGCGACGGCACCCGTGGGCGCGCGACGCCAGGCCGGGGCCGCGGGAAGCGGGCCGGAGGCGGTCGCGGAAGACGAGGAGGCGGTCGCGGAAGACGAGGCGCTCGGGAAACCCGGTGCGTGGACGCACGGGGCCGGCGGGACGGAAGAGGAAGTGCGGCGGGGGCGCATCGAGACGGCGGAGCGGGCGCTGGATGTCGCCGAGGCGGAGGTACGGAGGCTGGTTCCGGCCGCGCTCACCGCGTCCGGCGGCAGCGCGCTTCCGGACGCCGCCGCCGTGGCCGCGGCACTGCCTCCCGACACGCTGCTCCTCGCCTACCACCTGTTCGACGACGCCCTCGTCGCCTGGGCGATGACCCGGGAGAAGCTGCTCGCCGAGCGCCACACACGGTGGGCCCACGCCCTGGTGGCAGCCGCGCGACGCTTCCACGACTGGTGTTCCACGGCGGGCGGGAGCGCCGGCGAAGCCGACGGCCGGGAGCTGGCCGAGCTGCTGCTGCGGCCCTTCGCCGTTCAACTCCAGCACTACCGGCGGGTGATCGTGGTTCCCCCGGCCGCGCTCTCGCTGCTGCCCTTCCACGTCCTGCCCTGGAACGGTGATGCACTCGGTGCCACCCACGAGATGTCGTACCTTCCCGCGGCCTCGCTCCTCACCCGGCGTCGGCACCAGGCGCCGGAGGGGCCCTGGTCGGAGCTCGGCGCTCTCCTGGTGGGCGCCCCGGCCTGCCACCCCCGGCACGGGCTTCGGGAGCTGCCGGGCACCGCCGCCGAAACCGCCGAGATCGCCCGGCTGTTGCCCCGTCACCGACTGCTGACCGGGGCCGACGCCACCCGTGCCAACGTGCTGGACGCGGCGCCCGGCTGCGAGGTGCTGCATCTCGCCGCGCACGGTCTGGTGGACGAACTGGCCCCGAACCGCAGCCGGCTGCCGCTCGCCGGGGACGACCACCTCGGCCTCGCCGACCTGCTGGCCGCCGCTCATGAGCCGCGGCTGCTGGTGCTGTCCGCCTGCGACACCGGGCGCGGCAGTGCCACCGCGGGCGGCGATGTCCTCGGGCTGACCCGGGCCGCCCTGATCACCGGGGCGCGGCATGCCGTGGTCTCGCTCTGGCCGGTCCGGGACAGCACGGGCTGTCTGGTCGTCACCAAGGCATACCGGCACCTCGTACAGGACCCGGCAGCATCCGTCGGGGGGGCGCTGGCCCGCGCACAGCGGGAGGTGCGCGACCTGTCCGGCGCCGAAAGGGACGAGGAGTTCCGGGCGCTGACCGACCGGGCCGGAGTCCCGCCGGGGCCTGCGTCCCGCGCCCGGTCCTGGGCCGCAGCCCGGGACAGCGAACCGCTGCGCAATCCGGACGCAGACGACCGGCACCCGTACCACTGGGCGCCCTTCATCCATGTGGGGGTATGAGATGACGTTGCGAGCGGTGCTGATCGGCGCCCAGACCTATGGGCTGACCGGGGTGCACGCCGATGTGCGGCTGATGCACGAAGTGCTGCGGAAACACGGTTTCACGGACATCGTGACCCGCACGAAAGAGCTGGCCCGTTACGCGGGTATCAAGGAGGCCCTGAGCCGGCTCCGGGCCGCCACCAGGCCGGGCGACGGCGTGGTCGTGTACTACTCCGGGCACGGCGCACTGCTGGGCGAACTGCAGTACCTGGTGCCCGTCGACATGGCCGACAGCACTCCCACCGACTTCCGCGGCTATCTGGCCGAGGAGCTCACCGCCGCCGTCCGTACCCTCACCGATGTCACCCCCAATGTCACCGTCATCCTCGACTGCTGTCACTCCGGCGGCGCGGTACGGGAGGCGGCGCAGGAGTCCGGCCGGTGGGCGCTGAAGTCGGTGGAGCTGCCCCGGGTCGCCCGGGGCGCCGGGCTCGAGCGCGCGGCCGCTCTCTCCCGGCCGGGCGACCCGCTGGTCCCGGATGTCGTACGGCTGACGGCATGCCAGCAGCACGACTCGGCGTACGAGGCCGAACTCCGCCCCGGAGCCGGGCGGCAGGGCGTGTTCACCGCGGCCCTGGCCAAGGTGCTCGATCCACGACGGCACCCACGTGTGCCCTGGTCGGTGCTGGTCGCACACGCCCGCGACCGCATCAAACAACAGCAGGTACGGCAGTGGCCCGACGCCGGAGGACCTTCGGGGCGGCTGCCGTTCTCCCTGGAGGAGCCCTCCGAGCCCGAACGGCTCCCGCTGGTGCGTCGGGACGGCCGGTTCGTCGTTCCCGGCGGCGCCGTCTTCGGGCTCGGCCTCGAGGACAGCGTCAGCATGATGTTCCCCGGCGGTCACGAAAAGGACGCCGGCCACGAGTTCTCCGTACCGGCGACCGTGGACGCGATGAAGGCGGGGGACGCGCTGCTGCGTACGACGCCGTCCGCCGCTTCCCCGTCCCTGGCGGGCGACCTGCGCACGGCGGCGCTTCCGCCCGGCGCGTACGCGCTCGTGGTGCGGGTCCACGACCGCCGGAATGTGCTCATAGACGCCCGGGCCCCCTTCGCCGAGGCGCTGCGCAAGGAACTCGCCCGCTGCCCACGGCTGGCCGAGACCGACGACGAGCGGGATGCCTTCGCCACCGTGCGCGCGACGCAGCCCGGGAGGTGTGAAGTGTTGAACGCGGAGGGGCATCCCTTCCGGAAGCCCGCCGGTACCGCGCACTCGGATCCGGCCCGGCTGACCGCCCTGCTGGAGGAGCTGGCCCGGGGCGAACGCGTACGAAGCCTGCGCGATCCGGAGGGCGCCGGCCGTCTGGACGCCGGTCTGGAGGTGCGGTTCGAGGCCGAGCATCCGGCCGGGAGCGGCGACTGGCGGATGCTGCGCCCGGTGGGCGAGCGGCTGTACGGCGGTGACAGCTACCGCGTCACGGTGGCCAACCTCTCCGGTGTGCCCCTGTACTTCTGGGTGATCGGGGTCGGGCTGAGCGGCCGCACCGCCCTGGTGACCAACGACCAGCCCAGCGGTTACCGGCTCGAACCCTACGGGGACGAGCACCGAAGCACCCGCACCACGGCCTCCGTCAGGATTTACTGGCCCTCCGACGTGCCCGCGCAGGGTCCGCGGCCGGAGACCGTGCATCTCCTCGTCGGCGACCGCCCGATGGACCTCAGGGGCCTGGCCTCGCGGGAGGCCCCCTCCCGGTCCGCGTGCACGACCGATCCTGCCCTGGGCGCGCTGCTGCAGGAGCTCTGGTACGGCGTACGGGACCAACTGCTGGACGTGGGCGAGGAGTTCCACTACCGCGTGTGGACCGTGCACGCGGACGCGCTGCCGCAGTCGCGGGAGTCCGAGGCGTGAGACAGCTGCTTTCGATGGTCCGTATGAGGAAGGCGGACCGCATGGCCGAGGAGCGCCGCTGGGCGGAGGCGTACACGCTGTACCGCGAGGCCGCCGTCAATTTCTCGGACCGGCTGCTCTCCGCCGCCTGCTGGCAGGACGCCGCGGCCGCCGCCGGACAGCTCGCCCGCTACTCCGACGAGGCCGAATGCAGCAGGTTCAGCCTCTCCCTCCTGCACGGCATGAAGCGCAACACCCCTCTGGTGCGCAGAACCAGGATCAGGGCACTGCTCGCTCTGGCCGAGGCGCTCTACCGCACCGGTGACCTCACCGGTGGTGAGCACGTCGTGCGGCAGGTCTTCGAGCTGGTTGCCCAGAACGACTCCGACTTCACCGCGGACTGCTTCCACCGGCTCGGACAGTGCCAGCTGCTCCAGGGAGAGATCGGAGGCGCCCTCACGGCCTTCGCCCGTGCCGCCGAGACGGCACGGACCTCCGGGACCGGGCTGGAGCTCGCCCAGGAGCTGTTGAGCCTCGGAATCACCGCCAACACGGTGGGCGACGGCGCGACCGCCCGGGACTGCGCCGCCGAGGCCGAGCGGCTGGCCCGGGCATCCTCCGAGGCCGATCGCATACGGCTGCTTGCCTCCTCCCTCAGACTTCAGGGACTTGTGCTGCGACGCGAGCGCCGCCTTCAAGAGGCGGTGTCGAAGGGTCGCGAGGCACTCTCCCTGATGTCGGGCGCAGCTCAGCAGCACGATCCCGGGCTCGCGCAGATTCGCGAGGGACTCGCCATCTCCCTGGTCTTCTGCGGTGAGCCGACGCAGATGTCGGAGGCGGTGGAGCTGCTGACCCGCACTCACACAGAGGCCGCCGAGCGCGGCGACGCCATCGTCATGACCTCAGGCGCCGTCAATCTCGCCAATGCCCATGCGGTGATGGATGCCATGGACGAGGCGCTCGCCTGGGCGGAACGAGCTGTGCACACGGCGCGCGGCGGCCAGGGGCCGAGCTTCGTCGCCGTCGCGCTGCTGACGCTGGGGACCGTACTTCACGTACGGGGCGAGCATGCCGACGCCGAGGGCCACCTGCTGGAGGCGGTGACGCTGTGGGAGCGGGTGCGGGCCACCACCCGCAGCGAGAGGGAGCACATCGACCTGCTCGGAGAACAGGCCCAGGTGTACCGGGCCCTCCAGCGCTGCCGGGTCGCACGTCACGACACCGACGGCGCGCTGGAGGCCGCGGAGCGGGTCCGCGGCCTTCTGCTCGAACAGCGTCTTCTGGTAACAAGATCCTCCAGGGCCGACACCACCGCGCAGGCCCCGGCATCGCCGGGAGCACGGACGGCACAGCAGCTGTCCGAACTGGCCACGCGGCACAACACGGTCACTCTGGTCTACAGCCTGCTCGGGCCCGCCCGCCCCAGCGTGACAAGCGGCGCCACCACCGCCTATGTCTGGGTCATCTCCCCAAGTGGCACACGGCGGCACCACGAAGTCGACCTCTCCGGCACCGGCTCGGCGATGCCGGGCGCCGTGTCCGCCGACGGGGCTCCTGCCGACGAGATTCTCACCGACTCGCCCGATGCCCGCGGGATCCCCTTCGGCCAGGTCGCCGGCGGCGGCGAACGGGCTCCGGCGGCGGAAGCTCCGGAGTCCCGGCTTCTGCGGGCACTGTCCCAGGGAGCCGCGGTCCCGGCCGCCGGACGGGACAGCCGCCCGCTCGCCGACCCCGACCGGAGCTACATCACCGACGCGGACCTGCGCCTGCTCGCCGATACCCTTCTGCGGCCCGTCGAGGAAGACCTGCGAGCGGCCGGGACGCGGCGGCTGGTGGTCGTGCCCGACGGATCTCTCCACTACGTGCCGTTCAACGCGCTGCCGCTGAAGGACAACACACCTCTGGTGGACCGGTACACCGTCGCCATGGCGCCCTCCGTCCGTCTGCAGCCCACGGGCAGGCAGGGCACCGTGCCCGTCACGGTCGCCCCGTCCGAGGCGCTCGTTGTCGGCAACCCCGACCCGCCCACGGAACCTCTGCTGCCGGGGCTGTCCACACCCGTGCTGCCCGCCCTGCCCGCCGCCGAACGGGAGGCCCGGGCCATCGCCGAGCTGTACGACGCCCCCGCGCTGCTCGGCGCGCGGGCCACCCGGCAAGCCGTCCTCGACCGGCTGCCGTACGCCCGGTTCGCGCACTTCGCGACGCACGCCCTTCCCGGCGAGGACACCCTGCGGATCCCGGGCGCGCTCTGCCTCTCGCCGAGCGCCCCGGCGGACCCCGCCGGCGCGGAGGACAGCGGCGCCGGCGGTCCGTACCTGCGGGCGGACGACATCCAGCCGCTCGACCTGTCGGGCTGTCACCTCGTCGTGCTCAGCGCCTGCCGGACCGGCTGGGGCCGGCTCTCGCCGGAAGGCAACCTCGGCCTGGCCAGGACCTTTCTGGCAGGAGGCGTGGACTGTGCGGTGGTATCCCTGTGGCCCGTCGACGACACGGCCACGGCCCGCCTGATGACCGCCTTCCACCAGCACCTCGCGGCGGGAGCGACCACCGGGGAAGCGCTGCGCCATGCCGTACGGGAGACCAGGCGCCGTCACACGCGGCCGGTGGACTGGGCGGGGTTCACCCTGCTGGGCTCCCCGGATGTGCGGCTGGCTCGGGAGCCGAGGTCCTGAACTCCGCCAGTAGCGCGGCCCGCGGTGCGAGCTAGGGGACTACGGGGACCCGGTCGGCCGCCGACGGCCTGGGTCCCCGTGCCGTCCCCCGTGCCGACAGCATGCACCGACCGCGGTGTCGCCCACTCCGCAGCGGTGCGGAATTCCGAAGGCCGCCAGCCACAACTCTCCTGTGGGAAAAGGGGTGTTCACCATGTCTCAACGGCTACGATCGGTTTGCCGTAAGTGCCGGAGAAGTCCGAGAGGCCCGGGGGGTGGCCGTGATGCCGGAGAAGTACGCGGAAGGCGCGGGCTCCGCCGACCGATGGCCGCACGGCACCCTCCTGGCGGAGCTGGCCGGCTCCCCGGAGGCCGCGAAGACCTTGCTCTCGCTGGGGACTCCACGCCTGTACGAACCGGGCGAGATCCTGCTGGCCGAAGGGCTGCACGAGACCTTCGTCCTGTTGCTGCTGAGCGGTGTCACCAAGGTCACCGCGGTCACGGAGAACGGCGACATCGCACTGCTGGCCGTCCGGCTCGGCGGTGATCTGGTGGGAGAGTTCGCAGCCTTCGACAACCGCCCCAGGTCGGCCACGGTCACCGCCGCGAGCGCGGTGGCCGCCCGCCGCATCGGGCAACAGGACTTCCTCGGCTGCCTCGACCGCTGGCCCGCCACCGCCCTCGCGGTCAGCCGGATGCTGGTGCGCAAGAACCGGTGGTCGGTGCGGCGCCGGGGCGACTTCAGCGGCTGTCCGGTGGCGACCCGGGTCGCCCGGGTGCTCGTCGACCTGGTCGAGGACTACGGGCAGCCCTCGCGCGGCCACGTCCTGATCGGGCCGCGGCTCACCCAGGCGGAGATCGCCGGACTGGTCGGCGCCAAGGAACGCCGCGTGCACCACGTGCTCGGGGCACTGGCCGGGCAAGGAGTCATCCGGGTCGGCTACAGCCGGGTGACCGTCCTGTCCCCGGCCGGACTGCACCACGCCGCCCGTCTGACGGAGCCGGGCGACTGACAAGAGGTGCTCACCGCACAGAAAATGATGGGGAGTCAGGAACGTGGGGGACGAGCGTACGGAGTACGAGGAACAGGACGGCGTGGAGGCTGTCACCCCGGATCACGACCACCAGGCCCACGACCACCAGGCCCATGACGACGTGCTGGCGACCACGGATCTGTTCGCCGTCGACGGTGCGGTGTCCAAGGGGGGGCAACCCGTCCACGACCGGATCGGCGGTGCTTCCCTGGGGCGCCCTCTCGGCTATGCCCTTCCGGGGGCGGACCTCCCCGGGGCGACAGACGACGGCGCCGCGGCAGCCGCCGCGCACCGTGACATCCTGCTCTGCTTCCCATTCGACCTGGAGGAACTGCCGGACGGACGCGGCTACCAGCAGGTGACCGTCGCCGTCCGGCTCGATGGCGCAACGCACGCTCTCGCCCTGCATCCGGCCCCTGGTACCACCGGTGCCGACGGCACGGAGGTTGCCGCGTTCGGACTCGGCAGCAGCAGGCTCCGCTGGACCTTCCGGGCCCCGGGACGCAGCGGCGCGCTCCGCCCCGACGGCCGCTGGGCACAGGCCGTCGTACGCCTGCCGAGAACCGCGGCCGAGGTGTCCGGCCGGTTGAGCCTGACCACGGTCACCGTGCAGCCCATGCTCGGCGGGACCTTTCTGCGCAGGGAGGCGGAAACCCCGTACGACACACCGTTCCGGCTCCAGGTGGCCGAGATCTGGCCGGCCGCCACCCCGCCGGCGCGACTCGGGGCCCTCCCCGGCGCCTGGGCGCTCTCCGCATACGAGGACGGCGCCTCTGCGGACGGCGAGGAGGGCCCGGACAGCGAGGAACTGCCGCCTGGCCTGCGGCGGCTCTGCCTCGCCGTCGACATCGAGAAGTACAGCGCGCGTGACAACGCGGACATGGTCCGGTTGCAGCGCGTCCTGCTGCGAACCCTGCGCGCCGCCTGCGAGCAGGCGGGCATCGAGTGGCGGCGCTGCGGCCGGCAGGCCCAGGGCGACGGCTATCTGCTCGTGCTGGAGCCCGGCATCGACGAGACACGGGTCGTGCCGGGGCTCCTGGACGGCCTGGCCGCGGGCCTGGCCGTGGCCAATACGCCGGCCATCGCCCAGGGCAGGACGAAACCCGGTGGGCGTGCCGCGGACGTGCGGGCCCCCGGCAGAATCCGTATGCGAGCCAGCCTGCACCAGGGCATCGTCCATGAGGCGGACAGCGGCTACGCGGGCTCCGCCGTGGTTGCCCTCTTCCGCGTCCTCGACTCCGCTCCCGTACGCAGTGCACTCGCCGAAACCCACTCCACCCACCTGGTGGTCGCGTTCTCCGACGCGCTGTACCAGGATCTGGTCGCCACCGGTTACGAAGGCCTGCCGGCCACCGGATTTCGGCGCGTGGAGATTCATGTCGAGGCCAAGAGCTTCACCGGCGTGGCGTGGATCCGCGCGATGCACCCCTCACCCGGAGGATGACCGACGCGGGAAAGCGATGTTGCCCGCCGGAACTGTGGGCGTACGTACATACGGCCGGCCCGGCGGTCGGCTTCCGTGTGTCCTCGGGTGCCCGGCGCGGGGGGCCGACTCGGCTGGCGGTCCTGACCACGGCCACCACGGTCTCGACCGGCCTGCCGTGGCGAAAGTGCAGTACACATGGAGACCGCGCCACACCGGGCGGGCTTGAGACCGGTCGGTCGTCGGTTCCTCAGGTCGGCTGGACCGTGCCGGCCATCAAGGAGGCCGTCACCGCGTGCGCCGGGGACGTGAATATCTGCTGGGTGGGGCCCGATTCGACGGCCCGGCCGGCGGACAGGACGAGGAGGGTGTCGGTACGGCTCGCGACGAGACGCAGGTCGTGGCTGATCAGCACCAGCGCGAGGCCGCGACTGTCCTGTAGGCCCTCGAGCAGGTCCATGATCGCACCGGCGGTGGGTGCGTCGAGGGCAGAGGTCACTTCGTCGCAGACCAGTACATCGGGGTCCGCCGCCAGTGCTCTGGCTATGGAGGCGCGTTGGCGCTGGCCACCGGAGAGTTCGTGCGGGTAGCGGTCCGCGAAGTTTGCCGGGAGGCCGACATGGTCCAGGAGTTCCAGGACGCGGGCCGGGACCTGCTCGCGGTCGGCGCGCCGGTGCAGGCGCAGCGGGCGGCCGATCGCCGCGCCGACCGTACGGCTCGGGTTGAGGGTGCCCAGCGGATCCTGCGGTACGAGTTGGACGCGTCGGCGCTGTTCGCGGGTACGGCCGTGGGCCGAGGGGGTGAGGCGTACTCCGTCGAGAGTGACCGTGCCGCCGCTGGGGCGGTGGAGTCCGACGATGGCGCGCACCAGGGTCGTCTTCCCCGAGCCGGAGGCACCGACGATGCCCGTGCTGGATCCGGCGACAACGGCGAGGTCGACGTCATGAAGGACGGGGACACGGCGCCCGCGTTGCACGAAGTCCGCGTGCAGTCCGGACACTTCGAGGGTCGGACCGCCTTCGGGAAGGCGCCGGTCGACCGTGCGCGGGGCGGGTGGCGGTGCGGTCGCGCCTCGGGTCAGATCCACGACGTCGTCCGCGAACCGGGCGACCAGGTCCGCGTCGTGGCAGGACAGTGCGACGGCGAGCTGGTGATCGACCGCCAGATGCCGCAGGAGTTCCGCGATCTCGTCGCGCAGCGCCGGGTCGAGGCCGGCGGTGGGTTCGTCGAGGAGCAGTACGGCCGGATGGCGGGCCAGTGCCCTGGCCAGAGCCACGCGCCGCTGCTGGCCACCGGAGAGCTCTTTGGAGCGACGTCCCACGAAGCCGTTGTCCGTGGGCAGCTGGACCTCGGCGAGCAGGGCACGCACTGCTTCAGGGCTGCGGTCCACGGCGACTTCGCCGAGGAGGCGGCGTATCTTCATCCGGGGGTTGAGGCCGGAGCCCGGGTCCTGTCCGAGGTAGGCGAGGCGGTGGCGGCGCAGCGCGCGCAGCTCTGCTGAGCCCAGCGACAGCACGTCCTGGCCGAGGACCTCGACACCACCGGCTGTTCGCCGCGCGCCCGGCGGCAGGACACCGGCCACGGCCCGGAGCAGCGTGGTCTTGCCGCAGCCGGAGGGGCCGGTGAGCGCGGTGACGCGCCCGGGGCGGACCTCCAGGCTGCCGCCCTCCAGCAGAAGGCGGCCGTCCTGGGCGGTGACGGTCAGATCCGTGACGCTCACCGCTGCTTCGGCGGAGGGGACTTGGCCCTCGGGGTACCAGTGGGGCATGTGGTTCACAGCGCGGTCACCGCTTTCCGGCCGGTCTGCGGGACGAGTGCCGAGGCCGCCAGGTTGACGCTCATGGCCAGGAGGCCGATGGCGATGCTGGGAGCCAGCACGGCCCATGGGTTGAGGACGATCCCACCCGCGTTCTCACGGATCATCAGCGCCCAGTCGGCGGCGGGTGGTTGGGGGCCTACCTGCAGGAATCCCGCGGTCGCCACGACATAGACGGCGGCGACGAAGCGCAGCCCGAAGAGTGCCAGCAAGGTGGCGCGCAGGTTGGGCAGGACTTCGCGCACCACGAGATGCCACAGCCGCTCGCCACCGACCGCGGACGCCTCGACGTAGCCCGAGGCGGCGACAGGCGCCGCCGCGCCGGCGACGAGCCGCACGGCATAGGGCACGCCCATGACGACGGCGGCGGCGATCACGGCGAACCGGCCGCCGCCCGGCCAGGACAGGGCGACCAGGAGGATGCCCAGCACGGCGGGCAGCAGCATGAGGACGTCGGCGGAACGCTCGACGATCCGCCCGACGGCCGGACGCAGGGCCCCGACCGCGCCGAGCAGAGCGGCCACCCCGGTGACGAGGACGGCTACGAGGAGGGAGGTGGCAATGAGTTCACGACCTCCGGCGAGAAGTCGGGTGAGCACATCCCGTCCGAGCTGGTCGCCCCCGAGGGGTGTTCCTCCGCCCGGTTCGGCGTACGGAGCGGTGACCGGGGTGTCGATGGTGTGCGGGGCCAGCCAGGGTCCGGCGACGGCGAGGGCGATGAGCAGGAACGCGGGCAGGATGCGCAGGGCGACGGCTTGTCGTGGGCGGTGGCGTACAGCCCGTTCGGGGACGGTCATATGCGGCCTCCGGAAGCCCAGGCCCGTACGAGATCGGCGAGCAGGAGTACGCCGGTGATGACGGCCCCTGTGACGGCGACGACGCCTGCGACGACCGGACTGTCCCGGTCGGTGACGGCCCCTGCCAGCACCGAGCCGATACCCGGGTAGTTGAAGATGGTCTCCACCACGACGGCACCGCCCAGCAGCATGCCGGTCGAGGTGGCGATGCCCGCCGCGATGGTGGGCGTCGCCCCGGGCAGCAGATGGTGAATGAGGACGCGGTGCCGCGGCAGTCCGTCGATCACCGCGGTCTCCACATGCGGTGCCTTGGCCTCGTCGGCAAGGGCGGCGCGCACGATGCGGGTGTTCCAGCCGATCTGCGGGATCGACAGGGCCAGTACGGGCAGAACGAGCATCTGCCAGGAGGCGGGCGAGCCGTCGGCATCGGTGAGAGTGACGGCGGGGAGCCAGTCGGTCCACAGCGCGAAGACCAGGACGAGGGCGACGGCGACGACGAATTCGGGCAGCGCGAGGACGCCGGTGGCCGTGGCCGAGACGGCGCGGTCGGCTTTACCGCCGGGCTTGAGTGCCGCCCAGCAGCCCAGTGCGAGCGAGACGGCGAGAGTCGTCAGCAGGGCAAGACCGCCGAGGAGAAGGGTGTTGGGGAAGGGGCGGGACAGCAGGTCGGCGACGGACTCGCCGCGGGCGGAGGTGCCGAGATCGCCGACGGGCAGGCCGGTCATCCAGTCGGTGAAGCGGGTGAGGACGGGGCGGTCGAGACCGAGCAGCTCGCGTCGCTGTGCGAGATCGGTCGCGCTCTCGCCGCGTTCCGAGGTCGCGTTGGCCGCGTCGCCGGGCAGCAGTTCGACGGCGGCGAAAACGGTGGCGAGCAGTACGGCGAGCAGCAGCGCCCGGCGGGCGAGCAGGCCGCCCAGCCGGAGGACCCAGGACAGCACGGGCCGGGTCGGCCGGAGGTCTTCTCCTGCGGCCGACCCGGTCGGGGACTGCGTCGCCGGACTGCTCAGCGAGCCAGCCATGCCCGCTCGAGCTGCACGCGTCCGTAGCCGGGCAGCGTGGGCAGGCCGCGCACCGCGGTTGCGGCCAGGTCGATGCCGTCGGCCACACCCCACAACAGGTAGCCGGACGCGTCGTGTTCGATCTGCTGAAGGCCGCGCAGCACCTTGGCGCGTGCGGCCGCGTCCTTGGTACCGATGGTCTTGCGGTACGCCGCGTCGAACGCGGTGTTCTTCCAGCCGGCTTCGTTCTGGCCGGAGTCGGAGACCATCGTCTTGCTGGCCAGGAAGACCACGGAGTCGTTGGTGCCCCAGTACGTCGTGTAGAGGTCGCCCTTGAGCCAGGTCTTGTCCCAGAACGTGGCGGACTCCTGCTTGACCACCTCGATCTTCACACCGGCCTCGCGGACCTGGGTGGCGAACAGGGTCGCGGACTCGGCGAGGCCGGAGATGTCCTCGGTGGTCAGCAGCTTGTACGTCTTGGAGGTGTCGAAGCCCGCCTCCTTGAGCAGTGATTTGGCCTTGGCGAGGTCACGGACGCGCTGGGGTATGTCCTTTGCGTAGGCGGGGTCGCCGGTGCCGAGGATGTCGTTGCCGACGGTGCCGTAACCGGACAGCACCTGCTTGACCATGGCCTCACGGTCCACGGCCAGCCGCAGCGCCTCGCGCACCTTCGGGTCCGCGAACGGGCCGGACGCGGTGCGCATGACGATCGGCATCGCCATGTCGTTGGGGCGCCGGACGATCTGGATGTCTTTGCGCCTCGCGGCCGTACGGGCAGCGACCGCACCGACGTTGGAGGCGACATCGATCTGCCCGGCGAGCAGGGCGTTGGCCATAGCCTGCGGGGATTCGAAGATCTTGACCTCGATGGCGTCGAGGAGAACCTCACCGCCGTGCCAGTCCTCGTTGCGTACGAGACGGGCATTGCCGGAGCGGAACCACTCCAGCTTGAACGGGCCTGTGCCGGGTGCCTTCTCGATCTCCTTGTCCTTGGTGTCCTTCTTGAGCACGAAGGTCGTCAGACGGGTGAGCAGGGGCAGTTCGGCGTTGGCGTAGTCGGAGACCAGGACGACGGTGGCCGGGCCATCGGCCTTGATGTTCTCGGCCTTGATACCGGGCAGCCGGGAGGCGCCGGAAGGAGTGCCGCGCAGCCGGCGCAGCGACCAGACGACGTCTTCGGCGGTGACCGGAGCGCCGTCGTGGAACTTCGCGCCCTTGGCGATGGTGAAGCGCCAGGTCTTGAGATCGTCCGACGCCTGCCAGCCGGAGGCGAGCCGGGGGGCGGTGTTGGTCTTGGCGCCCGGGGTGGTGAGGGTGTCGTGGACCAGCGAGATGATCAGGTAGTCGCTCTCGTTGGCCTGTGTGCCGTGCGGGTCCCTGGTGATGGCCGAAGCGCGGCCGAGCGCGCCGACCCGGAGGGTGCCGCCCTTCTTCGGCTTGGTGCCCGCGGCGTTGGCCTTGGCCGAGGTGTCTCCGTCCCCTGAGCAAGCGGCAAGCAGTGCCGCCGCGCCTATCGCTCCGCCGGCCCACAACACCTGACGCCTGTTGAAGTCCACGTACGTCCTCGATCCACGATCAGAGTCATTAGGATGTCCTTAGGTTTGCCTATCCTAATGACAATCGCTTCCGCAAGTCCCCGGGCTGCTGGTGGACACATGAGCGAATAGTGCAGCGCGTATTGCGTGGGGCGAACTGCTCGGCGTGGGCCATGACTTGAGAGATTGTCGGACCGGGCACAGTGGAGTAAGGTTTGGCTTACCTAAGTAATATGAAAGCGTTCGAGTCGCCGACAACCCCCAGCCCTTCAGTCGCTGTACAAGCGGCTTCTCAGGCCTGCCCGTTACGCAACCGCGGCGCCGGTTGCGGGTGACGCCAGGTGTCGCAGCAGGCTCGACCATCCCTGCCATCCGACGGAAACGGACTACTTCGCCATGAGCACGGCAGCCGCACCTGTCCGCCAGCTCGACGCCCACGCAGTGGGCGAACTCCGCCAGGCCGCAGAGAAAATACTTGCCGAATTCGGCACATCTGCCACATCTCCCCAGCTCCTTGAGCGGGTTGCGCAGAGCGCCGACGAGTTCAGCGACGCCCTTCGCCACCACTGCCGCCCCGTCGACACCGCCGACGGACTGTTCGTCCTGCGGGGCCTCGATGTCGACGACGAAGTGGTCGGTCGTACGCCCTCGGGCTGGGCCACCGCCGGCGACAGCGGGGCGGTCTACGACATCGCGCTGCTGCTGCTCGCCACCGTGATGGGCAACCCCATCGCCTGGGAGGGCCAGCAGGACGGCCGGTTCGTCCACAACATCGTTCCCTCGCCCGGGCACGAGACCGCACAGACCGGCGCCAGCAGCACGGTGCTCCTCAGCCCCCACACCGAGGACGCCTTCCACCCCGGCCGTGCGCATCTGCTGATGCTCGGCTGCATGCGCAATCACGACAACATCGCCACCACCGCCGCCAGCATCCGCAGGACCCGCCTCGCGGACGAGGACTTCGACATCCTGACGCGGCCCGCGCTGCCGATCCTCCCCGACGACGCCTACGCCGAAGCACAGGGCTACGCCGACCAGGCGCCTCCCGCGGTGCCCACCCTGTTCGCGACCGAGGAGGGCGTGACACTGCGCTTCGACCCGGCTTACACGCCGGTGGAAGACGCCGACGAGACCTACCGGGCTGCCTACCGGCGCCTGGAGGCCGAACTCGCCCGCGTATCGGTCGCGGTCAGCCTCAGTCCGGGCGAGGTTCTCGTTGTCGACAACGACCTCGTGGTCCACGGCCGGGTGCCCTTCCAGGCCCGCTACGACGGAACCGACCGGTGGCTCAAGCGGGCCTCCATCCGTGTCCCCGGGCGGCGCAGCCGCCCTCTGGCCGAAGCCGATGAGCACGGCTACGGCCAGGCCGCCCTAGAAGCGCACGTCGGCTGAACACCCGCCCACGGACCGGAGGAATACCATGACCGACACCTCGCCCGCCGCCGGCGCCCCCGTATCCGGGGATGACAAGCACCTGCGGATCCTTTCGACCACCGACCTGGCCGGGATCGACATATCCCTGGCCGACGTGGTCGCCACCGTGGAGGACGCCTACCGCACCCTCCACGCCGGTCAGTCCGACAACCCCCGGAAGCTGACCGTCAAGCCGCGGGACGGGCACTCGGTCTCGTACGCGATGCTGGGCCGGGACGGCTCCCGCAACGTCGTCGCGATCAAGACCTCCTACAAGCACGGCCTGGACAAGGGCCGCGAGGAACAGCACTACTACACGTCGCTCACCCTCTACGACGATGTCACCGGCCTGCCGGTGGCGATGATGGACTGCTCCCGTATCGGCTCTCTGCGCACCCCGGCCGTGTCCGCGCTGCTGGCCCGCGAATGCGCGGCCCCCGGCGCCCGCAGTGCGCTGGTCATCGGCACCGGGACTCAGGGCCGCCTTGCTCTGCCGTTCCTGCTCACCACGCTCCCGGAACTCGACCGGCTGATGCTGTTCGGCTCCCACGCCGAGGGCATCACAGCGGTCCGCGAGCAGCTGCACACATACTTCCCGGAGCGGGAGTTGGAGATCGTCACCGATCTGCGGGCCGCGGCCGCGGACGCCGACGTCATCGTCGCCACGGCCGGAGGGCACACATCTGCCGCCGTCGAGGCGGGCTGGCTGGGGCCCGGCGCGCTGTCCATCCTGGTCGGCCACGGTCTCGCCCCCTCGACCCTCCACCAGGCCGACCGGGTCATCGCCACGAGCGAGGCGCAGATGAACGTCACCGGTACCGACATGGCCGATGCCGACGGCAAACTCCCGGCAGTCGACAGCGAGTTCCCGCCCGTGATCGCGGGAGTCGTGGCAGGCCGCCACTCGGCCGAGGAGCGGATCTTCGCCTACAACAGCGGCCTGGTCGTCACCGATATCGCCCTCGGTCACCGCTTCGCGCAGCTCGCGCTGGCTCAGGGCCTGGGCACCGAGGTACCGCTGTGGCAGTGAGCGACACCGGTCTGCCCACCCTCCCCGCGCTGCCGGACACCGCCACCGACGCGGTTCTGGCCAGTGGGCTCGTCGAGGAACTCTCGTACGCCTTCGGCGGCCCCTTCCACTTCCTGCTGCCCGACGCCTTCGACACCAATCTGGTAGCGATGCGGGCCGCCTTGGCGGAAGCGGGCGCCGACGGTGTCGTGTACTACGCGAAGAAGGCCAACAAGGCCGCGGTGTGGATCGAACGGTGCGCGGCCGGCGGCGCGGGCGTCGATGTGGCATCCCTCGGTGAGTTGCGTGAGGCCCTGGGACACGGTGTGCGCGGGGAGAACATCGTGGTCACCGGCCCGGCCAAGGGGCAGGACCTGCTGACCCTGGCGGTGCAGCAGGGGGCGCTGATCGCCGTTGACGCGCTCGACGAACTCGAGAACCTCATCTCGGCCGCTCTGGCCGGCAGGGTGCGCCCGGCCCGGCTGCTCCTGCGTTGTCTGCCGCCGGCTCAGCCGCACAGCCGCTTCGGCATGAACGACGCCGAACTGGCCATCGCCATGGACCGCTGCGTGCGTGCGGGCGATGCCGTACGCATGGAGGGGTTCAGCTTCCATCTGTCCGGCTATGCCATCCAGCCGCGCGCCGACCTCGCCGGACACCTGGTCGAACTGTGTCTCAAGGCCCGCGTCCTGGGCCTGGAGGCGAGCCGGATCAGCATCGGCGGGGGCCTGGCGGTCAGCTACACGGACGCCGACGCCTGGCACACCTTCCTCGGCGAACAGAACAGTGGCCACTACCACGCGGGCAAGTCGTTCAGCACCGGCGACTTCTATCCGTATCACTCGCCGGCCGCCGGAGCCGGGGCGCTGCGAGCGCTGCTCGCCGCGCGGCCCGAGGGACACGGCGAGAGCCTCGCCGAGCTGCTGAGGGAAGCCGGTGTCGTCGTGCTGATGGAGCCCGGCCGGGCTCTGCTCGACCGGGCGGGCGCGACCGTGTTCCGGATCCAGGGTGTCAAGGACCGCGACGGCTATCAGCTCCTGACCGTCGACGGCACCAGCCTGAGCCTGTCCGAGCAGTGGTTCAACAGCGAGTACCTGCCCGACCCGTACCTGCTCTCCCGGAGCCCGGACGCGTCAACGGGCACGTACCCCGCCGCTGTCGGAGCCGCGACCTGCCTCGAGTCGGACATGCTCACCTGGCGGAAGATCCCTTTCCCCCGACAGCCGCGCACCGGCGACCTGCTGGTCTACCCCAACACGGCCGGATACCAGATGGACTCCAACGAGTCGCCCTTCCACGACCTGGCCCTTCCGCCGAAGGTCGTCATCGACCACACCGAGCGCCCGCGCCCGCGCTGGCGGCTGGACCGTCACTTCGGCTGACCCTGAGCCGTCTCACCACCGACCCCCCCTCACAGGAGCATTCGATGCCCGGAGCACTTCAGCGCCCCGCCGTGGTCTCCCGCGTGTCCGACCTCATCGGCTACACCCCGCTGCTCGAACTGGCCGCCACAGAGACCGGCAGCCGTCTGCTGCTGAAGCTGGAGATGTTCAACCCCACCGGCACCGCGAAGATCCGCATGGCCCGCCAGATGGTCACCGATGCCGAGGACCGGGGCGAGCTGCGGCCCGGCGGCCGCATCATCGAGTCCACTTCGGGCAACACCGGCCTCGGACTCGCCGTCATCGCCGCCGAACGCGGCTACACCTTCACGGCCGTGGTCGACCACCACGCCTGCACCGACAAGCTGCGCGGCATGAAGGCCCTGGGTACCGAACTCGTCTACGTCGTCGACGACGGCACCGAAGAGCTGGCCACCGCTGCCCGCGAAGAGCTGGCCGAGGACATGGCCCGGGGGCAGGACAACACCATCTTCACCGAGCAGCACAACAACCCCAGCAACGGCGTCGGCTACTTCCCCGTCGCCCATGAACTGAACGAGGCCCTCGACGGACGTATCGATGTCCTGATCGGCGCGGTCGGTACCGGCGGGGCCCTGTGCGGCACCAGCCGCGAACTGCGCAAGCTCATACCCGACTTCTCCACCATCGGGGTCGAGCCCAAGGGGTCGATCGCGTTCGGCGGCCCGGCCCACGACTACTACCAGTCCGGCACCGGCACCCCCGAGGGCGCCGAGATCGGCGCGCTGGTCGACTTCGGCCTCATCGACGAGGGTGTCAAGGTCGGCGACGTCGAAGCGTTCGCCACCTGCCGCGCCGTCGCCCGCACCGGACTCCTCATCGGCGGCTCCGGAGGCGGTGTCGTCCACGAGGCTCTGACCCGACTGTCCTCACTTCCCCCTGGCACGACTATGGTCGCGCTCGTGAACGACGGCGGCGAGAAGTACATGGACACCGTCTTCAACGACGAGTGGATGCACGCCCGCGACCTCCTCGATCCCGCAGCGGAACGGGAAATCGACGAGCTCCTCACCAAACTCCGCAGGAACCGATAACCCCCATGCTGACCACTCTGCTCCGCGACAGCCGCGCGCTGGCCACCCTCGCCGTACCGCTCATCCTCACCCAGCTCGCGCAGGTCGCCCTGACCACCACCGACACCGTGATGATGGGCATGCTCGGCACCCGGGAACTGGCGGCCGGTGGCCTGGCCATCGTCATCTTCAACCAGCTGCGCACCATGGGCGTCGGCCTGGTCACTTCCGTCGGCAACCAGATAGCCGCCGCCGCTGCCCGCGCCGAGCAGGCCGTGGCCACCGCTGGAAAGGACGCAGACGACGGCGGGGCAGCCGGCGAGGAGGTCCGGGCGATCGTCCGCGCGAGCCTGGCGGTGGCCACTCTCGCCGGTATCGCCGGAGCGATCCTCATGATCCTCATCGGCCCCGCCCTGACCTGGCTCGGGCAGGACTCCGCCGTCGTCGAACGCACCCGGACCATGCTGATGGCCCTGGCTCCCGGTCTGCTGCCCTGCCTGTGGTTCCAGGCCATCCGCCAGTTCACGGTCGGCATGCGGCGCCCCCAGGCCCTGCTGCAGATCACCATCGCGTCCATCGCCGTCAACGCGGGCCTGAACTGGGTCCTCATCCACGGCACATGGGGGCTGCCGCGTCTCGGCCTGACCGGTATCGGCATCGCGACCTCCACCGTTTACCTCCTGTCCTTCCTCGCTCTGTACATTTCGGCGAAGAGGGACAGCGAGCTGGCGCCGCTGCTCACTCTGAACGTGGCCAAGGCCGACCGGGCCACCGTCAGGCGGCTCATCAGTCTCGGCGTGCCGATCGCGGCCACATACGGCTCGGAGGCGGGGTTCTTCTCCATCACCGCGCTGATGGCCGGATCCTTCGGGCCCGCCGCGCTGGCCGCGCACACCGCCGTGAACCAGCTCGTCTACATCGTCTTCCAGGTAGCCGTCGGCCTCTCCCACGCCGCATCCATCAATGTCAGCCGCGAATTCGCCCTCGGCCGCCACGACGACGCACGCCGCATCAAGAACACCGCACTCGCCTGCGCCGGCGCCGTCATGACCGTCGTCGGCATCGCCTACCTGGCGGTGCCCGAACTCGTCCTGCGGCCCTTCCTCGACTCCGGCTCCGACCAGGCACTCACCATCGCCACCCAGCTGCTCATGGTCACCGCCCTCCTGCAGTTCTTCGACTGCGCGCAGAACATCGGCGTCGGGCTCCTGCGCGGTCTCGACGACACCAAAAGCGGATTCCGTATCACCCTCATCGGCTACTGGGCCGTGGGGCTCCCGGCGTCGTGGCTCCTCGCCTACCCCCTGGGCGTCGACACTCTCGGCATCTGGCTCGGCCTGCTCACCGGCCTGGCCACCACCGCAGTACTCCTGCTGCGCCGGTACAACCAAGCACTGGGCAGCCGCAGGAGTGAGCCGGTCCCGGCCTGAGCGAACCCGCAGGGCCGCCGACGAGCCCACACCCCGTGCGGGGATTCAGTCCCGGGGGCTTTCGCCCTGGGCGATTTCGATGCCGGCGTGCAGGTCGTCGGCGGCTTCCAGCGCGGCAGCGGCCGAGAGCACAAGGCACGCCAGCAGCGCAGCGGCAATGACGTGGCTGGTCCTTCGCCGACCGCGCGTCGGCGCACCGCTGCTCAGCAGGGCGGCCACGCGGCGTGGGACGGGGCCCGTCGTGGCAGCCAGTGCGAAGCCGGGGCGTCCCGCGCCGGGTGACCGGGTGGCGCGGGCAGCCAGGGCGGCTCTGCCGACGGCCCGGGCTGCGAGGTGGCGGTCGCCGACGGCCCGGGCCGCGGTTTCGTCGGCGCTGCGCTCCAGCGCGTAGCTGAGGGGCTCACGCAGGGCGCGCAGCCCGGGATGGCACAGGCCCGCCAGCTCCACCACGGTGAGGAAGCGGTGGTGACGGCCGGTCAGGTGGGCGCGCTCGTGGGCGAAGAGAGCCTCCCGTTCGGCGGCGGAAAGAGCGCGCAGCATGCCGGAGGTCACCACCACCTTGCCGGGGCGCCCGGGCAGCGCGTACGCGTCCGGGCTGTCGTCCTTCAGTACGACCAGTTCACCGTCCGCGCCGGCTGCCAGCCGCCTCGCCTGACGCAGTTGGGCGCCGCGCCGGTGCAGCCGGCGCGCCAGCACTGCGGCGCACCACAGCAGGAGGACCGCGGCCACCATCGCCACGGCCACGACCGCGTCGGGTGAGCCCGTCGAGAGGGGCGTGAGAAGTTCACCGATAGCGGCGACGGCGTGCACGTGGGTGGCGCCGGGGACGACGAGCAGGGCGAGAGCGGCCGTACTGCTCACGGCAAGACCCGCCGCGGTGAGGGTGAGCAGCCAGGCCGACTGCCGCGGGGGCAGGCAGGAGACGAGTCGTCGGCCCGCGGGGCCCGCGAGGAACGGCACGAGCAGCGGCACCCACACCATGTAGATCATGCGGCGCCCCCATCCAGGAGGGAGCGCAGCAGCTGTTCGTCGTCGTCGCTGAGCTGGGAGACAAAGCGCGTCAGTACGGCGCTTCGGTCGTCGTCCTTGGCCAGCTCCGAATGCATTCGCCGGGCCGTCAGGCCGGCGGCATCCGCGGTCGGCGTGTAGGCGTATCCGCGACCGGAGCGGATACGGGTCACGGTGCCCTTCTCGTAGAGGCGGGAAAGGATCGTCGTGACGGTGGTCCGCGCGAGTGACGTGCCCAGCGCGCTCTGCACCTGGGCAGGGGTCAGCGGGCCTTCGGCGGCCCACAGGGCCGCCAGCACACCGGATTCCAGTTCTCCGGCGGGTCGCCGATCCGTGTTCTTGTCACTCATGGGAACGATCCTCCCCCATCATTCGTCTACAGTGAAGTAGACCGTCTACATTGCTGTAGTCAATCGGGCCGTCGCCACGACCGGCCCTGCCCACCATTATGGGAGCAGCCCACCATGGCCGTATCCGTCCTCGTGGCAGTGCCGCAGGCCGTGAACCTCCTCGACGCGGGATCACTGCTGTCCGCGTTCGGCGCTCTCGGTATCGCGGCCGTCCTCTTCGCCGAGACCGGACTGCTGGTCGGCTTCTTCCTGCCGGGGGACTCCCTGCTCTTCACCGCGGGCCTGCTGTGCGTGCCCGATGGGCAGGGCCCGGTGCACCTCTCGCTTCCCCAGGTCCTCATCGCCGCTGCCGTCGGAGCCCTGCTGGGAGCCCAGGCCGGCTACTGGATCGGCCGCCGCGGCGGCAGGACGCTGCTGGCCCGCAGCCGCAGTCGCAAACTCCACGACGGCGCGGAGCGGGCCGAGGGCCTGCTGAACCGCTACGGGTATGCCAAGGCGATCGTGCTGGCCCGCTTCGTTCCTGTGGTGCGCACGGTGCTGAATCCGCTGGCCGGAGCCTTGAACGTGCCCGCCCGTCTGTTCACACTCTGGCAGGTCGTCGGCGGCCTCATCTGGACCGTCGGTCTCGTGCTCGCCGGATACGCGCTGGGTTCCTCGGTCGCCGGCGTCGACCGCTATCTGTTGCCCATCGTGGGCCTGGTCGTGATGATCTCCCTCCTCCCGCTGGCCGTGGAAGCGCTGCGCGGCCGTTCCCGCCGTACATCCGAGGGCGGTTCGCGCTGATGCCGATTGCCATGGACGGAGGCTCCCTCGACGGCGGCGCGTACATGTCCATCACCGACGTCGCCAGGAACGCGCCTGCCTGGCTGGACTCCGTGCTCTCCGCCTGGTCCACCTACGGCCTCGCGCTGTTCGCCGTGCTCATGCTGGTGGCCTGGTGGCGCGCACGGCCCGGTGCCTCGCCGCAGACCGCCATGGCGCTGGCCGCCCCCCTCGTCGTGGTCGCAGCCTTCACCGCCGACACCGTGATCAAGTCGCTGGTGCGTGAGCAGCGGCCCTGCCGGACACTGCACACCGTCACACTGGAGTCGTGTCCTGCCCTGGGTGACTGGTCCTTCCCCAGCAATCACGCCGCCATCGCCGCCGCGGCAGCCGTGGCCATCTGGCTCACCCACCGCCGCCTCGGAGCCATCGCCATTCCCGCGGCGCTGCTGATGGCGTTCTCCCGTGTGTGGGTGGGAGCCCACTATCCCCACGACGTCATCCTCGGCCTGATCGTCGGAGCCGCTGTCGCCGGGCCCCTGGCACTGGCGGCACGCCGCACCGGCCCACTCGTCGACCGCCTCCGCGACACCCCACTGCGCCCGCTGGTGGCACCGCGATGAACGAAACATCTCTGACGGCCAAGCACATCAGCCGCACAGCCGCGCTGGGTGTCACGGTGCTCTGCGCCACGCTCTTCGCGGCGCTGGCCATGGTCGTCACCCTCCACCAGGGTCTGCCGTTGCCCCTGGACCGGAGCATGCACGTCTGGTCCGTACGCCACCGCCCCGCTCTCGCTGTCTCCCTCGCGAGGGGCATCACCGCGACCGGCACCGGTGTCTTCCCGTATGCGTGCGCCGTGGCCGCAGGACTCATAGCGGGACGCGACACACGCGGGCGCATATACGCGGTGGTCGGCACGGTCGGATTCCTCGCCCTGGGCCAGGCCGCCCGCTCCGGCCTCCTCCACCTCATCGGGCGACCACGGCCCGCCACGGCGGACTGGGCCACCCACGCCTCCAGCTTCGCCTTCCCCTCCGGTCATGCCACCACGTCCGCACTCGTGGCAGGACTGCTGGCCTGGGCCATCGCCGGCAGGGCCCGTCCCGCCCTCGCGCACGCCGGCTGTGTGCTCCTGGTGAGCTGGGCCATCGCCGTCGGCCTGAGCCGCGTCTACCTCGGGGTGCACTGGCCCAGCGATGTCCTCGGCGGATGGCTGTTCGCCCTGGCCTGGCTCGGCCTCGGCGCGGCGCTGATCCCGCTCTGTCGTGCCGCGGCCCGGGTCGCCTGAGCCCTGCAAGAGCCCTGGACGCCGGGTGCCTGGACGACTCACAGGCGCCCCGACCGCCGCCGACGCCCCGTACGCACCGGCGACACACCACGGGACTCCTCGGCGACGGCATCGCGACGGCACGAGGATGCCGACATCCCCCCCGCTGTCGGTTACAGCGCAGCAGGCTCCAGCACGACGGGCAGCTCAGCGAGGCCGCGGAAGGCCGGGAACGGAACCTCCATCCACGGCGCCTCACGCGCGGGGTCGGCCAGAGCCACCATTGGGAAGCGGCTGAACAGACCGGTGAGAGCGAGTTGCATCTCCAGTCTGGCCAGAGGCGCTCCCAGACAGTAGTGAATGCCGTGCCCGAACCCCAGGTGGGCGCTTTGCGCGTTCTCCGGGCGCGTCACATCGAACTGGTCCGGGGAGTCGAACTTCTGCGGGTCGCGGTTGGCCGAACTGAGCGCGATCTGAACCAGGGCGCCCTTCGGAATCCGCGTCCCGGCGATCTCCACATCCTCGGTCGCGAAACGGAACGTCGCGCTCTCCACCGAGCCGTCGTAGCGCACCAGCTCCTCCACCGCCTGGCCCACCAGCTCCGGGTTCTCCTTCACGGCGCGGAGCTGAGCGGGATGGGAGAGGAGATGGTAGACGGCGTTGCCGATGAGGTACGCGGTCGTCTTGTGACCGGCGAACATCAGCAGAAACGCTGTCGAGATCAGCTCCTGCTCGGTGAGGCCGCCGTCCGTGTCCCGGGCTGCGATGAGGGCGCTGAGCAGGTCGTCACCCGGACGGCTGCGCTTACGCGTGAGGAGATCCGCGAAGTACGCGTGCAGGCTCTCCTCCGCCTTCTGCTGGGCCTGCCTGGATTCCTTGCTGAACCCGGTGTGCGCCACCGTGGTGGACCAGCCCTGCACCTGGGACCGCTCGTCCGACGGCACGCCGAGCAGCTCGCAGATCACGGTGATCGGCAGCGGGAACGCGAACGCGGGCAGCAGGTCGACCGGTTCCCGGGTCGAGCATCCGTCCAGCAGTGTCTCGACGATGTCCTGGATCTGGGGCCGCAGCGCCTCCACACGACGCGGGGTGAACTCGGAGTTGACCAGCTTGCGCAGCCGGGTGTGCTTGGGCGGGTCGGCATTGAGCATGTGGTCGTCGAGAGCCACGGACGAGTCACCGAAGATCCTTCGGTACGCGTCCATGGCCCCGTACATGTCCTTGCTCAGCCGCGGATCCGTCAAGGCGGCCCGCGCGTCCTTGTACCGCGTGATCAGGTACGTGTCGATGCCGTGCGGCGGCCGCATGGGGCAGACGGGCGCCGAATCCCTGAGGTTGGCATAGACCGGGTGCGGGTTCCGCCGGAACTCGGGGGTGCACCGCTCGGCTGCGGCGGCTGGGTCATCCACTGTTGTCACGGACGGCTCCTGAGGTCGAAGAGGGCCTCGGCGTTGCCGCCGAGGATGAGCTGCTGGGACGCCTTGTCGATCGGCAGCTTCTCGATCATGCGCATGAACTCCTCCAGGGGCACGGACATCGGCGGCGAGTCAGTGCCGAACAGCATCCGCTCCGGCCCGAGCACCTCCGCGTTGAGGCCCAGGTGCGCCGGGCTGAACGTGCTGGTGTCGACGTACATCCGCTGCAGCGCCGCACCCGGGTCCGCAGCCGGCGGGGCGGAGGGCGGCGCCGTCGGCGCGCCCCCGCTCCCGCCCCAGTGCCGGGGACGCGCCGCCGTCTGCAGGCGTTCCGTCAGCAGTGCCATCGAGCCGCCGCCGGTGGCACCGATCAGTCGCAGGCCGGGATACTTGTCCAGCCACCCCGCGAACGCGATCATCGCCATGCCCATCGAGATGTCCCCGAACCGGCCGATCTGCTCGACGAAGCCGAAGTCGTCGACCCGCTCCGTGCCGATCGGTTCGGCCGGGGCGTGCACCAGGACGGGCACTCCCGTCTCGGCGGCCAGCGCGAAGAAGGAGTCGGCTCGCGGAGAGCCGAGCAGCTCGCCGTGGACACTGGAGGTGGTGATCAGGCCGACGAAGGCGGGATCCGCCAGCGTCTCCCGGACTCCCTCCAGGTGATCGTCGTCGCCGAACGGGTTGGCGTACACGTATCCGCGCAACTGGTCGGGGAAGTTGGCGATCAGGCCCGACATCCAGTCGTGGAAGCCCCGCAGCCGGTCTCGTGGCTGCGCGTAGTTGTCGACGCCCGGGACCCGCGCCATCGCGCCGGCGCCGACCGGACTGCCGATGATGGTGAGGTCGATCCCGGCCTGAGCGCGGGCGGCGAGCATGCCGTCGACGTCGGTGAGGCTGGGGGGCATGGGGAAGCGTCGGGCGGCCTCCGGTGGGGACAGGTGCCCGTGGATATCGATGATCATGTGTGAGTTCCCGGTTTCGGTGTGAGTGCGTGGGTGACCGCGACACAGTCCTCGTCGCCGAATCCCTGCTCGGTGGCGCGGACATGGGTCTCCGCGGCTGCGGCGGCGAGCGGAAGTCGCAGTCCGGCCTCCGCGGCCTGGTCCGCGACGAGCATGAGGTCCTTGGCCATCAGGCGCAGCCGGAAGTCGGGCTTGTCGAAGCGACCGGCTGCCAGGCGCTTCGACTTGAATGCCATGACCGGCGAGGCGAAGCCGCTGCCCGCGATCGTGCTGAGGACGAGTTTCCGGTCGAGTCCGGCGGCCACCGCCAACTCGACGGCCTCGGCCAGAGCCTGCACCTCGATCCCCATCAGCAGGTTGAGGAGCAGCTTCATCCGCATGCCGGAACCGAGTTCGCCGAGGTGGACCACATCCTTGCCCAGCAGTTCGAGCAGCGGCCGGCCCGCGGTGAAGACCCGCTCCTCGCCGCCGACGAACAGCCGGAGCTCGCCGGTGCGGGCGTGCTCCCGGTTTCCCAGCATGCCGACGTCCAGAACGGACTGTGCGTTACCGGCGAGGCGGACGACCTCTTCCGGGGCGACTGTGCTGGCGCACACCAGGGATCCGGGGTACGGGCCCCCGGCCAGCACCCCGTCCGGTCCGCGCAGCACGGCTTCGAGGGCTTCGCCGTCGGCCACGGTGCAGATGGCAGCGCTCGTACCCTCGACGGCATCGGCCGGATGGGCCGCGGCGAAGGCGCCCGCCTTGGCGAGCGGCCCGGCCCGCTCCGCGGTGCGGTTCCAGACCCGCACCTGGATGCCCTGGTCGAGAAGGCGGGTGGCAAGGCCGGTTCCCATCGTGCCGAGACCGAGGACGGCCACCGGGCCGTCGGGGCGCTTCATGCCTTCCCTCCCACGGTCTCCTGAATGACCCGGAACCGCAGCGACTGGGTCTCGTCGACCCACTCGCGCAGCGGAGCCACCAGTGCGCGGTGGTCCTCACCCTGCTGCCACGCGAAGAAGTGCTCGGGCGTCTCCCACTCGCTGGTGATCACCCACTGCCGGGAGCCGTCGAGGGGCTTTCCCAGCCGGTCTATGAGGTGTCCGGGGACGCGGGCCACGGACTTGCGTATTCGCTCATACACGTCCAGAAAACCTTGCTCGCCGCCCTCGATGACGTGGACCGCGTACACGACGGACAGCCGCTCGGCCGATTGGCCCTTCTGCGCAGTGCTCATGTCTCCTCCTGGTGGTGAGATCTGACAGAACCCGATTCCCACCGACTCATGGCTCCCGCGGCCACGCAACTCCGACGTGGGGAGAGCCCAACGGGGACAAGGGCTCTCACTCGGTTTCTAGCCCGTACGAGTGAGAGTTGAAGGACCCTTTCCCGAGGCGGTCGTGGACGCCTCATGCCCCATCGACGTGGACCCGCCCACCCCTTGACGATCAATTGCGGCCAGGCTGTCGCGACGCCGGCTCATCCCGGAGTACGAACAGCCGGGGGAGACGTGATGCGCCCCGGCCCGACGCTTCAAGTGCGCACGCCCCGTGGGGCGGCGGTCCGCGCCGGGACGGAGGAAGAGGGCAGCTCCGTGTCGACCGTGGTGCCCGGTCCGGTGCCGGCGACCCGGACCATCCTGGGGCCGTAGCCCGACGCACAGCAGCCGGTGAGGTTGAGACCGATCCGGCGCTGCCGGTCGTCGGTTTTGAATTCCTCGGTGCCGGAGCTGCGTTGAACGCCGCGGCTGTCGAACGCCGGCTCCACGGTGTCGAGTTGGCCGGCGATTCCCTGGCGTCCGGTGCAGCGGAACCGCCCCGGCCTGTCGGTGGCGGTTCGCGTCCCCGGCGCTCACTCGGCGATGTACGTGCGGTAGGACCAGCGGTAGACCGGCAGTGTTACACCGTGCAGGTCGCAGTACTCGTGCGTGAACTCGAAATGCTCGTAGGCGTTGTGGTGCAAGATCTTCACCGGCTCGCCGCACCCGCCGGGCGGCCGCTGCGGCGTCGGCGAGCGGGAAGCTTTGGCAGGGCAGGGGCTCCAGCCGTCCACGGGCGATCTCGGTGAGCACTTCGCGCAGTACCAGGGCGAACAGCTCTGGACGATTCTGCTGGAGTTCGATGAGGTCGACGGTGCTCAGAGTGATGTTGTGCCGGAACGGCAACAGCCCGAGGGAAGCGTCGGAGAGGATGTCGCGAACCCCGAGCTCGACGAAGTCCCGAAAGGACGCAGAGTCTCCAGTCCGGCCCGGATCGCCTTGCCCGACAGGGAGTTGAGGACGACGTCGACGCCTTCGCCCGCAGTGGCGGCGCGGGTCTGCTCGGCGAAGTCCAGCGACCGGGAGTCCATGACGTGCTCGATTCCCATGCCCCGCAGATATCCGCGCTTCTCCTCATTACCGGCTGTGGCGAGTACCTCGGCGCCCAGCAGCCGGGCGACGCCGATGGCGGCCAGGCCGGTCCCGCCGGTGGCAGAGTGGATCAGTACCCGTTCCCCCGCGGAGAGCCGGGCGACGTGACGCAAGGCGTACCAGGCGGTGAGGTATACGGCGAGGAGCCCTGCCGCTGCGGTGCGGTCGATTCCGGCCGGCGCGGGCACGACGGCAGCGCCGGGCACGGTGACGAACGAGCCGAAGGCACCGCCCCGCAGGTCGATGGCGAGCGCGGGGTCACCGACGTGGACGGCCTCGACATCCGGCCCCACCGCGGTCACTGTCCCTGCGCATTCGAAGCCCATCCGGTATCGGACGTCCTTGTCGCCGGGAAGCAGGCCCATGGCCGTCAGCACGTCCCGGAAGTTCACGGCCGCGGCGTGGACACGTATTTCGACCTCTCCCGGTCCCGGGGCGCGTCGGTCGCCGACGGTGAGTTCGAGGGCGTCGAGGTCTCCGAAGCGGCCGACCCGGAGCCGGAAGCGGTCCGTTCCGTAGCGCACTGTGCGTGTGCCGGCCCGGGTGCGTTCGGCGTCCGTAAGCGGGGCGTAGTCCAGCCGGGCGATGTGGCGCGTGCCGCCACGCAGGGCGACCTCGTCCTCGGGGGCTGTCCCGAGGAGTTCGGCCGCCACGTCGTGCAGCCCGGCGTCGTCCGGGTCGGCGTCCACATGGGTGGCGCGGATTTCCGGGTGTTCGAACGCGAGGACGCGCACCAGTCCACGCAGGGCGCTCTGCCCGGGATCCACTGTCTCGCCGGGTTCGACGGTCTGGGCGCCATGGGTCACCACGTACAGGCGAGGAGGTTCGGGGCAGCCGGAGGCGACCGCTGGGGCGGTGTCGAGCAACCGTCGGGTGCGTCCCAGCGCATCCGTTGCCGGATCTCCGCCTGCGGTGGGTGGCGCGCACAGCAGCACCAGCGCGTGCGGGGACGCGGGGTGGGCGTCCAGGTATTCGACGAGCATGTCCTTGTGCGACCCGAGCGGGCTGTCGCCGATCGGGGTGTCGAGTACGTCGGCCGTCGCCCCTGCCGCGTGCAGAACGGCCGCAAGCGCCTGGGCGGACCCGTCCGCCTCGCCGACGACGAGCCAGCTTCCCGGCGGAATCGTCCCCGTCGTCTCCGAGCGGGGTCCGGGTTGCCAGCGCGTCTCGAGGAACCAGCTGTCGACGTCGGCGGCGTCGGTCACCTCGTGGCGTACCAGTTGGAGGCTGTCGATGCTGAACACGGGTTTGCCCGCCTCGTCCAGCAGGCTGACATGTCCGGTGACACTGTCGGTCTTCTCCTCCTCGATGTGGGCGTGGCAGTACACGGCGGTCGTGGGATCGCCGAGGATGCGTACCGCCTTGACCCCGACCGGGAGGACCAGGCCCTGGCCGGGCCCACGGGTCAGCCCTGCCACCAGGGCTTGCGCGCAGGAGTCGACCAGGACCGGGTGGATACGCAAGGCGTGTGGCGCTGTTTTCGCCGCGGCGGGTATCTCGACGCGGGCCCAGGTGCTCTCGCCGTCGCGCGAGATGCGAAGGTTCGTGATGCCGGTGAAGGCCGGGCCGTGTTCGATGCCGCGGGCGCGCATGCTCGCGTACAGCGAAGCCGGGTCGAGGGCGACCGGATGCTGTCCCGGCAGGGCGGTCAGCCTTGCCGTGGGAGGCTGCTGTGGTACGGCGGCATGCCGCAGTTCGGCCGTCGCCTGTCGTACCCAGGTTCCGTCGCCACCGCGACCGAAGATTTCACACGAGGCGTGGTCCGGGGCGGTCACGGTCACGGTGGTGACCACTTCGGCGTGGTCGGACAGCTGCAGTAACTCCAGGAACCGGATATCGGTGACCTCGGTTTCCTGCGCAGGTGCGTCGAACACTGCGCAGGCCGCGGTCAGCGCGAGGGCGCAGTAGGCGGCGCCGGGGAACACCGGGTTGTCGTGCACCCGGTGGTCGGCCAGCCATGGCAGCGCGGCGGTCCCGGCGTCTCCCCGCCAGAAGTGGCGCACCTGTTCGCCGGGGACCTCGGCATGTGTGCCGGGCAGGTTGCCGGCCGTTGCCGCGGCAGTGCCCGGATCGGCCGTGAGGTCCGCCCAGTGACGCTGGCGGTCGAAGGTGATGGAGGGTACGTCGGAGAGGTCAGCGTCCGCGTAGAGCTTCGACCAGTCGACGTTCACGCCGGCACAGTGCAGGGCCGCGAGCTGGGTCCGGAAGGTGGCCAGTTCCGACTCACCACGGCGCAGGGTGGGCAGGACGACAGGGTTGTCGATGAGACCGGGCAGGCTGTCCGTGATGGAGCGGGTGACGACCGGGTTCGGAGAGATTTCGACGTAGACGTTGTGCCGGTCCGCTGCTGCGGCGCCGATCGCGTTGCTGAACCGGACGGGGCGACGCAGGTTCGCGCACCAGTAGGCGGCGTCGAAGTCCGGAATGCCTCGTGGGTCGGGCAGGACCGTTGAGTAGAACGGGACTTGGGGCTGTTGGGGTGTCAAGCCGGCCAGAGCCGCGGCGAGGTCGTCGAGCAGCGGATCCACCTGGGGGGAGTGCGAGGCGACGTCCACGGCGATCAGATGCGCGGGAATACCTCGCAGGCCCCAGGCGGCAACCAGCCGTTCCACCTCGGTCCTCTCGCCGGCGACGACGGTTGAGCCGGGGGCGGCAAGTACAGCCACCGAGACCGATCCGGTGGACCCGGCGGCGATGAGTTCGTCTTCTGCCGTGGCGCAGTCCAGGCCCACGGTTGCCATGGCTCCCGCTCCGGCGATCCGGGTCAGGAGCGAGGACCGGCGGCAAAGGCGGTTACCAGCGCGTCACCGTCACTGCCGCCGTGGATGTAGGGCACCTGGTCGATGGACCACCGGTCTCCGAGGCACTTACGGACAGCGGCCACCAGCCCGGAGCCGCTCTCGTCGCTCGACAACGGGTTGGCGAGACCGTCCCGGGTCGTGGCCTGTGCCAGGATCTGGCCGTAGGCATGCGCACCGCGCCGGTGTGCGTGGTCGCGGCTTTCCAGGATCAAAGTCACTGAACCCTCGCCGTAGTTCACGCAGTCCGCGCGCCGGTCATAGGGCCGCATGAGGCGATCGAACGACGGCGGCGGGCTTGCCCATCGGCCCGATCGACGTATTCGCTCGTTGGGCGACACGGAGCACCGTGTAGCAAGGACCGGTTGAGCGGGTCAGGGCTCCTTGGACCAGGGCTACGTCGGAGGGGGAAACGGCCAATTCGGTGCCGATGAACAAGTCCGTCGCCTGCCGGGCGGTGATCTTTTCGGAGTCGGCCTCCAATACCGCCAGATAGCTGTGTACTTGGGCGTCCACCCCGCCCCGCCCGGCCAGAATCGCTGAAGCCGCCAGATCCCCGGCATTAAGGTTCAACTCGGCGTCCACGCACGCCTCTGCCAGTGACACCAGACCGAATCGATGTGCGGCAGTGAAGTGCGGGAGAAAACTCCCGGTAAATCGGGCAAACGTTCCTCGAACATTTCATTCGTGAGGTTTACCGGGCCGTGGTAGACGCCATCACGCAAGAGGCATGAGCGTCCGTGCGAGGCGATGTCCCAGACCTCCGCCGCGGTGAAGACGGGCCGTCCGTCACTCGGCAGGCAGAATCCCATACCGGTCACCACGACATCCCGTGCGCTTGCTCCGACGCCACTTTGCGCTGCCGCCGCTCGACCGTTCATATCCCACCTCCGAGCACGTGGATGGCATGGCGAATCACCACACCGCTACTGGGGCTTGGTCCGTCCGGACCCAAACCGCAGGAGGCGCGAGAAGTGGCCCGGTTCGCCGCCGTGACCTGCCGAACGCATCTGGAGTCTGGTCATGGCGGGTGGCGGGACGGTCCGGTGTTCCTGCGCGCCGCGACCTGAGAAAGTCCTACCAAAGGTTCATCCTGCGAATCTGTACTCAGCTTATCGTGAGGAAGGTCTGTTACCGATGAGCTGAGGAGGCGGCGCTCGAAGCACTGGAAAGACCAAACGTGCTCCAGAACTCCACCGGCGTATTCTGCTTTCCTGTTCTCGCTCCCTCGATGGCGTGTGCAACTGAGTGACGGGAGTGTCAAGTTAACCTTTGAACAAGGTTATTGATTTGGTTACTTCTGCCCAGCGGACAGATGGTGAACCCGCCCATGAGTTCGGTCGGCCGGTTTGCGCGTGCTCCGGCGGCGTCCGGGGCTTGGCGCGGTTGTGTTTTGCCTCGAATTCCCGCGGTGGTAGGTAGTCGCCTCCGGCACCCGTTTCGCCGGAGCGTTCCCATGGGGGGCTGTGTCCCGGGCCGGTGACTACCGGGACCTGGTGGCCCCCCGGCCGGCTGGGCCCGTCAGCTCGCCACCGTGGCGATAATCAAATATTCTAAAAAGGAGGATAATCGGCATTTTGTGAGGTTCGTCAGATGTCAACAGGAACCCTCCTAGCGATCATCATTCCCATCGTCGTGGTTGTCGCTGTGCTTGCCGTGGCAGCCGCTTTCGTCCGGCGCCGTCGGCACCTGCGCGAGCGTTTCGGCCCGGAGTATGAACGCACGGTCGAGGACACCGGCAGTCGGCGTGCCGCCGAGCGTGAATTGAGCGCACGCGAGAAGCGCCATGACTCTCTGGACATCAAGCCACTGCCCAGCAGTGTCCGGGATCGGTACGCCCGGGACTGGGAAAGCGTGCAGGGAGAGTTCGTGGACCGCCCGGAGGATGCCGTGCATGACGCGGACCTGCTGGTCACTTCGTTGATGCACGAGCGCGGCTACCCGACCGAGGGCCTGGCGCAGCGGCTCGACGATCTTTCTGTCGAGCACGGCCGCACGATCGAGCACTATCGCGCCGCTCACCAGGTCAACGAGCTCAGAGTGAAACACGAGGCGACCACCGAGCAGTTGCGGGGCGCCATGGTGCACTACCGCGTTCTGTTCGACGAGCTGCTCACCGATGGCGGTCAGGCCCGTCATGCCCCGGCCTGACCGCTCCCAGGTGCCGAAGACCTTCGACGCGATGGACTGGCCGAACGGAGGAGAGATGGAACGCCAACCCAGACCGGAATCCACCGAGAGCGGCCTGTCCACCGAGGACCTCGCAGCGCCGCGTGACCGGGACGTGGCCGAGCCCGAACGCGGGTCCCAGGCCCCTTCGTTTCCTGGCGAGGCCGCGCCAGTGGCAAGTGAACCCGCTGAATCCCCGGCTCAGGAGGCGGCAGGACCAGCCGAAGATGAATCACCGCAGCTGCTGACGACGGAGGACGAAGAGAGCTTCCGCGTGCGCTGGCAGGAGATTCAGAACCGGTTCGTCGACGACCCACGCGACGCGGTGCATGCGGCCGACTCCCTGGTCGCAGACGTGATGCAGACATTGGCCGCGACGTTCGCTCAGCACAAGCAGGATCTCGAGGGACAGTGGAAGCGGGGCGAGGAAGCGGATACCGAAGATCTGCGTATGGCCCTACGGCAGTATCGGTCGTTCTTCCACCGCCTGCTCGGACAGCATTGAGCAAGCACCTGCCCGTGTGTCCGCGGCAGGTCCTCGACTTGGACCTGGGCGGCCCGAAATTCAGGTGCACGAACGAGGACCATCGCCCAGGCGTGCCGCCGGCCTCGTCGGGGTGCGAGCCCGCGCCGCACACCGAGGGCGCCGTCCGGGAAGCGGACGGCGCCTTCGGCTGAGTCGACCGGGTCTCAGCGCATACGCACCCGGGCCGCGTATGCGTCCGATGAGCCCGTCGAAACCGTCGAAACCGTCGAGTCCATTGAGTTCATTGAGTTCATTGAGGTCAATGGGTCCTCCACCGGAGTCGGGTCGCGGTAGGACCACTGCGCCGTCGGCCCCGGCACATGTGCCGGGCCGCTGTCGGGCAGCGGCTCCGCCCCGGATGCCGACGGGGCCGGCGGGGGCGGCGCGTTCGGGGTGTCCGGGCGCAGCAGTTCCACGCGTACGTCCGATCCTCGGTGCTGGGCCACGAACTCGTCCACCTGGCTGCGACAGGCGTGGTCCCAGTGCGCCACGCCGGTCAGATCGAGCCGTATCCCCGGCGTCCCTGCGGCGGCGACCGTCTCCAGAGCGTCGATCAGCTTCGGCAGCCGCAGGAAGGTCACATTGCCCGCCATGACCAATATCGCGGTGTCGCCCTCCACGCTGGTGCGTACCGAGGTCTGTGACATGCGCAGCGCGGCCAGCACGATCCCCGCGGCGAGACCCGCCAGTACGCCTTCGAGCAGGGCGGTGGCGACGATCGCGACCGTGGTGAGGGTCATCACCACGAACTCGCCGCGGTCCTGGCGCCACATCTTCGGGAACTCCTCAGGCGCGAACAACTTCCAGCCGCTGTGCACCAGCACACCCGCCAGTACGGAGATCGGGATGAGAGCCAGCACACTCGGCAGCAGCAGGGCGAACGCGAGCAGCCACAGGCCGTGCAGCGTGCGGGACAGCCTGGTCGTGGCCCCTGCCTGCACATTGGCCGAGCTGCGTGCGACCACCGCGGTCATCGGGAGCGCGCCGAGGAAGCCGCAGAGGGTGTTGCCTGCACCCTGGGCGATCAACTCGGAGTTGTAGCGGGTGCGTTGGCCGGTGTGCATGCGGTCCACGGCAGCTGCGGTGAACAGGCTCTCCGCCGAGGCGATGATGGTGAAGGTGACGACGGTGGTCAGTACCGAGCCACTGGCCAGCGCCGCGAACTGTGTCGGTCCCGGAATCTGTACGGAGGCCAGCAGGTTGCCGACCTGAAGGGTGGTGATCCGGACCCCTGGCAGCGAGGCCACCGCCATACCGCCCGCCACGGCGACCAGTGCGGGCGGCACCTTCCTCGCCGGACCCGGCAACTTCTTCCACAGGAAGCTCAGCACGACGGTGCCGAGACCGAGCCCGGCCGCGATCGACTTCTGCGGATCAGCGGCGGTGTTCGCGATCAACTCCGGTATTCCCAGGATATTTTCGACCGGTTTGCCGATGGCCTTGGCGTCGGCAAGCGGGTACGCCTGGCTGAACATCAGCGGCAGCCCGATCCCGGCCAGCATGCCCTGCACCACGGCGATGGAGATCGCCTGGAACATCCGGCCCAGCCGGATCAGCCCGAGCCCGATCTGCAGGACCCCGGACGCCAACACGATCACCCCGAGCGTGGCCAGGCCGTGCTCCAGCACCGCCTCTGCGACCAGTGCCGCCAGACCGGCCGCGGGGCCGCTCACCTGAAGCGTACTGCCGCGCGCCATGCCGACCACCAGGCCGCCGACGACCCCGGAGATGATGCCCAGCTCGGGCGGCGCGCCAGAGGCCACGGCCACGCCGATGCACAGGGGGAGGGCGACGAGAAAGACGACGAAGGAGGCGGTGATCTCGGTGGCGAGATCCACCTTCTGACGGGTCTCACGCTTGTTTCCGCCCTGCGGCCGCGGCCGCTCCGGCGGGGGCGGTGATTGCGGGTCCGGTGGTTGCGGCGCCGGTGTTCCGTACGAGGGGGGCGCGTTGCCGTACGAGTCGTACGAACCGTCGGCGTCGTACGCGGGCGGCCCTGCGATGCCGGGCGTGGACGGCATCGCCTGCGCAGGACTCGGTCCGCGCCCGGAGCGCCGAGCCCGGTGCCTGCCGCCTCGGGTCCCGCCCTGGCGCCGTCGGCCGCCGTGGTCCTGGCCGTAACCGGAGTCCCGCTCCTGACCGGGGCTCAGCATGCGTGCACCCGGAAGGTGTCGCCGTCCTCGCTCAGTTCCCAGAGTTCGCCCGTGTCCACCTCGTAGTACCAGCCGTGCAGCCGCAGCACGCCCTGCGCCAGCCTTCGCCGGATCGCCGGGTTCTCCCGCAGCGCGGCCAGCTGTACCCGCACGTTGAGCTGCGCCAGTTCTGTCAGGCGCGCATCTTCGCTCTCGCCGGTGGAGTTGACCGGACCGGTCGGCTCGCGTTCCAGCACGGGGGCCAGCCCCGGCCTGGCGACCTCGAGCCACGCCCCTACGCGGGGCAGTGCGGAGAAGTCCTTGCCGGAGGACAGTGCGCCCATCGCGCCGCAGTGCGAGTGCCCGCAGACGACGATGTCACGGACGTCCAGCACCTCCAGCGCGTACTCCACCGTGGCGGCCTCCCCGGAGACCAGATGCTGTCCGTGCGGCGGCACGATGTTGCCCGCATTGCGTATTTCGAAGACTTCACCGGGCCGTGCCCCCGTGATCAATGCAGGTATGACGCGGGAATCGGAACAGGCGATGAAGAGTGCCTGCGGAAATTGCCCCTCGGCCAGTTTCCGATATGTGTGGCTTTCAAAATCTACCCGGCGCCGGAACGATCGGGCGCGTTCGAGCAGAGCCTTCATGGTGCCTCCTCGGTGGGTGGGTTGTGGCCTGGACCTGGCTCAACACCGTAGAGAGGGGGATGCAAGGCGGAGGTTAGAGGAACGCTAGAGCCACCTCAGAATCGGGCAAGGCGCTGTGACCTGTCTCCCAATGTCCCTGGACCCGCGTGCCGTTGATTTCAATCAATGTACGGTGATCGTCCCGGGTGCGGACTATCGGGAATTCATGTCGTGAGGATTTACTCAGGATTTACTCTGCATTCACGGGAAGACGGAACTCAATGACACTGCGGGCCCTGCTCGTCGAGGACGACGACACGATCGCCGAACCCCTGGTGGAGGGCCTCGGCCGCTACGGCCTGACGGTGAGCCATGTGTCCACCGGAGCCGCCGGGCTGCAAGGCCCCTACGGCGACATCGTCCTGCTCGATCTGGGACTGCCCGACATGGACGGCATCGACGTCTGCCGCGGTATCCGCCAGGTCTCCGAGGTGCCGATCATCATGCTCACCGCACGTAGTACGGAGGCCGACCGGGTGCTGGGCCTGGAGCTGGGTGCCGACGACTACCTGGCGAAACCGGTCAGCATCCGGGAGTTGATCGCACGCATCCGGGCGGTGACCCGCCGCACCGCGGCATGGTCGGGTGCCGCGGAAGCCGCCAACCGTCTCAGGGCCTTACCCCGAGCGGCTGCGGCGGCTCTGCCCGCGACAGCACCCGACCGGGCCCCGGGGGCATTGGAGTGGCAGGGCCCCGAACCCGTGCCCGAACCCGGACGCACAGCGCCGCAGTCCTCCCCGACCGGGGCGCTGGTCGTCGACCGCCGCACCCGCGAGGTCTGGATCGGGGAGAGGCCGATCATCCTCACCCCCAAGGAGTTCGACCTGCTGGCCCTGCTGGCCGAGGACCCCGGAGCTGTCTACTCGCGTCAGGAGATCCTCGACCGGGTCTGGGATCTGCACTTCCACGGTCCCACCAAGACCCTGGACGTCCATGTCGCCACCCTGCGGCGCAAGTTGGGCGACCCGGCCTGGATCCAGACCCTGCGCGGGGTGGGCCTGCGCCTCGCCGTACGCCCCCGCAGCGACACCAACCACCCCGAATCACAGCCCCGATGACACGCCGACTGCTGCTCAGCTATCTGACCATCGCGACCCTCGTCCTCGTCTGCCTGGAGTTCCCCCTCGGCTACGTCTACACCCGGGCCGAGCGTGAGAGAGCCACCAACGCAGCCACGGAAGAGGCGGAATCGGTGGCCGACTACGCCGCTCTCTCCCTCACCTACGGCCGCCCCGGCGAACTCGCCGAACGGGTCGGCGTCTGCGCACAACGCATCGGTGGCCGAATCCTGGTCGTGGACAGCAGCGGCACCCTGCTCGTCACCTCGCACCCGCTGGGCCGCGATCAGCAGGCCGCCCTCGCCCGGCGCCCGGAGATCGCTGCCGCGCTGCTCGGCGGTGACGGAGCCAACGCGCGTACCTCCACCATCGGCGGTGTCCAGTGGCTGTCGGTCGCCGTTCCGGTACGCCACGGCGCGACGCTTCACGGCGCCGTACACCTCACCGTCCCCACCGACGCGATAGCGAGCAACGTCCACCGTGTATGGCTGGTGCTGGGACTCGGCGGGCTCGGGGTGCTGGCCGTTGTCGCGTTGGCCGCCTTCGCGCTGGCCCGCTGGATCGGCCGCCCGATCCTCGAACTGGAGCGTGCCGCGCGTACCTTGGCCGGTGGCAGCCTCACCACCCCTGCCTCCGTCACCACAGGACCGCCCGAAGTACGCAGCCTGGCCGCCACCTTCAACCGCACAGCCGCCCTGCTGGAGCATCTGCTCGCTTCACAGCGCGCCTTCGCGGGCGAGGTGTCCCACCAGTTGAAGACCCCGCTCGCCGCGCTGCGGCTGCGCCTGGACAACATGGAACCCGACATCCTGCCAACCGTGCGCGGCAACTTGAACGCGGCGATGACCGAGACGGACAGGCTGGCCCGAATGGTCGAGGGCCTCCTCGCCTTCGCCCTGATGGAGGAGACCGCGCTCACGCCCGAACCCGTCGACCTGGACCGGGTTCTGCGGGACCGAACCCTCGCCTGGTCCGGGCTGTACGCGCGGGAAGGCGTCCGACTCGTCCTCAAGGGCAATCCGGTCGGCACCGTCCTCGCGGTGCCTGGCGCCCTGGAGCAGATTCTGGACAACCTGCTCTCCAACGCCCTGCGCGTCGCCCCCACGCGCAGCGTGGTGACCGTCTCCCGGTGGCTCTCGGCCGCCGGGGCGGAACTGCACGTCGAAGACCAGGGCCCGGGCATGACCAACGAACAACGCGGCCGCGCGTTCGACCGCTTCTGGCGCGCCCCCGGCGCCCCCAAGGGTGGCACCGGCCTCGGCCTCGCCATCGTTCAGCGCCTCACGCTGGCCGGCGGCGGCGAGGCGCTGCTCCTCCCTGCCCCGGGCGGCGGCCTCAGGGCCGTCATCCGCCTTCGGCGCGCGACGCCCCGCCGCTCCAGCGGTTTGCCGAACCTCCCGCGCCGCCGCCCGGCGGTAGGAGCGGGTACGGCTGCGGGGAAGCGGTGAGTACGGCCCGTTGCCGAGCGCGATTGCCCGCGCCCGCTCCTGGGGGCGGGGCCGGGGCGGCCGCGGTACCCGTATGCCGGTGCGGATCGACGGCAGTCGTGCTGGTGGGGTCAGCGCGTCCTGCCCGCCGCGGAGCCACCGTCCGGCGGGATGCGCGCCAGCAGTCCACGGAGATCGTCCGCGTGCTCTTCCTCCTGCGCCAACAGGTCCTCGAACACACGACGCGTGGTGGGGTCGTCCTCGCCGAGCCACTGGATGATCTCGGTGTACGACGCGATGGCCACTCGCTCCGCCACCAGGTCCTCTTTGATCATTTCGATCAGGTCGGAACTGGCGTCGTACTCGGCGTGGGCCCGCGTGGTCAGCGTGTCCGGATTGAAGTCCGGCGCGCCGCCCAGCTGCACGATCCGCTGAGCCAGCTTGTCGGCGTGCTGCTGTTCCTCCTGCGCATGCTCCAGGAACTCGGCTGCCACGGGCTCCGAGTAGATCCCGGAAGCCGTGTAGTAGTGCCTTTTGTAGCGCAGGGTGCAGACGATCTCGGTGGCCAGCGCGTCATTGAGTACCTGGAGCACACGCGCGAGATCAGCGCCGTACGCGTCCGTCACCGGCCCCTTACCCATCTCCTCGCGGGCGCGTGCGCGAATCGTCTCGATGTCGATGAGGAAGTCGGCCACGGTGCAGAACGCCCTTTCTTGTCGCATGGGGGTGCGGACAGGACACGGGTACCCGCCGGTCGTCATCGTGCACACGATTTCATCAGAGTTCAGCCGCTCGGCACACCGCTGGGGGGTGACGGCCGGCCCGGCAGCGGTGTCGACGCGCTGAGCGGCCAGCTCCTGACTGCCGTGGTGCAAGCCGGGCACCGGTCCTGGCGCGCCGGCGTGTCCAGCCGGAGGAAGCCGCTGTGCGCCGCCGGCTGTTCGACTCGAAACCGGAGCGGAACCATTTTCATCGACTTCCGTGTTCTTCGATTGCCCCGAAATCATTGCGCCGCCCGGCCCGAATCCGACGCGTCACTCGGCGGCTGAATCACGCCGACGCGGCAGCGCATTTTACGATCAAGGTGTGTAACGAAAGCGGACCGGGGCACTCGGCAGGTCGAGGGTGACAGTCGCGGGAAAATGGTGGCTGTTTTCCTCGCCGTCCGCAGTCGATGAGGAGTCATTTCATGAGCGAGAACATCTGGGGTTACCAGCCGACGAGCGGTTACACCGCCGGCACCACTCTGGCCGGGTTCAAGGTCGAGGCAACCGACGGAAGCATCGGCAAGGTCGACAAGCACTCCGACGAGGTCGGATCCGCCTATCTTGTCGTCGACACCGGGCCGTGGATCTTCGGCAAGCACGTCCTGCTGCCTGCCGGCACGGTCATCCGTGTCGACACGGCCGCCGAGACGATCCACGTCGGCCGCACCAAGGCCCAGATCAAGGACGCGCCCGAGTTCGACAAGGAGAAGCACACCAGCGACCCGGGCTACCTCGAACAGATCGGTGGCTACTACGGCAGCCACCGCGCCTGACCGTACTCGGATACCGAGGTGGGGCCCGCCGGAGACCTCCGGCGGGCCCCACCTCGCGGCGGAACCCTCAGGTCGGCGCGCTGCCTCTTCGTGCTCACGATGTGGTCTTCGTGCCCACGATGCGATCGGGCAGAGGGCGGTGGTACGCGTATGTTGCGTGGGCGGGCTCCCGAGGTCAGGCTGGTAGTGACCGGGAATTGAGGTCGGGGTGCGATCGCTGATATACGTCACCTGAATGTGAGCATTACAGATGACGCCGTCGCCCATATCCACCCCGATTCGTCGGATGCCGCGTTGCGGATGACGCGGCGCCACGTGGACGCATAGATCGGGGCCGGCGACTCGGTGGAACTCGGCGGTTCCGAAAGGCCTTGACGAATTCTCCAGGAACCATACGTTTGGCCAATTGGGCGGCGGGCACGTGCTTTATGTGCTTCGGACCGGAGGCACTCCCGGGGAGCGGCTCGACGCCCCAGGTGTGGGTCCGTCCCTGTGCGATCCGGACTCCCGAGGGTCGACCACTTCCGTCAGTACCGTCAAGGGAACTGAAACGCATCATGCGCACTCAGGAAGCCAGAAAGCACCCGCACGACGACGCACCCGACACCGCCGCCGCGTTCACCCGGCTGGCCGGGCTGCCGCCGGGAGACGAACGAGAGAAGCTGCGCCAAGAAGTGGTGACCGCCTGGCTCCCCATGTCGGACCGGCTCGCCGGCCGGTTCCGCAGCCGCGGTGAGAGTCTCGACGACCTGCGACAGGTGGCCGCGCTGGGCCTGGTGAAAGCCGTGGACCGCTACGATCCGGAGCGCGGGACCGCCTTCGCCAGCTACGCCGTGCCGACCATTACCGGCGAGATAAAGCGGCACTTCCGCGACTACATGTGGACCGTGCATGTCCCGCGTCGTGTCCAGGATCTGCGCAATCGGGTACGGACCGCACAGCAGGAGCTCACTGTGTCGATCGCCGGCCACGCGCCGACTGTCGCCGAGATCGCCGAGCAGGCCGCCATGACGGAAGAGGAAGCGCTGTCCGGTCTTGAGGCGCTCGACAGTTTCACCGCGCTCTCCCTCGACGCGGAACAGCGGGGAAGCGAGGACGGCTACAGCCTCGGCGACTCCCTCGGTGGCCTCGACCCCGCACTCGATGTTGTCGTCGACCGGGAGGCGATCAGGCCACGGCTGCGGCAACTGCCCGCACGCGAAAGGGAGATCCTCTACTTGCGGTTCTTCGAGGACATGACGCAGAGCAGGATCGCGGAGAAGGCCGGTATATCGCAGATGCATGTGTCCCGCCTGATCAGCCGCAGTTGTAGCCAACTGCGCGACGCCGTGATGCAGGACGCCGCCTAGTGGGAGGCTCACCGCCGAGTCCTGTTGAGGCTGACTTTCCCGCGCGCAGCGCGTCCCGCTGCGGAGAACTGGGCGAGCTGGACGCGCACGTGGTCCAGTGCCGGGCTTGCCCCAGGCTGGTGGCCTGGCGCGAGGAGGTCGCCGCCACGAAGCGTGCGGCCTTCCAGGAATGGGAGTACTGGGGCAGGCCGGTGCCGGGATTCGGGCCGCCGGACGCGGCGCTGGCCGTCGTCGGTCTGGCCCCCGCCGCCCACGGCGGCAACCGGACCGGCCGGATGTTCACCGGCGATGCCTCTGGCGACATCCTTTTCGCCGCTCTGTACGCCGTCGGTCTCGCCTCCCAGCCGAATTCCACGCACCGCGGTGACGGCCTGGAGCTGCGAGGAGTCCGTGTCACGGCGCCCGTACACTGCGCTCCGCCGCAGAACAAGCCCACTCCGGCGGAGCGTGACGCCTGCCGGCCGTGGCTCGCGACCGAGCTGGAACTCCTCGGCCCCAGCCTGCGCGCGGTGGTCGTCCTCGGCGCCTTCGGCTGGCAGGCGCTGCTGCCCGTGCTCGGCCACGCGGGGTGGCAACTGCCGCGTCCACGGCCCGCCTTCGGGCACGGTGCCGAGGTGACCCTGCCCGGCAGCGGCGCGAAGAAGGAGCTGCATCTGTTCGGCTGCTACCACCCGAGCCGGCGCAACACTTCGACGGGGCGGATCACCTTCCCCATGCTCGTCCACGTCTTCCGCCGGGCCTCCACCGTCAGCGGCCTGGATCAACGGGCCCCTGCTCTGCCTGAGTGATGTCGCCCATTTGGCGCCAGGTCAGCCGGGGTGACCACGGAACTCGGGGTACCCCCCGCTGCCTTGGCGGCGAACAAGGGGGCTGGGCCGAGGCTCGCCGCCCCATGCCCAGCCCCTTGCAATAATGCCGCCTACAGCCCGGACGGCTTGTTCATCCGCTCGGCAGTCTTTTCCGCGGCTTCCTGGGTCTTGCCCGCCATCCGCTCGCCACGGCCTTCCGCCTGTATGCCCCGGTCGTTCATGGTCTTGCCGGCGGTTTCCTTCATCCTGCCCTTGACCTGCTTTGCCTTGGCCTTTGCCTTACCCATGACAGTTGTCCTTTCGTGCTTGGTGATGGACTGCGTAACCACCTTGCGTCCATCGCTCACAGTGCGCAAATGGGTGCGAACGGTAACGTTCGGTCAGGGTGCAGAACAGCGTGCCCAGTGCCAGGGTTGAAGCGGAACCGAGGAGACCCGATTCTGTGGCCTGTGGTCGGCGTGGGTGGCCGAGCCGATGTGGCGCCCGCTGCTGCTGGTGCGGCGCAATTGTTGCGGCCGGCGGGGCGAGGCCAACCTTCCGGAGGTAGCCATGACCCAGCGAGTACGCGACTTCATGACCAAGCATCCGGTCACCGTCGGCCCGCTGACCTCTCTTACGGAGACTGCTCGCCGAATGCGTGACGAGAACGTCGGTGATGCCCTCGTCGTCGAGGACGGCCGACTGTGCGGCATCATCACCGACCGAGATCTGGTCGTTCGTGCCATGGCTGACCAGAAGGACCCCGACGAGACGACCGTGCACGCCATCTGCACCACCGAAGTCATCAGCATCAACCCTGGCGACAGCCCGGAGGATGCCCTCGACCTCATGCGCCGGCACGCCCTGCGGCGACTGCCCGTCACCGAGGACGACCGCCCCGTGGGTGTCGTGACGCTGGGTGATCTCGCCATCGAGCGTGAATGGATGTCAGCACTGGCCGATATCAGTGCGGCCGAACCCAGCACCTGACCCGATCCGGTGCCCCAGGCTCCGCCCGGGGACTCAGCTGTGGCGCCCGGCCAGCAAGGTACGTACGCCCTCGGCGCTGAGGGTCAAGGCGTCGGGGGAACTGGCGTCGATGGTCAGTGACAGGTCGCCGGTCGGCCACCCTGCGGCGAGCGTGCCCAGAGGCACGAGGTGGTAGCGCGAGATGGACGGCAGCAGCTCGGCCATGCGCAGTTCCGAGGTGAAGACGGGTACCAGGCTTTCACCGCCAGGCTGTTCAAGGACCGGCAGTGTCACGGCTCCGGTATCCGATTCCGGCTCGGCGGCCGGGTCACCGGGAACGGGAATCAGCACATCGCTGTCGGCCAGCGTGTCCAGTGCCGTCTCGTCCTGAGCGTTCTCGGCCAGGGCATGCAAAGCCTGCTGAGCCGCGGATGGGGTGTTGTCCGAGGAGTTGTGCATCATGTATCCCGTTGTTGTGGCCAACAGGCCGCTCGGGAACGGGCGGAAAGGCTTGCCCGGTACCCGGGCGGATGTCATTTCCCGTACCCGCCTTCGGTGCGCTCATGGCACACCCTCGGCGGCGGGTTTCCACCACTCGTGCAAGAACAAGACAATTCTCAAATGATCACATGACACGTCCCGGCTGAGATGGACATCCCACCTGGGCTTCGATGTGATCGATCACCTCGTTGAACTCCTTTGTCGGGAAGAAATCGGGAAGAAAGAGGATGCACTCGCAGTCCACGAGCGCTTCCGGGGCGTGACCAGGCGGCCAGTGGAAGACCTCTCCCTCTCCAGCGTGGGCCTGACGGAGGCCGCCCGCCACATGGGTCAGTTCCGACCGTCGGCCCGGCCCGGCCCGGCCCGTCCCGCTCTCGCCAGGGTTGCTACGCCTGGCCGGCGTGCAGGTGCTCCAGGCGCCGCTGGAGCACCTGCAGTGCCCCTCGCTGACGGCCCGGGACACTTTGGCGCAGCCTGACGAGCGCCGGCGCGAGTGAGCGTGCCCGGGGCAGATCGCGGATCTGCTCCCACTGGTGGTGGGCCCGGTCGACCGCCCCTTCGACATCGGGATCGTCCGGGGCCTGCCGGCGTGTGAGCCGGGCTGCTGCGGCGGCCATCCACAATTCGCAGCTCAGACCAGGATCGTGGGCGAGCCGGGCGAGATCCGCCCGGACCTCCAGCCAGTGGATGGCCTGCACCGAGCCGGGGCCGTGGGTCCGTAGCTCCTGCTGTTCCCAGGCCGCCGCCGCGGCCGCGGCCTCGCCGTGCCGGCCCGCCTGTGCGGCGGCAAGGATCGCCGGATGCGGGTCGGCCACCGCCACGGCCGCCACGGTCTCCGCGGCGGGGACGCCCACGAGCGGCGGAGGTCCGACCGTGAGCAGCAGCGCGTCGTCGGCGCCGGCCCGCGCCGCGGCCTGTTCGTGCAGCGCGGCACGGTCCGGCCGTGCGCCGCTGCGCCAGATCGCCGCACACGCCTTCAGATAGGCGGGGACCGCGGTACCGCGGCGCGGGGACGCCGGCGCGATACGGCCGTAGAGACGGACACCATGTCCGAGGGCGAGGCCTTCCGTCACGATGTGCTGCCACGCCTCGTGGTCGGCGACCAGATCGACGACCACGGTCGTGGTGTCCGGACGCCGCACCGCGAGTTCGCCCGCGAGCCAGTGCCAGGGAAGTGCCGTGTAGCGCACGGTCGTCGGCGTCGTCCGTGCGAGCGCGAGATGCAGGAGCCGCTGCCTGCGGTCCAGCTGCAGCTGTCCGGCGATGTACAGGTACAGCGGCCCTTCCGCGATCGCGGCGGCCCGGATCCGGGTGAGCACGGTCTGGGGGTCGAGCGGATCGGCGAGCTCGATCACCGTCGCGGTCGGCGTGCCCGTCAGCGCGCTGGGGGGTACGGCGGCGAGCGCGGGCAGCACCGAACTCGCGTCGATGAGACGGCCTTTGCCGACCGGGGCGGCTGCGATGAGCAGCGCGGTTCCCGGTTCTGCTGTGTGCCCTCCGTTGATCACCACACCCAGCACCGTAGCCGACGCCGCCGTGTCCGAAGCCGCCCTCGGGGTGCGATACACCCTGGCCGAAGGCTTTTGTGCGGTCGGCCCCGATTCTGGTCGGCACCCGCGCCTGGTCCTCCCTCGGTGTGTCCGAGGACTCGGACGGGACGGAGATCGTGAACAACCCGGTCAACGCCTCCCACATCATGTACACGTTCCACCTCTGCGCCGCCTCGCACGGCGCCGAGTACCTGGGCACGCTCTCCCGTGCGGCGGACAGACTCCCCATGTTCGTCACCGAGTTCGGCACCCAGACAGCTTCCGGCGGCACCGGGCCGCTCAAGGCCGCAGGTGCCTGGGTCCGCAACCGGACCAGGACCCCCGGACGACTTCCCGACAGGCTGACACCGGCTCCGTATGTCCCCCGCCCGCCCATGTGATCCCATGGGCGGGCGGGGGCGCAGAATGACAGGAGCAGGAGCAGCAGTGACCAGTTATCGCCAGCCGGGAATCGTTCTCACCGACCGGCACTTCACCGTCCCGCTCGACCACACCGACCCGGCGGGGGAGCAGCTCGAGCTGTACGGCCGCGAGTTCGTCGCGAGCGCGCGGGCCGGCGCGGATCTGCCGTGGCTGGTCTATCTGGAGGGCGGACCCGGCTTCGGCGCCCGCCGCTTCATCGGCAGACAGGCGTGGCTGGGACGGGCCGTGCAGGAGTACCGGGTGCTGCTTCTCGACCAGCGTGGCACCGGCCGCTCCACTCCGCTGAACCGCCAGACCCTGCCGCTGCGGGGCGGACCGCAGGCCCAGGCCGGCTACCTTGCGAACTTCCGGGCCGACAGCATCGTGCGCGACTGCGAGACGATCCGGCCGCGGCTCACCGGCGGCGCACCGTGGACCGTACTCGGCCAGAGTTTCGGCGGATTCTGTGCCACGCACTATCTCTCCACCGCGCCCGAAGGCCTGCGCACGGTCCTGGTCGCCGGCGGTCTGCCCTCCCTGGACGCCGGCGTGGAGGACGTCTACCGGGCCGCGTACCCCCGCATCCATCGCAAGGCCGAGGCCCACTACAGCCGCTACCCGCAGGACGTGGAACGGGCCCGCCGTATCGCCACCCACCTCGCTGAGCACAAGACCGTGCTGCCCGGCGGCTACACCCTCACGCCCGAGGCATTCCAGTCACTCGGCATCCTGCTCGGCGGCGGGGACGGCAGTCACCAGCTGCACTATCTGCTGGAGGACGCCTTCGTCCGTACGGGAGCGGGGTACGAGCTCTCCGACGCGTTCCAGGAGAGCGTGCTCGCCACCCTCTCGCACGCCGCTCATCCGCTGTACGCCGTGCTGCACGAAGCGATCTACGCCCAGGGCGCGAAGCCGACCGCCTGGGCGGCCGAACGCGTCCGGGCCGAATTCCCGCAGTTCGACGCCGCCAAAGCCCTGGCCGGTGACGGACCACTGATGTTCACCGGGGAGAGCGTCCACCCCTGGCACTTCGAGGTTGACCCGGCGCTGAGCCCGCTGCGCGAGGCCGCCGAGCTCCTCGCCGCGCGCACCGACTGGACCCCGCTGTACGACCCGGCCCGGCTCGCCGCGAATCGTGTGCCGGTCGCCGCGGCCATCTATCACGACGACATGTATGTCGACACGGAGCACTCGCTGCGAACGGCTCGCACCATCCGCGGACTGCGCACCTGGGTCACCGACGAGTACGAGCACGACGGGGTGCGGGCGAGCGGTCCGCGCGTCCTGGACCGGCTGCTCTCCCTCGCCCGCGCGGAGCTCTGACGCATATTCAGCGCCGTATCCTGCGCCCATGACCGAGCAGCTGGAACCCATGCCCGACGACTGGCAGCGCGCGCTGGCCGTCGTCGCCCACCCCGACGATCTCGAGTACGGCTGCGCCGCGGCCGTCGCCGGCTGGACCGACGGCGGACGTGAGGTCGCCTACCTCCTCGCCAGCCGCGGCGAGGCCGGTATCGACACCATGGAGCCCGCCGAGTGCGCCCCGCTGCGCGAGCGGGAGCAGCGGGCGAGCGCGGCCGTCGTCGGCGTCTCCACCGTGGAGTTCCTGGACCACAAGGACGGCGTGATCGAGTACGGGACGGGGCTGCGCCGGGACATCGCGGCGGCCATCCGGCGCCACCGGCCCGAGCTGGTCATCACCCTCAACCACCGTGACACCTGGGGCGGCACCTCCTGGAACACCCCCGACCACCGGGCGGTGGGCAGGGCCACGCTGGACGCGGCGGCTGATGCGGGAAACCGCTGGATCTTCCCCGAACTCATCGCCGAGCAGGGCCTCGAGCCGTGGAGCGGGGTGCGCTGGGTGGCCGTCGCGGGCTCCACGGCGCCCACGCACGCGGTCGACGCGACGCCCGGCCTGGAGCGCTCCGTACTCTCGCTGCTGGAGCACCGCAGCTATATCGAGGTGCTGACCGACCAGGACCCGGAGACGTACTGCCGCAGCTTCCTCACCACAAGCGCCCAGGCTGCGGCAGAGCGCTTCGGCGGCCGTCCCGCCGTCACCTTCGAGCTGTTCCGCCGCTGAACGCCCCATCGCGCCCGGCCCCGGCTCGTACGGACCGGCTTCGCGATCCATCAGCACGACCGGGCGCACCGGTCCAGACGGCTCGGCAGCGTCACCGGTCAGGCCGAACGCAGGGCCCGGTGTGCCGTACGGATGAAGTGCGCCGAGATCCGGCGGGCGCACCGGGCCGGTGCGGTCCTCGATCTCGACATCCCGCCGACCCGCCACCGGCACGATGCCCTCTACTGAGAGCCGCGCCGTTCTCCGGGCTTTGTCCGGTCCGCAGGGCGAGCGGCCGCCTGTGCGAACCGGACCGAGCACGCCTGACCGGGTCTTCCGTAGAGGCAAGCGACCGCTTAGTATGCGATGGAGCGCAGTACCGCCTACGGTTTGTGGAGGCCCCGAAATGCAGGCATGGCGAGTGCACCGGAACGGCGAGCCGAGCGAGGTGATGCGGCTCGAAGAGGTGGACCGGCCCACGCCGGGCGAGGGGCAGCTGCTGCTGAAGGTCCGCGCCGCGAACATCAACTTTCCCGACGCGCTGCTCTGCCGCGGTCAGTACCAGATCAGGCCGCCGCTGCCGTTCACGCCGGGTGTGGAGATCTGCGGCGAGACAGAGGACGGCCGCCGGGTGATCGCCAACCCCGCACTGCCGAACGGCGGACTCGCCGAGTACGTCGTCGCCGACGCGGCGGCCGTGCTGCCCGCACCCGAAGCCCTGGACGATGCCGAGGCGGCCGCACTGCACATCGGCTACCAGACGGGCTGGTTCGGACTGCACCGCCGTGCGCACCTCCAGGCGGGCGAGACGCTGCTTGTGCACGCGGCGGCGGGCGGCGTCGGCAGCGCCGCCGTCCAGCTCGGCAAGGCGGCCGGCGCGCGGGTGATCGGTGTCGTAGGCGGCGCGGAGAAGGCGCGCACGGCAAGGGAGCTCGGCTGCGACGTCGTCATCGACCGCCGCGAGGACGACATCGTCGCGGCGGTGAAGGAAGCGACCGGCGGCCGCGGCGCGGACGTCGTCTACGACCCGGTCGGCGGTGACGCCTACGCCAAGTCCGTGAAGTGCATCGCCTTCGAGGGCCGGATCGTGATCGTCGGCTTCGCCAGCGGCTCGATCCCCACCCCGGCCCTCAACCACGCCCTGGTGAAGAACTACTCGATCGTCGGCCTCCACTGGGGCCTCTACAACACGAGGGAGCCGAGCGCGATCCGCGACTGCCACGAGGAGCTGACCAAGCTCGCGGCGCAGGGCGTGATCAAGCCGCTGATCAGCGATCGCGTCGCCATGAAGGACGCCGCGGGCGCCGTCCAGCGCGTCGCGGACGGCACGACCACGGGCCGCCTGGTCGTCATCCCGGAGGGAGAAGCACGATGACGGACGCCACGGATGTGCGCAACCGCACCAAGGAGTTGCTGGCCGCGCACCCACCGGCCGGAACGGAACGCACCGACTTCCTGAAGGCACGCTTCGACGCGGGCCTCGCCTGGGTGCACTACCCCAAGGGCCTCGGCGGACTCGACGCCCCGCGGACGCTGCAGACCGCCGTCGACGCCGAGCTGACGGCTGCGGGCGCGCCGGACAACGACCCGCGCCGTATCGGCATCGGCCTCGGCATGGCCGCGCCGACCATCCTCAAGTACGGCTCCGAAGAGGTGAAGCAGCGCTTCCTCCGTCCTCTGTGGGTCGGCGAGGAGGTCTGGTGCCAGCTGTTCAGCGAGCCGGGCGCGGGCTCCGACCTCGCGGCCCTCGGCACCCGGGCCGTACGGGACGGCGACGACTGGGTCATCAACGGCCAGAAGGTGTGGACGTCCAGTGCCCATGTGGCCCGCTGGGCGATCCTGATCGCCCGCACCGACCCGGATCTGCCCAAGCACCGGGGCATCACCTACTTCATCTGTGACATGACCGACCCGGGTGTCGAGGTGCGGCCGCTGCGCCAGATCACCGGTGAGGCGGAGTTCAACGAGGTCTTCCTGACCAATGTGCGAATCCCCGACGCACACCGCCTCGGCGAGGTCGGCGAGGGCTGGAAGGTCGCACAGACCACCCTCATGAACGAGCGGGTCTCCATCGGCGGCAGCCGCCTCCCGCGCGAGGGAGGCATGATCGGCCCGATCGCGCAGACCTGGCGCGAACGCCCCGAGCTGCGCAACCACGATCTGCACCAGCGGCTGCTGTCGCTCTGGGTCGAGGCGGAGGTCGCCAGGCTGGCGGGAGAGCGGCTGCGCCAGCAGCTCGCCGCCGGCCAGCCGGGCCCCGAAGGCAGCGGAATGAAGCTCGCCTTCGCCCGCCTCAACCAGGAGATCAGCGGTCTCGAGGTCGAACTCCGCGGCGAGGAAGGCCTCTTGTACGACGACTGGACCATGAGCCGTCCCGATTTCGTCGACTTCACCGGGCGCGACGCCGGATACCGCTACCTCCGCTCCAAGGGCAACTCCATCGAGGGCGGCACCAGCGAAGTGCTGCTGAACATCGTCGCCGAACGTGTCCTCGGACTTCCCTCCGAGCCGCGCAACGACAAGGACGTCGCCTGGAAGGACCTGGCCCGATGACAACTCAGTCCACGCAGCCCGATCTGCTGTACTCCGAGGCCGAGGACGACCTGCGTGCAGCCGTACGTTCCCTGCTCGCCGACCGCAGCGATACGGCGTCCGTCCTGGTGCGCGCCGAGTCCGGTACGCCGTACGACCCCGAGCTCTGGAAAGCGCTCGCCGGGGACATCGGCGCGGCCGGACTCCTCGTACCCGAGAAGCTCGGCGGGCACGGTGCGAGCCACCGCGAGGCCGCCGTGGTGCTGGAGGAGCTGGGCCGCAGCGTCGCCCCCGCGCCGTATCTCACCAGCTCCGTCATCGCCACCGAGACGCTGCTCGCGCTCGACACGGAGACGGAGGCCGTCGCCGGGCTGCTCACCGAGCTGGCGGCCGGCCGCGGGACCGCCGTACTCGCCGTGCCGCTGTCGGGGTCGCACGACGGACACCTCCCGGTCGGCGAACCCAGGATCACCGGTATCGCGGATGCAGCCGTCGCCGATGTCCTCCTCGTGCTCCGGGCCGACGGTCTGTACGCGGTCGAGACGGCGAACGTCGCCGTCGAGGCGCTGACCCCGCTGGACCTGACCCGTCCGCTCGCCGCCGTCACCCTCGACGACCCGGCCGACGCCACCCGCCTGGCGGACGCGGAGACCGCCGAGAAGGCCGTACGCCGCGGACTGCTCGCCGGGGCCGGGCTGCTCGCCTCCGAGCAGCTCGGACTCGCCGAATGGTGCCTGGAGGAGACGGTCCGTCACACCCGCGAGCGCCACCAGTTCAACCGGCCCATCGGTTCGTTCCAGGCGCTCAAGCACCGCATGGCTCAGGTGTGGCTCGAGGTCGTCTCGGCCCGTGCCGCGGCCCGCAACGCGGCGGACGCCCTCGCCACGGACTGCTCCGACGCCGCCCTCGCGGTGGCCGTCGCGCAGACGTACTGCTCGCGGGTGGCCGTGCGCGCGGCCGAGGAGTGTGTCCAGCTGCACGCCGGTATCGGTATGACCTGGGAACACCCCGCGCATCTGTACCTCAAGCGCGCCAAGTCCGACGAGATCGCCCTGGGCACGCCGGGCCGCCACAAGGAGGCGCTGGCCGCACTGGTCGACCTGCAGGCCCCGTAGGGGGCTGCGCACCCAGGCACTGTTCACCGCAACTCGGGCCGCCGCGCCGACCATCGGCGCGGCGGCCTGCTCGATGCTGCCGGAACTCCACTCCGCGTGAGCGGCGCAATGGGACTGCCCGCGCCGCCCGACACGGCAGTCGCACGACGAGTTCCCGCCGTTAGCCCCCCGGCTCCGCCACGCCCCCCGACCCGTTGGCGACGACGCGGGCCGGGACGACTCGGCCGCTGGACGACGAGTTTCCCGCACTCCGGGGCCACGCTGAGCAGTAGGTGACGGGTGGCCGAACTCTTCGCGCTGCTCTGCCACTTGGGCTGCCCCGGGCGGATACTCACCGGTGTCCCTCCCGACCCGCAGAGCCCGGAGGCACCATCGTGCTGACCACCCGTCGCAGAGCCGTCACCACCCTCGCCGCCGCGCTGGCCGGCGCCGTCGCCGTGCCCGCGCAGGCTCAGTCCGCCGAGAAGCACCGCGGGCGCACCGGCCCGCAGCCGCTCCGCCGGGCCCACGCCCACAACGACTACCTGCATGAACGGCCCCTCCACGACGCCCTGTCACACGGCTTCACCAGCGTGGAGGCCGACGTCTTCCTGGTGAACGGCGAGTTGCTCGTCGCCCATGAGCCGGCGGACCTCGACCCGAACCGCACGCTGCGCTCGCTCTACCTCGACCCGCTGCTGGCCCGGGTGAAGGCCAACCATGGTTCCGTGTACCGCGGTTACCGGCGGCCTGTCCAACTGCTGGTCGACATCAAGACGGACGGCGCCGCCGCCTATCTGGAACTCGACCGTCAGCTGCGCCACTACCGGCGGATGCTCAGCACCTGCGCCTACGGCCATGTCCGCCTCGGCGCTGTCACCCCGGTCATCTCCGGCGACCGCGCCGCCCGCGTACCCATGGAGACACAGCGCGTCCGGTACGCCTTTTACGACGGCCGCCTCGAGGACCTCGGCACCACCGCCCCCGTCTCCTTCGTCCCGCTGATCTCCAGCAACTGGACGCAGAGCTTCAGCTGGCTGGGCACCGGCCCATTCCCGGCCGCCGAGCGGCAGAAGCTGCACTCGATCGTCGCCGACGCCCATGACCACGGGCAGCGCGTCCGGTTCTGGGCGACGCCCGACGTGGCCGGTCCGGACCGCGACGCCGTGTGGACCGAGCTGCTCGCCGCCCGTGTCGACCACATCAATACGGACGATCTGGCCGCGCTCGAGCGCTTCCTCCGGGCCCGGGGCCGGTAGCCGGCCTACGGCATCGGACCTCCGAGGCCGGGCGCGCCCCAGACCGGGAACCAGCGGGCCAGGTCCGTCTCGATGCGGAGATCGTCCGTGAGCAGCGCCCTGGTCTGCAGTTCCAGGGCGTTGTCGCGCTTCTCCTTCGCCCCGGCGAGCGGCGCGAAGGGGTAGAAGGTGCCCCGCTTGTACAGGTAGACGAGCGCCAGCGGGCGCTCGCCGGACGTCTCGCGGAAGGTGATCAGGGAGCAGAGCAGCTGGGGGCCGAAGCCTGCGTCCTGGAGCAGGGTGTTGACCGCGTGCAGATCGTTGACCAGTGAGGCCGTGTCGTCGGCGGGGTGGCGGGCGAGGAGCCAGGTGTAGCCGTACGCGTCCTGGCTGAACTCGACCGGGATGCCTCCCCGGTCGGTGTCGGCGTCGAGCAGCTCTCGTACGTCCTCCTGGAGTTGCGCGAAGGCGCCGCCCTCCACACTGGCGAAGCACACCGAGCCGATGCCGGTCGGTGTGAAGCCTGCGCCCGCCTGGAGGGTGATGGCGGCGGCGGGCAGGCCGAAGAGCTGGTCGAGGTTGGGCCGTACCGGCCTGCTGCGGCCGAGGATCGTGTCGAGGAGTCCCACAGCAGCACCTCTGTCAGTCGTCCGTCATCGTCGTGGGGCCGTTACGGGCGGGCCAGCTGCGTCGAGATCTTGCCCAGCTGGTCCAGGCGCTGTTCCAGCGTCGGGTGCGAGGACAGCAGGCGGCTCAGGCTCTCCTTGGAGGAGAACGCCGGCGCGAACCAGAAGGCGTTGAACGGCTCCGCCTTGCGCAGGTCCTGCGTCGGGATCTTCGCCATCTCGCCCGTCACCTTGGTGAGCGCGGACGCGAGCGCCGAGGGACGGCCGGTCAGCAGGGCGGCGGCGCGGTCTGCCGACAGTTCGCGGTAGCGGGAGAGCAGCCTGGTCAGCAGGAAGCTGATCACGTAGACGACGGCGCTGATCACGGGTATCAGGAGCACGGCGATCGCGGTGTTGCTGTCGCGGCCCGCCCGGCCGAAGCCGCCCCACACGGCGATACGGGTCATCACGCCGGCCAGCACACCGAGGAACGACGCGATCGTCATGACTGCGACATCGTGGTGGGCGACGTGCGACAGCTCGTGGGCGAGGACGCCCTCGAGTTCCTCCGGCTCCAGCCGGCGGAGCAGACCGGTGGTGGCGCAGACCAGCGCGGTCTTCTCATTGCGGCCGACGGCGAAGGCGTTCGGCACATCGCTGTGGGCGATCGCGACCCGGGGCTTGGGCATGTCGGCGAGCGCGCAGATACGGTCGACGGCGCCGTGCAGCTCCGGCGCCTGCTCGGGCGTGACCTCGCGAGCGCCCATGCTGAAGGCCGCGATCCGGTCGCTGAACCAGAACTGCGCGATGAACAGACCACCTGCGATCAGCAGAATGATCGGCCACGAGCTTCGGAGGATCGCCAGCAGGGCGCCCACGAAGACGACATAGAGCAGCCCGATCAGGAACATCGTCGTCACCATGCGGGTGGTGAGTCCCTGATCAGGGGCGTAGCGGGACGGGGCCCGGTTCCGTGGCATCCGACAACCTCCGGGCGGAGCTGTTTCTGGTTCCCCCTCACTCGATTGTGCTCCTGTCGCGGCCATAGCCGGTATAGCGGCCATGGCCGGTATGAATGAGCTCCCGTCCGTCCGCTGTGGGGGTGGACCGTGCGGCTGTGTGGGTGTGGACCGTGCCGCGGGCCCCGGCGAGATCGGCCTGCCGCGTTCGGAGTCCGCATCCGGCATCTCTCCCCGTCGAGGTCACCCGGCACAGACCACCCGAACGGCGGACACGCCAGTCGGCCGTACGGGCCGTCCACTACGCCAGACTGACGGCCGAATGCCGCAATTCCGGCGCGGCGGCGGAGGAGGTTGGCGATGGCCATTTCGATCTCGGTGGTGCTGTTCCTGCTGGTGCTCGCGGTGATCTTTGTGCGGAACGGCGGACTGAAGATGTCCCACGCGGTGGTCTGTGCCCTGCTCGGCTTCTTCCTCGCGGGCACGAGCATGGCGCCGACCATTCAGGAAGGCATCGCGGCCACCGCGAATGTGGTGGGCAGCCTCAGACCGTGATCTGCGGAGGCACTTCGACGTCCGGCGGCAGTTCGAAGTAGCCTCCGCCGTCGGCATCCACATGCACCACATGGGTGCCGACGCGGACGATCTGCGCCTCGCCTACCCGCCAGGACCCGCACTCTTCCTCGCTGTCCACCAGCGGCGTCCACACCTCGCGAAACGTGCTGCCGTCCGGGTTCGTACCCGTCTCGATCAGACGGTCGCCGTCGCGTCGAAGGGTTCCCACATCCTCGCCGGGTGTCCCGACATCGTGGTGGAAGCGGACATCGGCGCCGTCGTACGTGGTGATGCCGGCGAAGCCGCGGCTGTCCGCGTAGTAGGCGTCGATCTGGAGCCAGACCACCTGATCGTTCTCCTGCAGGGGTCCGCCGTTGCGGCTGATTCCGGAGCGCAGCCAGGCGCCGCGAGTGGGGGCATTCACGCGTACCAGCATCGCCTGGTATCCGGCCGCCGTCGACTTCCGCACCTGCGAGCGGCGCCGGAAACTGCTCATGGGCACGCGCCCGTGGCTGACGCCTCAGGTACCCACGACGCGCGACCGGATCAGGAACCGCACTCCCTCCGGCGCCTCCAGCGAGAAACCACTGCCCCGGCCCTCGACGACATCGACGATGAGCCGGGTGTGGCTCCAGACCTCGTACTGGCTTCTGGATATCCAGAAGGAGACGGACTCCTCGACGCCGTCGACCCGGAGGTCCTCGAGAAGGACGTCGGACGCGCCCGTACGGAATTCACCCGCCGGGTAGCACATGGGCGCGCTGCCGTCGCAGCACCCGCCCGACTGGTGGAACATCAACGGACCGTGGGCCGCCCTCAGCCGCCGCAACAGATCGGCGGCTGAGGGGGTCAGCTCCACGCGCGGGGCATCAGTCATCCCGCCAGCAGAGCACCCGGGAGGTTGCAATGCCGTTGCAGCGCCCTCGGGGAAGATCTTTTCCTCGGGTGTCGATCGGGCGCGACCCCGTTCGACATACCGGTGAAGGCGTCGAAAGGGGCGCGCCACGCAACCAGGAGGAACGGCCATGAGGAAGATCATCTACTTCGTCCACTCGTCGCTCGACGGACACATCGACGGGCCCGGGGGAGCCTTCGACTGGCCGGTGCTGGGGCCCGAGCTCGGCGTGTACGGAGACGGCCTGCAGGCGCGCGTCGACACCTTCCTCTACGGGCGTGTGGTCTGGGAGATGATGTCCGGCTACTGGCCCGACGCCGAGTCGATCTCCGACGACCCGCACGACCTCGCCTTCGCGCCGGTCTGGCGCCGTACTCCGAAGATCGTCTTCTCCAGGACCTTGCAACAGCCGGAGGGGAACGTCCGGGTGATCGGCGAAAACCTCGCCGAAGAGGTCGCGGCCCTGAAGCGGAGCCCGGGCAAGGACCTGCTGCTGACCGGCGGTTCCACGCTGCCGGCAGCCCTCACGGAGCTCGGCCTGATCGACGAGTACCACATCGTCGTGCACCCGGTGGTCCTGGGCGGCGGCAGGCCGCTCTTCCTGCAGGGGAAGGAGCGGCTGAATCTCGCGTTCGTCGAGTCGCGGTCTTTCGACGCTCGGACCGTGCTGCTCCGCTACGAACGTCCGGCGGGATGATTGCCTTGCCCCGGGGCGTTGAGCCCTGTAGGTGACTCCGACGATCGGATGAGTGACATGCCTCTTGAGGGTGAGTACGAGCCGAGCCCCGAGAAATGGGTCCGCGACCAGGTTGAGCTCTTCGAGAGCTCCGGCGGTACCAAGGGAACGACGATGCGGGGGATGCCCGTCATCCTCCTGACGACCCGGGGCGCCAAGAGCGGCAAGATCCGCAAGACGCCGCTCATGAGGGTCGAGCACGAAGGCGCTTACGCGGTGGTCGCGTCGCTTGGGGGCGCCCCGAAGCACCCGGTCTGGTACCACAACGTTGTCGCCGACCCCCGGGTCGAGCTGCAGGACGGCCCGACGCGTCAGGACATGACGGCCCGTGAGGTGACCGGGGACGAGAAGACCGTGTGGTGGGAGCGGGCCGTCGAGGCGTACCCCGACTACGCCGAGTATCAGAAGAAGACCGACCGGGAGATCCCCGTCTTTGTGCTGGAGCCCGCGGCCTAGGACAGCTGAGCGCCGGAGGGCCTCTGGCCGGCAGGGCCTACGTCTCCGCCGGCCGGCGGCGCTCTGCCGGTTTCCGGAGGAAACCGCTGCTCCCCGTCGTGGCCGAGACCTCTTTCCTGTCGGCTGCACTGGCCCCACCGGTACCTGGCAGTGCCGAAAGCGCCGGAGCTCAGGTTCCGGCGTTCGTCACTCCTGTGCGTGCGGCTGGCCCTTGATCGTCCTATGCTGACATGTGGAGGAATCGGGCAGTTGACGGCCGGTCCCTGGCCGGCGGGAAGCGGGCTTCCATGGCTGAGCGACTCAAAAGATCAGGGTTGATCGGCGAACTTTCGGCCGAATTCGTCGGCACCATGATTCTTATCCTCTTCGGTTGCGGCGTGGTGGCCCAAGTGGTCGCCGGCGGAGCCCTCACGGATCCCCCGGGCGGCCTCGGAAACCACGACAGCATCGCCTGGGCATGGGGTCTCGGCGTCACCCTCGGTGTCTATGTGGCGGCGCGAATGAGTGGTGCTCACCTCAACCCCGCGGTGACCGTGGCCCTGGCGACGTTCAGGGGTTTCCCGTGGACCAAGGTGGCTCCCTACGCGCTGGCGCAGACGGCCGGCGCCTTCGTGGCAGCCCTGCTGGTGCGCTGGAACTACACCGAGGCGCTGGCGAAGGCGGACCCCGGCCACACCATCAAGACGCAGTTCGTCTTCTCCACGCTGCCCGCCAACGGCAACCCGAATCTGCCGGTCAGCGAATGGGGTGCGTTCCGCGACCAGATCATCGGCACCGCGATCCTGCTACTGCTGATCATGGCGATCACAGACCTGCTCAACACGCCCCCAGGCGCCAACCTGGCCCCCTTCATCATCGGACTGGTCGTCGTGGCGATCGGCATGGCCTGGGGCACCGACGCGGGCTACGCGATCAACCCCGCACGTGACTTCGGTCCCCGGCTGGCCAGCTTCCTCACCGGGTACGGCGGAGCGTGGCGAGATCAGTACGGGAACTTCTACTTCTGGGTGCCCATCATCGGTCCACTGATCGGCGGCGTGCTCGGCGCGTTCCTGTACAAGTTCTTCGTCGGCCGGTTCCTGCCGACCGCGGAGCCGGAGCCCCCAGGACGCGTCCCGACCCCCGAGGCCTGACCGGCCCGGCGCGAGGCCGCAACCCAGTCCATCCCACAGGAGAGGCGGCATGCCATGGCGGACTTCGTCGGCGCAGTGGACCAGGGAACCACCAGCTCACGTTTCATGATCTTCGACCACGACGGGAACGAAGTCGCGAAGCACCAGCTGGAGCACGCTCAGATACTCCCGCGCTCGGGGTGGGTCGAGCACGACCCGGTGGAGATCTGGGAACGCACCAACTCGGTGATACAGAACGCCCTCCGGCACGGGAACCTGTCCGCGTCCGACCTGGCGGCGATCGGCATCACCAACCAGCGCGAGACAACCGTTGTCTGGGACCCCCGCACCGGCCGCCCCTACTACAACGCCATTGTCTGGCAGGACACCCGCACCGATTCCATCGCGGCCGCCCTGGAACGCTCGGGCCAGGGCGATGTCATCCGCCGCAAGGCGGGGCTGCCGCCGGCCACCTACTTCTCCGGCGGCAAGATCCAGTGGATTCTGGAGAATGTCGACGGAGTCCGCGAGGCGGCCGAGCAGGGCCATGCCCTCTTCGGCAACACGGACTGCTGGGTCCTGTGGAACCTCACCGGCGGCCCCGACGGCGGCATCCACGCCACCGACGTGACCAACGCGAGCCGCACGATGCTGATGAACCTGGAGACCCTGGACTGGGACGACGAGTTGCTGGGTTTCTTCGACGTTCCCCGGGCGATGCTGCCCACCATCAGCCCGTCCTCCCACCGGGAGGCATACGGCGAGACCCGTTCCTCCCGGCCGCTGCGCACCGCCATCCCCATCACCGGGGTGCTCGGCGACCAGCAGGCGGCCACTGTCGGGCAGGTCTGCTACGCGCCGGGCGAAGCCAAGAACACCTACGGCACCGGCAACTTCCTGGTGCTCAACACCGGCACCGAACTGGTCCGCTCACAGCACGGCCTGCTCACCACCGTGGCGTACCAGTTCGGCGACAGCCCGGCGATCTACGCCCTGGAGGGCTCCATCGCGGTCACCGGGTCCGCGGTGCAGTGGCTGCGCGACCAGATGAAGATCATCAACGATGCCGCCGAGAGCGAGCGTCTCGCCCGTACCGTCGACGACAACGGTGGCATGTACTTCGTCCCCGCCTTCTCCGGCCTGTTCGCCCCGTACTGGCGCTCGGACGCCCGCGGCGCGATCGTCGGCCTCGCGCGGTACAACAACAACGGCCACCTGGCGCGGGCCACCCTGGAAGCCATCTGCTACCAGAGCCGCGACGTGGTGGAGGCCATGGAGCAGGACTCCGGCGTCCACCTGGACGTGCTCAAGGTCGACGGCGGCGTGACGGCCAACGACCTGTGCATGCAGATCCAGGCCGATGTCCTCGGCGTACCGGTCAGCCGCCCGGTCGTCGCCGAGACCACCGCGCTCGGTGCCGCCTACGCGGCCGGTCTGGCCACCGGCTTCTGGCGGGACACCGACGAGCTGCGCACCCACTGGCAGGAGTCCAAGCGGTGGGAGCCCGCGTGGTCCGAGGAGCAGCGCGCGGAAGGCTACGCGGGCTGGAAGAAGGCGGTCGAGCGCACACTCGACTGGGCCAAGGTCGAGTAGGCCTCCGCCGGGGGCGCCGCCCATCCGGGGCGCCCCCGGTCACGCGCGGCGCACGACCGCGGCACGAGGAGGAAACCGATGGCGAATCCGGTCGCGCTCTCTCCCGAGGCACGCGCGGAAGCCCTCGTCCGGCTGGGGGAGGGCGAGCTGGACGTCCTCGTCGTCGGTGGCGGTGTCGTGGGCACCGGAGCAGCCCTCGACGCCGCCACCCGGGGCCTGAGCGTCGGCCTCGTCGAAGCCCGGGACTGGGCCTCGGGCACATCCAGCCGCTCCAGCAAGCTGATTCACGGCGGCCTGCGCTACCTCGAGATGCTGGACTTCCGGCTGGTCGCCGAAGCCCTCAAGGAGCGAGGACTGCTCCTCCAGTTGCTGGCCCCCCATCTGGTGCGGCCGGTGTCGTTCCTCTACCCGCTGCAGCACCGGTTCCGGGAGCGTCCGTACGTCGGCGCGGGCGTGCTGCTCTACGACGTCATGGCCGCGGCCTCCGGCACCTCCGGAGGCCTGCCCCGTCACCGCCACCTGCTCAAGCGCCAGGCTCTGCGCGAGGCGCCCGCTCTGCGCTCCGACGCCCTGGTCGGCGCGATCCTGTACTGGGACGCCCAGGTCGACGACGCCCGGCACACCATGTTCCTCGCGCGCACGGCAGCCGCCTACGGGGCGCTGGCCGCCAACCGAACCCGCGTCAGCCGCTTCCTGCGCCAGGGCGAGCGGGTGGTGGGAGCCGTGGTCACGGACCTGGAGACCGGCAACGAGACCGAGGTGCGGGCCAAGCAGGTCATCAACGCGACCGGCGTGTGGACCGACGACACCCAGGCCATGGCCGGCACCCGGGGCCAGTTCCACGTCCGCGCCTCCAAGGGCGTGCATCTGCTGGTGCCGCGTGACCGGATCATCTCCCGCACCGGACTGATACTTCGCACCGAGAAGAGCGTGCTGTTCGTCATCCCCTGGGGGCGGCACTGGATCATCGGGACCACCGACACCGACTGGACACTGGACAAGGCTCATCCCGCGCTGAGTTCCAGGGACGTCGGTTACCTGCTGGATCATGTCAACCGTGTTCTGGCCACACCGCTGGCCGCAGAGGACGTCGAGGGCGTCTACGCAGGTCTTCGGCCGCTCCTTTCCGGCGAGGCCGCGGAGACCAGCAAGCTGTCCAGGGAGCACCTGGTCGCGCACCCGGTTCCCGGGCTCGTCGTGGTGGCCGGCGGTAAGTACACGACCTATCGCGTGATGGCCAAGGACGCGGTCGACGAGGCGGCCCGCGGTCTGGACGAGAAGGTGGCCTCCTGCGTCACGCAGCGCGTTCCGCTGCTCGGCGCCGACGGCTATCCGGCCCTGTGGAACTCCCGGCACAAACTCGCCAAGCGCTCCGGGCTGCATGTCGCCCGCATCGAGCACCTGCTGAACCGCTACGGCTCCCTGCTGCACGAGCTGCTCGCGATGGTCGTGGCCGACCCCTCGCTCGGTGAGCCGTTGCCGAGTTCTGACGACTATCTGCGCGTCGAGGCCGTCTACGCGGTGACCCATGAGGGGGCCCGTCATGTGGAGGACGTGCTCGCCCGGCGTACCCGGATCTCGATCGAGTCCTGGGACCGCGGAGTGGACGCGGCGCGTACCGTCGCCGGCCTCATGGCACCTTGTTTGGGGTGGGACCGGGCGCGCCAGGACCGTGAGGTCGACCACTACCTGAAGCGGGTGGCGGCCGAACGCGAGGCGCAGCAGCAGCCGGACGACCAGACGGCCGACGCGGTACGGCTCGGCGCCCCCGACATCATCCCGGTGCGCTGAGTGTCCCGGTCGGCCCCGGTTCCGGCTTCCAGGGCCTTTCGCCCGGAGGTGTCGGTGCCTGTCCGCCGGGCGGCCCAGGACGTTCACCCACCGCCCTATCGGCGTGCCTGAGAAGCAAGCCCGCGGTTTCCTGCACGTCGGGCACGCCCTGCACGTCGGGCACGTCGGGCACGTCGCGGCCGACCCGGCACCGACACCGCAGGAGCAGGACCCGGGTGACGGGGCACTCGCCGTGAAGGCCGGCCTCTGACCGAACGCGGCGTACGGTGATGCCGCTCGCGTGTCCGTCCGCGGCGTCGACAGAGGGAGTCCGCCGAGCATGTCGCAACCAACTCCGGCCGATGCGGGCCACGCCCCTGTCGTGGTCAGCAATGTCGTCGGCTCCTTCGCCTGGGGTGTGCTCCATGACCGGCACCCTGCGCTGATCGAGCGCGTACGCCAGGCGACCGCCTATCCCGTGGAACAGCAGCACGCGCTGGACGCCCTGCTGCGCGAGATCGCCGAGGGAGGTGTCGTCGAGGCTCTCGACGACACCGAACCGGATGCCGCTCAGTGGAGGCAGTGGGGCGAGGGCCATATCGGGCGCCGCTGGGCAGACGTACCGTTCCTGTGGGCGGAGAGCTACTTCTACCGAAAGCTGCTGGCCGCGCTGGGCTACTTCACTCCCGGGCCGTGGAAGGGCATCGACCCGTTCGCACCCTTCAAACGCGCCGAGCTCATGGGCGCGACGCTGGACGCCGAGCTCGCTGCCCTCGACGAGATCCCCCGTCTTCCGGCAGCGCAGCGGGACACCACGCTGCTGCACGCGTCACTCTGGGGGAACAGGGCCGACCTCGGTTTCCAACTGTCGGCCGGTGACTCCGGTTTGGGAGAGCGCGCGACAGGGCTCGTCGTGGACGACACGGCGGCGTTTTGGAACCTGCTGGATGGCCGACGTCCGGGAAAGGTGTGCCTGGTCGCCGACAATGCCGGGCCGGAGCTGCTGCCCGATCTGGTTCTCGCCGACCATCTGCTCACCACGGACCGCGCCTCGTCGGTGAGCCTGCACATCAAGCCGTATCCGTACTACGTCTCCGACGCCACCACCTCCGACGTGCTCGACTGTCTGGCACGAATGTCCGCTGCTTCCGGACAGGCATCGGAGATCGGTGAGCGGCTTCGGCAGGCGGTGAGCGGCGGACGTCTCGTCCTGCGCAGCCATCCATTCGCGTGCGCGCCACTCCCGTACCTGGACATGCCGGCCGGGCTCGGGGAGGACTTCGCCTCCGCCACCTTGACCGTCATGAAGGGCGACCTGAACTACCGCCGGCTCGTCGGCGACCGCCACTGGCCCGCTACCACGCCCTTCTCGAGAGTCACCGCGTACTTCCCCGGACCGGTCGCCGCGCTGCGGACACTGAAGTCCGACGTCATCACCGGTCTCGCCCCACATACGCGGGCGGAGCTGGAAACGACAGGCAGTGCCTGGCGGACGAGCGGTACGCACGCGCTCGTCCAAGTCAGGACGTGACGCCGCGCCACCGGACACGGAACCCGAAGGGTCCGGGGCTGTTGCGCGCCGGACGGGACCGCGGGCAGCGGGCGCCGTTCAGCCCAGCGCCCGGTCGAGGTTGAAGGCCGCGCTGATCAGCCCCAGATGCGTGAACGCCTGCGGGAAATTGCCCCTCTGCTCGCCCGTACGGCCGATCTCCTCCGCGTACAGGCCGAGGTGGTTGGCGTAGGTGAGCATCTTCTCGAAGGCCAGCTGGGCGTCTTCCAGGCGCCCGGCGCGGCTGAGCGCCTCGACGTACCAGAAGGAGCAGATCGAGAACGTGCCCTCCTCTCCCCGCAGCCCGTCCGGGCTGGCCTGCGGGTCGTAGCGGTAGACCAGCGAGTCGGAGACCAGTTCCTCGCCCAGCGCGTCCAGTGTGGAGAGCCATTTCGGGTCGGTCGGGGAGATGAACTTGGCCAGCGGCATCATCAGTACGGAGGCGTCGAGGACGTTGCCGTCAAGATGCTGGACGAACGCGTTCCGCTCGGCCGACCAGCCACGCCGCATGATCTGCCGGTAGATCGTGTCGCGTGTCCCGGCCCAGCGCACCATGTCGGCCGGCAGCCCCCGGCGCTGCGCCATCCGCATCGCCCTTTCGATCGCCACCCAGCACATCAGCCGCGAGTAGAGGAAGTCCTTGCGCCCGCCCCGGGTCTCCCAGATGCCCTCGTCGGGCTTGTCCCAGTTCTCGCAGACCCAGTCGACCAGATCACAGACGGTGTCCCAGTGCGCGCTGGAGATCGGCTCCCTCCACTTGTCGTAGAGGTAGACCGAGTCGATGAGTGCACCATAGATGTCCAGTTGCAACTGGCCGACGGCGTCGTTGCCGACGCGCACGGGGCCGGAGCCCCGATAGCCCTCGAGATGGGGCAGCTCGCGCTCGGGCAGCTCGCAGCGGCCGTCGATGCCGTACATGATCTGCAGTGGGCCCGTGCCGGGCTCCGAGAGGTAGAGGTGCTCGGTCATGAAGTTCATGAAGGCCTGGGCTTCGTCGGTGAAGCCCAGCCGGAGCAGCGCGTAGACGCAGAACGCCGCGTCGCGGATCCAGGCGTACCGGTAGTCCCAGTTCCGTTCGCCGCCGATCTGCTCGGGCAGGCTCGTCGTCGGCGCGGCCACGATGGCGCCGGTCGGCGCGTAGGTGAGCAGTTTGAGCGTCAGCGCGGAGCGGTGGACCATCTCGCGCCAGCGGCCGCGGTAACGCGACCTGGACAGCCAACGCCGCCAGTACCGCACGGTGGCCTCGAACAATTCCTCCGCCTCGGCGACGGCACAACGCCGCGGGGCCACCTCGCCCCCGACCTGGTCGAGCGCGAAGACCGCGCTCTCACCTTCGTGCAGCTTGAACAGTGACCATGCGTCCCGGCCGTCGTTCTCGACCGCCACGCTGGACGTCAGCGCAAGGGCGAGCGAGGCCGACTCGAAAACCGGGCAGCCGTGCTCGGTACGGATGGTGTGCGGGTCGGCTCCGTAGCCGAAGCGGGGTGACACGTAGGCATGGAAGGGCAGTGATCCGCGGACGCAGACCACCCTGCGGATCAGCCGGTGCCGGTCGGCCTCGCGCGAGTCGTCGACGATCGGCATGAAGTCCTGGATCTCGCCCACCCCGTCCTCCGCGAAGAAGCGGGTGATGAGCACGTTGGTGTCGGGGAAGTAGAACTGCTTCGTGCGGGTCGGCACATCAGGGGCGAGCTCGAAGGAGCCGCCTTTCTCGGCGTCGAGGATCGAGGCGAAGACACTGGGCGCGTCGAAACGGCCGCAGCAGTACCAGTCGATCGTTCCGTTCGTCCCCACCAGCGCGGCGCTGCGCAGATCCCCGATCAGCCCGTGCTCGGAGAGCGGCAGATACCGGGGAGCGCCGATACTCCCCGGGCCTCGAGCCACATCGGAGAATTCTTCGGTCCTTTGAGCCTCAGCCTCAGCAGTCACGGATCCTCCCTCTGCTGCGGCGGTTCCATGCGCTTGTACATCCGCATTTCATACTAAGACGTACAGGGTGGCGCCACCCATGGCAGGGGCGGCGCCGCCCCTGGACCTGGGCGGACCGCGAGCACGCCGAGACCCGCGTGGCCCAGGAAGGCGCCGTGCACGATGCTGTTCGGCTCGGGGCGCTCTCGGCCCCCGGCGGCGCCGTCCTGGTCACCTGGGCGGACGCCCTGATCACCTAGACTCGGCGAATGGCGAAGTACTTCGACGTGCACCCCGAGAATCCCCAGCGGCGCACCATCAGCGGTGTGGCCGACAGCATCCGATCCGGCGCGCTCGTCGTGTACCCGACGGACTCCTGCTACGCACTGGGAAGCCAGCTGGGCAGTCGTGACGGCATCAGCCGGATCCGGTCGATCCGGAACCTCGACGATCGTCACCACTTCACCCTTGTGTGCCAGAACTTCGCGCAGCTGGGTCAGTTCGTGCACGTCGACAATGACGTGTTCCGCGCGATCAAGGCAGCGACACCCGGCAGTTACACCTTCATCCTCCCCGCGACGAAGGAGGTGCCGCGCCAGCTGCTGCACCCGAAGAAGAAGACGGTCGGAGTCCGGATTCCTGACCATGCCGTCGCTCAGGCCCTACTCGCCGAACTCGGTGAGCCGCTGCTCTCCAGCACCCTGATCCTGCCCGACGAGGACGAGCCGATGACACAGGGCTGGGAGATCAAGGAACGGCTCGACCACGTCGTGGACATCGTGGTCGACTCGGGCGACTGCGGCACCGAGCCGACCACGGTCATCGACTTCTCCGGCGGCGAACCCGAGATCGTACGCCGCGGGGCGGGCGACACCGCGCGGTTCGAGTAGCCGCGTCGATCGCGTCACCAGGTGCCGGGCTCGGGCGTGCGCCCAGGCGTCCTGCCTGCGCAGTGTTCGGCACGGCGGGCGCACCCGCGCGATAGGCGTGCTCCGGCGGCGTCGGTCTCGGGACGAGCCCCAGGAAAGTCGTCAGGCCGCGCAGGCGATGCTGTCATCAGCCACGGACACGCGCCTCAGGGATCGCAGCGAAGCGGAAACAGCTCCCGCTCGAAGCGGCCCATGCGCAAGCAGTCCATGCGCGCTGCAGCTCCGTCCCGGCCGCCGGGGTGAGCCGCGTCTCACCCGGGCGGTGCGCCTTGTCTATGCAACGAGTTGCATAGAAGGATCGGGGCATGGCGCTCGACCACGCGATCCTCGTCTCTCTGCTGGAGAAGCCGGGCTCCGGCTATGAGCTGGCCCGGCGGTTCGACCGGTCCATCGGTTACTTCTGGACCGCCACCCACCAGCAGATCTACCGCGTACTCAAGCGCATGGAGAGCGACGGCTGGATCGACGTCCGCGAGGTGCCCCAGCAGGCCCGGCCGGACAAGAAGGAGTACTCGGTCGCCGCGCCCGGCCGGGCCGCCCTCTCCCAGTGGCTGCACGAGCCGATCGAACCCGAGAGCGTGCGGCACGACCTCGCCGTGAAGATCCGTGGCGCGGCCTTCGACGACCCGGCCGCGCTGATCCGCGAGGTCGAGCGGCACCACCAGGCGCACACCTCCCGCCTCGCGCTCTATCTCGCGGGGGAGCTGCGTGACTTCACCGGACCCGAGGCCCCCGGAACGACCGACGCCGGACAGGAGCTCCAGCACGTCGTGCTGCGCGGCGGTATCGCGTACGAGCGGATGACGCTCGCCTGGCTCGACGACGTACTCGCCACCCTCCACCGCCTCGGCCCCGATCGCTGAACCGGCGCCGGCAAACCGCCCGCCCGCCCCGACGACGACCTGCCCCGCCCTCACGTACCTGAAGCTCTCCGGAGCGCATCCCTCAACCCCCGAGCCGGAAAGGCGAACACCCATGGCCGACCCGCTGCTGTTCAACCCGCGTACCTACGACCCGGCACACTTCGACCCCGAGACCCGCAGGCTGCTGCGCGCCACCGTCGACTGGTTCGAGGACCGCGGCAAGCGGAAGCTGATCGAGGACTACCGCTCCCGTGCCTGGCTGGCGGACTTCCTCGCGTTCTCCGCCAAGGAAGGGCTGTTCGCGACCTTCCTGACCCCGGCATCCGCCGCCGAGGGGCAGCAGGACAAGCGGTGGGACACCGCCCGGATCGCCGCCCTCAACGAGATCTTCGGCTTCTACGGCCTGGACTACTGGTACGCGTGGCAGGTCACCATCCTCGGTCTCGGACCGGTCTGGCAGAGCGACAACGCCGCCGCTCGCACCCGCGCGGCGGAACTCCTCGCCCAGGGTGAGGTGTTCGCCTTCGGTCTGTCCGAGAAGGCCCACGGCGCCGACATCTACTCCACCGACATGCTGCTGGAGCCCGACGGTGACGGCGGCTTCCGGGCCGGCGGCTCCAAGTACTACATCGGCAACGGCAATGCGGCCGGGCTCGTCTCGGTCTTCGGCCGCCGCACCGACATCGAGGGCCCCGACGGCTACGTCTTCTTCGCCGCCGACAGCCGCCACCCGGCGTACCACCTCGTGAAGAACGTCGTCGACTCCTCGAAGTACGTCAGTGAGTTCCGCCTCGACAACTACCCGGTCGGCGCCGACGACGTACTGCACACCGGCCGCGCCGCCTTCGACGCCGCCCTCAACACCGTCAACGTCGGCAAGTTCAACCTCTGCACCGCCTCGATAGGCATCTGCGAGCACGCGATGTACGAGGCCGTCACCCACGCGCACAACCGCATCCTCTACGGCCGCCCCGTCACCGCCTTCCCGCACGTGCGCCGCGAGCTGACCGACGCGTACGTCCGTCTCGTCGGGATGAAGCTGTTCAGTGACCGGGCCGTCGACTATTTCCGCTCCGCCGGCCCCGACGACCGCCGCTACCTGCTGTTCAACCCGATGACAAAGATGAAGGTGACCACCGAGGGCGAGAAGGTCATCGACCTGATGTGGGACGTCATCGCCGCCAAGGGCTTCGAGAAGGACACCTACTTCGCCCAGGCCGCCTCCGAGATCCGTGGGCTCCCGAAGCTCGAGGGCACGGTCCACGTCAACCTGGCGCTGATCCTCAAGTTCATGCGCAACCATCTGCTGGACCCGGCCGAATACGCGCCCGTGCCGACCCGCCTCGACGCGGCCGACGACGCCTTCCTCTTCCGCCAGGGACCGGCCCGCGGCCTGGGCTCCGTGCGCTTCCACGACTGGCGCACCGCCTACGACGCCTATGCCGCCGTGCCCAACGTCGGCCGCTTCCGCGAGCAGGCGGACGCCCTGTGCGAGTTCGTCACCACCGCGGCCCCCGGCGAGGAGCAGAGCCGCGACCTCGATCTCCTTCTCGCCGTCGGGCAGTTGTTCGCGCTGGTGGTGCACGGCCAGCTGATCCTGGAACAGGCACGCCTGACCGGGCTCGACGAGGACGTGCTCGACGAACTGTTCTCCGTCCTCGTACGCGACTTCTCCGCGCACGCCGTCGAGCTGTACGGCAAGGACTCCGCCACGGCGGAACAGCAGCGCTGGGCGCTGGGCGCGGTCCGGCGTCCCGTTGTCGACGAAGCGCGTTCGGCGCGAGTCTGGGAGCGCGTCGAGGCACTGTCCGGGGCGTACGAGATGGCGCCGTAACCAACGGAGCAGACGGCCTGTCCGCCCGCCGGGGCCCGCAGGCTCAGCCGCCGTCCGCGCGCGTCGGCGACTGCCGCCGGGGCCCACCGCCGTCGGCGACCGCCCGTCTCGGACCGCGGGAAGCCATGGTGCTTCCCGCGGCTCCGAGCCGGGCAGTCACGCCCCTGGCCGAGAGGCGTACGAGGCGGTGCCGTGGAGAGCACCGGCCACCGCGGCCCCCGGTTTCATGGGTGCCCGCTCCACGGCGTCATGTGAGCCGAAGCGGTTACGGGCACGGGTGCTCCTCGCCCTCCGGCCCCCATGTGATGCGTTGGTCGCCGCGCGCCACCGTGCCGCACAGCAGCTCGGTCGCCGGCTCGCCGCGGCTGCCCCGGAGCACCGCGAGCAGCTTGTCCTCCGTCAGCCGTCCCCCGCCCGCCGCGCCGTGCGCGTCGATACGGCCGGTGGCGCCGTCGAAGCCTCCGCCGCCCAGGCCTTGGTAGAGCACGCCTTGCAGCAGCCCGCGGTCGAGGCGGTCGTCATGCCCGCCGGTGGTGCGCCAGGCCTGGTCGATGCCTTCGGCGAGATAGCGCAACGCGTCCCAGGCGAGTGCGACATGGCCGTCCTCGCGCATGGCCTTCGTCCTGGCGCTGTGGTCGCCGCCGTACGCGCGGTCGTACGCGGCGAGGAAGGCCGCGGCCTCCGGGCTCCGTGCCGCCAGCGTGGGGGCGTAGCCGTGCGAGACGTAGAAGAGGGTGAGGCCCTTGAAGTCGTCCCAGGGGCGCTGCTCTTCCGTCAACGTGTTGGTGACGTCGTCGCCGCCGAGCACGCTGATCTTCGGGCAGTCGCCGGAGATACGGGCGATCTCGGCCAGGAACAGCTGGAACTGGCTGGCTCGCGCCGACCACACCACCGCTGTCCGCGGCTCCTCACGCACGGTACGGCAGACCTCGCGGGCCAGGTCCTCCACGGTCGGCACGGGCCGCCCGCCGAGCGCACCCGGCACCGGTCCCGGTTCCGGTGCGTCGGCCGGGGTGTAGAGGAGTACGTCGGTGCGCCCCGGCCCGTACGAGGCACGGAAGGACGCGGCAAGGCTATTGCTGTAGGCGTCGGTGGCGTCGGCGACGAGACTCACCCGCTTTGCCTTCTGCCCGCCAGTGGTCATCCCGGCGCTCGACGCGAACGCTGCCATCAGCTCGGCGGCCCGCGCATCGGTGGCGGCCGTCTGGTAGTAGTGCTCGCCCTGGCGGAGGAGTTCATCCGCGGTGCCCGAGGTGCCGACCATCGGGATACCGGCCTTGTCGAGGGTGCGTATGGCGTCGTACGTATTGCGGCGGCTCTGCCCGAAACCGACGACGCCCGCGATGGACGGATCGCTCGCGGCGAGCTCCGCGATCCGGTCGGCGACGGCGGGTGCGTCCTTGAAGCGGTCACCCGCGTTGGCGGCGAGCACCCGCAGCGGGACGCGCTCGCCGGAACGCAGCGCCTGGGCGTTGATGTGCTGCTGTGCCAGCGCGATGCCGCGCAGCTCCGCCAGCGTGCCGCCGCGCACCGGGTCCTCGGCGTCCTTGCCACCGGTGAGCGGGCCGAAGTAGACGATGGTGCGGCGACCGGGGCGCGGGTCGTCGCCGGGCCGGCCCGCGAGCTCCCTGTCGACCGCCTCGTTCTGCCGCTCGATCTGCTGGAGCACGGCCTGTACGGCCTGCTCACTGGGCTCCTTGCCGAAGCCGGCCGCGCCTTCGGCGACACCGACGCACTGCCCGTCCGTGCCGAGGAAGGTGGAGCCCTGGCAGGGGTCGTCCTTGTCGCGGCTCCCGATGTCCGGTACGAGGAACAGGACGGCGGCGAGTGCGAGCGCGAGCGTTCCGATGCCGAGTACTCCGGCCACCTCGGCCCCGGGGCCCCAGTGCGGAGACGGCGTCACCAGCGTGGGCCAGCGGCCGAGCCAGTACACCGCCGCCTGGTCGTCCTCGGGTCCCTCGGCCACCGGCACGACGATGCCGGTCGGCTGACCCGGCGACATCCCGCGCCGCTCAATGTTGATCAGCTCGGCGCCGGCGTGGGCGAGGCCCGACGCATCGATGTCGGGGATGCGCGAGGCCAGCGAACGTACGCCGCCCGCCACCGCGAACACAGAGGTACAGCGCAAGTCCTCCATGGCGGAGCGGAGTTCACGCAGGAAGCGCTGGACGCGCGAGTCGGCGGGCCCTGCCTCGTCGAAGAGAAGCACGAAGCGGGAGCCGCGGCGTCGCCGCCACGGGTTGAAGAGACGGGTCCGGCACGCCTGGTCGAGGTCGGCGAGCAGCGCGTGCATCAGCACCCGGTCCATACGCTCCGGCTCGTTGGCCGGCTCGCCGTGCACGAGGTCGAGCGCGGAGCGGAAGAAGTCGGTGGGCGGGCTGCCGTGCTGACGGCGCACCCATTCCGCGTACCAGCTGCGGCTGCGAGCCCGCCCCAGCATGCGGCGGTTGGCGCGCCAGCCGTAGAAGGCGCGCGGCAGGCGCTGGAACAGCGGGCCTGCGATGAAGTTCCACAGCAGCTCGAGCAACGTGCCACCGCTGGCCTGGTCGCGGCCGCCGAGCCACCACAGGGTCTGGGCGGTACGGGACCAGTTGCGGTGCTCCGCGTAGCAGTGGTTGCGCAGCTCGGCGTGGCGGCGCTCCATGAGTCCCTCGACGGCGGGCGCGGTGACGACGGAGCGCAGCAGCCGGTAGCTGTGCAGCCGTAGTTCACCGGTGCCGGGCGGCATGGTCTCGGCGAGCTGATGGGTCAGATGCTCGAAGAGTTCGAGCGGCGGCGGGTCGGTCCCGTCCGGGATCTGCGGGATGTACGCGTGCGGGGCGAGGACCTCGCTGCGGCCGCGCATCCGTGACCGCAGCCCCGTGACGATCTGGCGTCCGGCATTGCCGCTGCCCGGCTCACTGAGCAGGACGACCGGCACCCTGCTGCGCCTGCGCCGCGGCTGCACCACCAGTTTGTCGAACGCGTCGATGAAGCGCTCGACGCCTGGATAGGCCGGAATACGGCATTGTGGATCCCCCGCGGTCATGAGCAAGCCCCCCTTGTTCCCCCTGAGAAGCAAGGGATATTCCCATCAACTGCCATAGGCAAGCGTGGTGTTGGATCACATGCCAGCCACAATTGTCGCCGGGTGCGTTCCCGTCCTCGGCAACCTGAAGCTCTCGCGCGCCCGGACGTGCCGCGCCACCCCTGTCGGTGCGGAATGTGCGGCCCTGGGGCACGTCGGGTCCGTCATCGCGCGTCCGGCCGCGGCTGCTGAAGCCAGTCCCTGTAGTGCGTGGGGGCGAGGTCGGCGTCCTCCGGTGCGATCAGCACGTCTCCGATGACCACGGAGAACATGCCCGCCTGGTCGTCGGTGATCACGTGGCGGCCGTCCGGGCGTGCGGCCAGGGTGATCCGGCCCAGCTCATCGAGGGGGAAGATGTCGGGGCCTGCGACATTGTGGATGCCCTGCGACGGGGTGCCGGAGGCGGCCCTCACGACCGCCGCGGCGACGTCGGAGGCGGCGATCGGCTGCACGGGGGTGGAAGGCAGCCGGACGGTGTCCCCGTCGGTCGTCATGGCCAGGATCGGTTCGACGAACTCGGCGAACTGCGTGGCGCGCACGATCGAGTACGGCGTGGGCGCGTTCTCGAGGATGTCCTCCTGAGCGACCTTGGCCCGGTAGTAGTCGAGCTGCGGCACTTGGTCCACGCCGACGATCGAGAGAATCACATGGTGGCGGACACCGGCCGCCTCTGCCGCGACCGCGATGTTGTTCATCGACGTTTCGAAGAAGTCGATGGAAGTCTCGTCGAACACGGGGGAGTTCGTCAGGTTGATCACCGTATCGGCGCCCTCGAGAACCTGGGCCAGGCCCTTGCCGCTGATCACGTCGACTCCGGTGGACAGCGATGCGGGTACGACGTCGTGGCCGTCCGCTGCCAGCCGTTCGACCACCTGTGTGCCGATCAGGCCGCTTCCCCCGAGGACTGTGAACTTCATGGCGCACCCTTCGTCGAGCGTTCCGTTCCTGAGAGCGTCCGGGCGGATTCTCCGTCCCGTTGTGTGCGGGGGCCGTGGGCGCGATTCGAACCGGCCCCGTACTGACCGAGCGGATGGGTCCGCGAGCGGTGTCGGTTCGGCGTTGCCTGGTGTGCCGTGCCGTGCCGTGCCGGACGGCGGTCGGCATCTTTGTGCCCACGGAGCGCAACGCACCGCCTTCGATCACCGTACCCCCGCGACTGCTGAGCCGCGCGAACCGGATCACGCACCTCCAGCCCTGGGCAGGTCCGTGTGGAGTACGCCCTTCGCCCGCCTTCACCACTGGGCTTGACGCGGCTCGTTTCGCCGGATCCGGCGCACCGCGCGCTCCCCGGCGATCCGTCCGCGCCGGTACTGCTCGGCGGCCTGCCGAGTCGGACGATGCTGCGAAGGCGGCGGTCGCCCGCGTTCTGGCAGACCGAAGCTACTCAGCGCAGTACGGCCGCCAGCAGATCGGCTCCCAGCGCCGTCAGATCGGGCAGATTGAGGGTGTAACGGACGTAACGACCGTGCCGCCGGGCCGTGAGCAGGCCCGCGCGGCGCAGGACGGCGAGGTGGCGGGAAACCTCCGGGGGTGAGAGTTCCCAGGCGTGGGCCAGCTCACGGGTGGTGTGCGGGCCGCGGGCCAGGGTGCGCAGCAGCCGCAGCCGTACCGGATGTGCGAGTGCCTCCAGCCGTAGGGTGACCGTTTCCAGCGATACCGGCTCCGATGGACTCGGCTCGGCCACGGGGTACTGCACCACCGGCCGCCACCCGGGCGCGTGGACCGCCACCAGGTGCGGGCGGCCGAAGACACTGGGGATGAAGGTGACCCCGGTGCCGTGGGCGGCGGTCGCCTTGTCCTGCAGCTTGTCCACGATGATGCAGCCGCCGTCCGGTGCCAGCGTGACTGCGCCGGAGACCGATGCGAGTGCCGCCCCGATGCCCTGGCGCTTCAGCAGGTCGTTCTTCAGGCGCAGGTCGGTGGCGAGCTGCACGGCGACGCCCGCCCAGGCGGCGTCGAAGAAGGCCTCGGCGCACTGTTCGAGGGTGTGGCGCACCCGCGCCCGCACAGCGCCCGGGTCCGCGAGCAGCCGTTCCGCGAAGGCCTCTTGCCGCGCGCCGCGGGCCTGTGCCAGGTCCAGGGCCCGCTCGCGCGCAGTCGCGTCGGTGAGCGGCGACGGCGCGCCGAAGTGGACCCGGTTGCTGCCGCACGTGGTGACGAGCGCGGCGGTCACATACGTTTTGTCGTCGATCCGGTCCACGTCGTCCAACTCCTCGGCGAGGGTCGGCCGAGGTCGGGCGGGGATGAGGAAGTCGGCTTGTGAGGAACGCCAGAGGAACTCCGCCTCCCGCAACCGCTCGGCCAGCTCCGGCCGCAGCCCGGCCCATACATCCCCGGCCCAGCCGGCGAGCTGCGGATGATGCCCGGGTTCGGCCAGCACGTGCAGCATCGCGGTCAGCTCGGCCAGCGGGGAGGCGGCGAACCGCAGTCGCTCGGACTGCAGGCCGCTGATGTCGATCCTCAACGTCACCCCCTCAGCATCCCTGACCGGCTGGCCGGCGGCGGCGTCGGTTGACGGTGTCCGTCAACCGACGCACCCAGCCCTGCGGCCGAACGCACCGTTGACGCCATGGCAACCACCACCAAGATCCAGCCCCGCGCCCTCGTCCGTGCCTCCGGAGGCCCCCGCTATGCCGTCGCCCTGGCCGTGGACGCGCTCGGCACCGGCCTGCTGCGGCCCTTTCTGCTGCTCTACGGGGTGACGGTGCTGAGGCTGTCCGCGCCGGCCACCGGCATCGCCATGACGGTCGGCGTCGTCGTGGGTCTGGTGTGCATGCCCGCGGTGGGCCGATGGCTGGACCGGGGCGCACGCAGCACGGTCGTGGCAGCGTCGATGCTGGTGCGGGTGGTGGGCGTGGCGCTGCTGCTGGCCACCCCGGCGGGGCACGTCTGGGTGTTCGCGACGGCGGCGCTCTTCCTCGGCATCGGCAACCAGGCATGGCCGGTCGCCCACGCAGCTCTCGTGGCCACGGTCGCCCACGGCCGGGAACGCGACACCGCTCTCGCGGGAGGCCGCGCCCTGCGCAACGCCGGCCTGGGCGCGGGCGCGCTCCTCGCCACCGCTTGCCTGGCGGGCGGCACCACCGCATTGCAGGCGCTGGCAGCCGTCACCGGGCTCGCCTATCTCGCTGCGGCGGCCTTGGCGTGGTCGGTCCACCTACACGCCCATCCGGCCGCTACGCCGGCCAAGGACAGGGCCGAAGGGCCCGCACCCCGGATGCGCGCGCTGCTGGCCGCCAACGTGGTCTACGCCTTCTGCCTCAACGTCCCCGAAATCGCGCTCCCTCTGGTCCTGGTGACACAGTTGCACGCATCCCCGGTGTGGTCGGCAGCCATCTTCGTGGCCAACACGGTGCTGGTGGTCACCCTGCAGGTTCCGGTCACCGTTCTGATGTCCCGCTTCTCCCGGCGGACCGTGCTGGCTCTCGCCGGCGTGGTACTCGCCGTGTCCTACCTCGGCTTCCTCGCGGCCACCTCACTGGGACACGGCTGGGGTGCCCCGGCCGTCGCCACGGTGTCCGTGGTCTGCACTATCGGCGAGATCATCTATGCCGGCAGCGCCACCGCGCTCGTCGCCGCCATCGCCCCGGCCCATGTCCTGGGACGCACCCTCGCCCGCTTCGAGCTCTCCACGGGCTTCGGCCTCGCCGTCTCCCCGGCGGTCATCACCGCTCTCGCACCCCACGGCTCGGCCGCCCTCTGGGGCAGCCTCGCCGGTGCGACGCTCCTCTCCGCCTCCGCCGTTGCCACCGAGAAGGATCAAGGAACGCGGCTCAGCGATTGCTGCCGCCGGGCGTGAGCAGGCTCGTGAGCTCGGCAGGCGCCTCTGGCGACGGTTTGAAGTAGCGGCGGACGTTCTCCGGCTTCTTGTGTCAGGACTGCGCCATCAGCATCAACAGGGACGCGCCCTGCTCGCCGAGGTGGGTCAGCGGGCGCCGACCGGTCATGTGTTGTCCGCCTCGTCCTCCCGGGCGAGCGCGGCGAGGTCCGGAAGCAGCCCGGCCAGTTCTTCCAGCAGCTTGTCCATGTCCACGACCTCGGGCAGCGGGTACACGAAGCACGCCCCGTCCTCCCTGAACGAGACCGCCGGTCCGGCGAACCTCACCAGGCGCTTCGGCAGATCCGAGGCGTAGAACCGCTCGGCCGTCCCCGCGGAGTCGTCGCTCATCGTCAGGTACGGCAGATCCTTGGAGAAGGTGAGATTGAGCTCCGCCGCACTCCAGTGGCGCTCCAGACGTAGGTTCGGTCCGCTGCCCAGAAGGTCGAAGCACACGATCAGCCAGTGCTGGTCGTCCCTGCGCGAAATCTGCTCGTAGCGCCGGGCGACGGTGACCCGGTGGTCGCCGAGTTGGCCGGTAACGGTGATTCCGTGCCACGTTCGCAACAGCCAGGGGAAGTGGCCCGCGTACCCGGCCCACTCCTCACCGTCCTTGCCGCGCTCGATTCGCTGCCAGCCGGGACGGGCGGCCAGGACGCGCATCGCCCGCTCCGCCTTGCCGACCCGGCGAGCGGTACGGACCGCGAAGGTGAGTCCGATCAGGGACGGGGCCAAGATGACGGCGAAACCAATGATCCAGCCCACCACGTACGTCCTTTCGCTCCACCCCGGGAAGTCCGTTCGCCCCCCATGCTCACGCACCGGGTCGCCGCAAGACATCGGTGAAACCACGTAAAGGGCTACGGAGACCGCATGTTCACATCCCCTGCCGCCGAACAGGACCTGCACCTCCTGGATGAGTCCGTCCCGGACGGTGATCGCCTCGACGCTGTGGTGCCGGGCGCCCGTCGTGAGCTTGTACTCACAGTGCACGAAGACGAGTTCGTCGTCGGCCGGGACGACGGGCAGCAGCCGCTGCTCCGTCATCCGGTCGGGAAGCAGCGGTCGAAGAACGCCGCCTTGTCAATGTGGTCGTCCTGCGGGCTGGTGAAGTGAAGTCGTCGGCGTAAAGGGGGACGGCCGCGGCACGGTCCTGCGACCTGTAGCGCCGGAACGCGGCCTCGACGACGTGGCTCGCCAGCGGCGGGTCCATTTGTGGGCCGTGGCGCGGGAGATGCCCATCTCGGCTGCGACATGTGCGATGGGGCGGCCGGCGCAGACACGTCCGACCACCAGCCGCCTGCCGCGAACCGTCAGCCGGGCATTACGGTGGGACACGGAGGGCCAGACCGGAATCTACCTGGTCGAATGACGCCCCCAGGGACTGGGCAGTCGGCTCCCGCCGGGATGATGACGTTTCTATGAAGGTATCGGCTGGTTGTGCAGGCAGGGTTGCGGAGGAGCGACCGCTCGGGAATGAACACGCGGACGTGGTGGGGAATGGAGACGCGGTGGAACCGGCGTGGGACGAGACGGCGACGATGCTGGTCGGCAGAGCTGACGAACTGCAGCGGCTCATCTCGGTGATCGGCAGTCTGGGGCAGGACGGCGTTCCCGCTGTCGTAGACATCGCCGGAGGCGCCGGCATGGGGAAGAGCCGGCTGCTGAGCGAGCTCTGTGCGCGGGCGCGGCAGGATGGGCTGACCGTGCTGCGCGGCAGGGCCACGGAGTACGAGCAGCACACTCCGTTCCAGACGTTCACGGACGCGTTCGCCGACGTCGATCGTGCCTTTCTCGACTCGGATGCCGTGCCCGAGGTGGCGGCAACGGTGCTGCGCGGAGCCGACGCTGTGCAGGGCTCGGATTCGGGTTCGGGCAACCGTGACCGGTTCGGCCTCTATCGCGCCGTCGCGGAAGTGCTGACCAGGCTCGGGGAGCGCAGCGGGTTGGTGATGGCCCTGGACGACCTGCACTGGGCGGATCCCGCGTCTTTGGAGTTGTTGGACCATGTGATCCGGCACCCGGTGGGCGGCCGGGTGCTTCTGGTCGTGGCCCGACGAGAACGGCAGACGCCGCACTCCCTTGCCGCTGCTCTGACACGCGGTGTCGACAGTGGGGCCGTACTGCGCATGGCGCTGCGACCGCTGCCCGAGCAGGCGTCGATCGAGGCGCTCGCCTCCGACCTGCCACCGGGCGACGCGAAGCAGATCTATGAATCCAGCGAGGGCAACCCGCTCTACCTCCACTGCCTTCTGCACGCCTACCGGCATGGCGCGTCGTCGTGCGGCACGACCGTCCGGGCCCACGACGACACCGCGTCCGCAGTGCCGAGCGGACTGGGATCCCTGCTCCTGGACGAACTGACTGCGCTGACCGCGACGCAGCGCCGTACCGCCGAAGCAGTGGCGGTCCTCGGCGACCATGCCACGCCCACAATGCTGAGCCTGACGACCGGACACACCACGCCGGAGGTACTCGACGACTGCATCGGTGCACTGGCGCGGCGCGATCTGCTGCGCATGGGGTCCGACGGCCGCTGGACGCTGCGCCACCCGCTGCTGCGGGCACTGGTCTACGAGAACACCGCCGCACCACGCCGTGCCGAGATCCACCGCGGCGCGGCGGACGAACTGGCCCGGGCAGGTGCCTCCGCCGCCGAGCGTGCTCATCACGTCGAGCGGTCGCTGGTCGGCTGGGATCCCGCGTCGGCGGCCGTGTTGACTGAGGCGGCCGCCCAGTGCGCCCACACGGCGCCCGCGACGGCCGCTCATCTGCTGGACGTCGTCCTCCGGCTCATGCCGGACACGCCCGCCTGCGCACAGCAGCGTGGAGAGTTGACGCTGGCGCGCGCCAGAGCACTCGGTGTGAGCGGCAGCCTGCGCGAAAGCCGTGACCTGCTCCACACGCTGATCAGTAGGTCCGGCCAGGACGACGCATCACTGCGCAGGGATGCGATAGCGCTGTGCGCCATGATGGAACGGCATCTCGGACACTCCCCGGAAGCGGCAGCCCTGCTGCAGCGGGAACTGGCCCGCAGCCCCGGCCCCGAGCCCCGCCAGGCGGTCTCCATGGGACTCGCGCTGGGCATGGCCGCCCTGAACACCGTTTCCTACCCCGACGTACGTGACGAGATCGAGCGGACGCTCGCGGTGGCCCGCTCCCACGGCGACCTCATGGGAGAGCTGGGGGCCTTGGCGCTGGGGGCGTTGGGAGAGGCATACGAAGGGGAGACGGCGGCCGCCCGCCGGTTCGCCGATGTCGCCGCCGCGCTCGCAGACGGTCTCACCGACCCCAACCTCACGGAACTGTGCGAGTCGCTGGTGTGGCTGGCCTGGGCGGAAGCCCTGCTCGAGCGCTACGCCGACGCGGAACGCCACGCCGACCGGGGTCTGGACATCGCCCGCCGCAGCGGTCAGGTCCACGTCCTGCCACACCTGCTGAGCAGCAAGGCCTTCGTGCACCTCAACACCTGTCGGCTGCCGTCCGCCCTGGAGTCGGCCGAGGAGGCGGAAGCCGTCGCACGAGCCATTGGCAGCAGTGATCTCCTGGCCTTCACCCTGTGCTTCAAGGCGCTGATCCTTCTCGTGCGGTGCCCCCTGGGTGACACCAGGGCCTTGACGACCGCCGAGGAGGCCGTGGCCGCGGCCGGTGGCAGCAGACACTGGTGGGCGTCGTTGGCCAAGTGCATGCTCGGTCACACGGCGCTCGTGAGCGGCGACCCGCACCGTGCGCAGGACGCCATCCTGAACGCCGGCGGTCCCGAACTGCTGGGGCTGCAGCCCTCCATACGCCCCGGCCAACTGGACACCCTCGTCAGCACCGCCATCGCCATCGGCGACGCCGAGCAGGCCGCGCGCTGGGCCGCACGAGCCGTCGAGGAAGCGGACCGGATGGGTCTTCACGGTCAGCGCGGGGCGGCACTGCGCGCCGAGGCGGCACTCGCCCAGCACCACGGAGACAGCCGCGCGGCCGCACAGCTCTTCGAGCGCGCCGCGCAGGCGTACGCGCCGTCCGGTGCGACGCTCTGGGAGGCGTACTCCCTGCTGCTGGCGACCGTCCAGGCGCAGGCCGTCGGCGACGGTTCGCGCGCCGTGGCGATGTGGGAGCGGGCCCGCCGTCTCGCCGACGACGGCGGCGCGCGCCTGCTGTCCGACCTGGCCTCGATGGTGCGCCCCCAGGCCGAGGAATCCTTGCGCGCACCCACGGAGCTCGACCAACTGACCACACGTGAACGGGAGATCGCCGAACTCGTTGCCGAAGGGCTGAGCAACCAAGCCATCGCGACGAAGCTGTACCTCAGCCGCCGCACGGTCGAGACGCACCTGTCGGCCATCTACCGGAAGACCTCCGTGCCGTCCCGCTCGGCACTGGCAGGCCTCGTGACGCGTGCGGCCCTCGACCGTCGCGCGTGAACAACGCACGACAGTTGAGGAACGACGCATGGCTCAGGCCGTGGCGTCCCGGTAGTCGCCGAGGCAGCGGAAGGCGCCCCCGGACGCCCGGAACAGGTACATCGCGTCCGTGAAGCGGTAGGTGGACGAGTCGTAGCGCAGACGTTTGGTGTTCCCCCGGTAGTCGGTCTCGCGCAACCGGCCCACGATCGCGCCCCGCTCCGCGCGCGACGCGCCCAGCGCCGTCATGGCGCCGGCCAAGAAGAGCGTCGCGTCGTAGGCCTCGGCGGAGTACCAGGGCGGGGCGGTGCCGAAGCGTGCGCGGTAGGCGGTGACGAACGACTTCGCGGCCGTCACCGTGGTCGGATCGAGGAAGGCGGTGGCGAACACCCAGCCCTCGGCGGCGTCGCCCGCCGAGGCGAGGAAGCGGGAGTCGAGGGCGCGCTGGGTGGCCAGCCGCGCACCGGAGTAGCCGGCGGAGCGCAGCGCGCGGGCCAGCCGCGCGGCCCGCGCGTACCCGCCGGCGAACACCACCGCGTCCGCTCCGGCAACCGTCACCGACTCCGCGAGGATACGGAAGCGTTCGGCCGAGTCGTCCTCGGCGGCGAGGGTGCGCCGAACCGTGGAGCGGTGCCCGGATCGCACGGCCTCGTCGACGCCCGCGCACAGACGCCAGCTGAAGTCGCCCTCAGCGGCGTCGTCGATCAGCACCGTGTTGTGGGCCCCGGCGGTGCGGACGAGGTACGCGACGACCGGCGCCGCCAGGGTCGCGTCGTTGGGGCGGGTGGCCGTGTACACCCGGTAGGTGGTGGGGGACACATCGTCGAGTCCGACCGACACGGAGACCATCGGGAGCAGTGCCTGCTGGTAGAGGCCGAGAGTGGCCTTCGCACAGGCATCGGTGGTCGGCCCGAGCACCGCGCGGACCCGCTCGTCGGCCGCCAGTCGCCGGGCGACCTGCCGTGCCCGGGCCGTGCTGCCTTCGTCGTCGTGCACCTGGAGCGCCAGGTCGAAGCCGCGGCCGGCGCGGGAGTTGAGGCGGTCGACGGCGAGCCGGACGCCGTTCTCCTGGGCGCGGCCCGTCGTACGGCCGCTGCCGCTCAGGTCGGCGTGCAGGGCAACCACCAGACGCGGCAGCCGCGCCTCGGCGCCGCCCGTTGCCGAGGTGCGGTCGGGGCGGTTCGCCGTCCACCAGGCCACCGTTCCGCCGGCCGCCAGGACCCCGGCGGCCGAGCCCAGTACCAGGAAGCGGCGGCGCGTGGCGCCTCCCGGGCCGACGGCGGTCTCGTCGCCGGGCGGTGCGTCGGCCGCCGTCGCCCCTGACACCTCGGTCGCCTCGACGGCGGGCAGGGTGAGCACGGCGGTCGAACGGCGCGCGATCAGCTGGATCAGGGACTCCGGCAACCAGCCCCCGCCCTCGCCCGCACCGTCCAGTGCCCGCCGTACCTCGGCCACGGCCGGCCGGGAGCCGGGCTCCTTCAGCAGGCACGCCCGCAGCAGCGGCAGTAACGGCTCCGGTACGCCGTCCAGGTCCGGCTCGTCGTGGACCGTGCGCACCAACATCTCGGCCGCGGAGCTCCGCCCGAAGGGGCGCTCGCCCGTCACGACGTACGCCAGCAGACAGCCGAGTGAGAAGACGTCACTGGCCGGCCCGATCTCCCGGCCCCTGCCCTGGGCCTGTTCGGGGGAGAGGAATCCGGGGGAGCCGACCACCATCCCGCTGGCGGTGAGCGCGGTGTCCTCCGGCATCCGGGCGATACCGAAGTCGATCAGCCGTGGTCCGTCGACCGCGAGCAGCACATTGCCGGGCTTGACGTCCCGGTGCACAAGACCCGCCCCGTGCACCGCGTCCAGCGCCTCGGCCAGCCGCGCCCCCAGGACGCGGACGGTCCCGCACGGCAACGGGCCGTACTCCTCCACCGCCTCCGCCAGTGAGGGCCCTGGCACGAACGCCGTGGCGAGCCACGGAGACTCGGCGTCCGGGTCCGCGTCGAGCAGCGGCACCACCCAGGGGTTGATGACCCTGCCCGCCGTCTCCACCTCCCGGCGGAAACGCGCCCGGAATCCCGCGTCGTCCGCGTGCGCCGCGCGGATCACCTTCACCGCGGCGAGCGCACCTCCGGGGGAGCGGGCCAGGTACACCACGCCCATGCCGCCCGCGCCCAGCCGACGCAGCAACCGGTATCCCGCGATCCTGGCCGGGTCGGCGCCGCGCAACGACTCCATCAGCGTCCCATCAGCTGGACACCTGGAAGGACGCCGCGCCCTGGTAGGCGAACCGGCCGCCGTCGACCTTCCACAGGTAGACCCCGCTGCCGTCGACGACCAGGGCCCCGGTCGCCTTGTTGAACGCGAGGTTCCTGGAGATCCCCTTGTACGTGGCGGAGCGCAGGGCGGTCGTCAGGTTCTGCCGGGTGCGGCGCCCGGCGGTCAGTGAGCCCAGACTCTTCACGGCGAGCTGCGCCACGTCGTACGTCTCGACGGCGTACCGCTCCGGCTCCGCGTCGAAACGCTTGCGGTAAGCGGCCGTGAACGCCTTCGCCCCGGGCGCCACGGTGGCGTCCATGACCGGGGCGACGATCACCCAGCCGTCGGCCGCGTCCCCCGCGGCGGACAGGAACCGGGTGTCAAGCACCTCCTGCGCGGCGGCCCTGGCCCCCGGAAAGTCACGGCTGCTCAGTTCCCGGGCCAGCAGCGCGGCGCGGTCGTGATGGCCGGCGAAGACCACCGAGTCGGCGCCCCCGTCCAGCAGGGCGTCCAGGGTCGGCCCGAAATCGGTGCGCAACGCGCTGACCACCTTCGGCACGGCCGGCTGCCGTTCGTCCCGACGGATCTTGGCGAGGGTGCTGCTGATCTCCCAGGCGTAGGCGTCCGCCGCCCGGTCGTCGACGATCCCGACCGTGCGCGACTTCGCGGTGCCGCGCAGATACGCGTTGAGGTAGAACGGCAGGATCGTGTCCGTCACCCGGGCGTGCAGGAAGGACCGGCTGCCCATCGCCCCCAGCACGGTGGCGCCGGGCGACACCGCGATCAGGGGCAGCGAGGCGGCGTCGTACGTCGCCAGCGAGGTCAGGGCGGTGGCGTCCGTTGTGGTACCGATCACGGCCAGCACGGAACGGTCGGCGACGAGCTTCTTGGCCGCTTCGGGTGCCCGGGCCGGATCGCCGCCGTCGTCCACCGTCTTCACGGCGAGTGTGAAGGGCCTGTTCGCACGGGAGTTGAACGCGTCGACCGCGAGCCGCAGCCCCCGCTCCTGTGCCCGGCCGACCGCTTTCTGATCGCCGGTCAGGTCAGCGTGCAGACCGAGGGTGTGCACGGAACCGGTGGCCGTCGGGGCGGGGCCGTCGTTGTTGCCGTCACGGGAGAGCGCCCACCACGCGGCCAGTCCGCCCCCGGCCGTGACAGCCGCCGCGCCCCCGGTCAGGAGTAGGAAACGGCGCCTGCCGACGGCACGGGCCGGAGGCTGAGTGGCTGTGGTGTCCGTCGGCGCGGCGCCGGCGGACGCGGGGTCGACCTCGGTGTCGTCGACGGCGGGCAGCGCGAGTCCGGCGGCCGACCGTTCCGCGATCAGCCGGACCAACGGCTCGGGGAGCCATGCCTCGTCGCCGGGGGCCCGGTCCTCTTCGCCGGGAATTTCATCCTCGGGCGTTTGAGGACGTACCGCCCGCAGGGCCTCCCGTGGGTCGGGGAGCGAGGCGGGCGATGAGGGCGTGGCGTTCGTGAGGGCCTCGGACAGCGCCTCGGCCGTGGGCCGCAGCTCCGGGTCCTTGTCCAGACAGCCGTCCACCACCTCGGCGAGCTGTGCCGGAACACCCTCCACATCCGGCGCGTCGTGCACGGTGCGGTACAGCAGCGCGTCGAGCGAGCCGGTACCGAACGGAGGGCGGCCGGTCGCGGCGAAGGCCAGCACGCAGCCCAACGAGAAGATGTCTCCGGCCGGTCCCGGATCCCGCTCGCCCCGCGCCTGTTCCGGTGGCAGGAACCCCGGCGTGCCGACTACGACACCGGTCGAGGTGAGCGCGGTGTCCTCGGGATCACGGGCCACACCGAAGTCGATCAGCCGTGGTCCGTCGAGTGCCAGGAGCACATTGCCGGGCTTGACGTCCCGATGCACGAGACCTGCCGCGTGGAGCTCCCGCAGCGCCTCGGCGAGCCGCGCCCCCAGCACCCGCAGGCTCCGCACCGGCATCGGCCCGTGTGCGGCGACGGCCTCGCCGAGCGAGGGGCCGGGGATGAACGCGGTCGCCAGCCAGGGCTGCGCCGCCTCGGGGTCCGCGTCCACGAGGGACGCCACCCACGGGCTGGTCATCCGGCGGGCCGTGTCCGCCTCGCGCCGGAACCGCTCCCGGAAATCGGTGTCCTCGGCGTACTCGGCCTGGATCACCTTCAGGGCGACCAGGGTTCCGCCGGCCGAGCGGGCCAGGTACACCACACCCATGCCACCCGCGCCGAGCCGTCCGAGCAGCCGGTGGCCCGCCAGCCTGGCGGGGTCGGAGGTACGCAGAGGCTCCATCACTTCCCCTTCAGCCGCAGTTCTGTGCGCGTCAGCATCTGAGCCAGGGCCTTGCTGCCCAGTTGTTCGAGTTCCTGCGCGGTGTTCCCCTTCGCGCCCGTCACGGAGACGGCCAGGACGACCGTGCCCAGCCGGGCGACCATCCACCGGTACGGCTGTGCGGCACCGCCGTTCCCGACGTACTCACCGGCCTCGAGGACGGAGTCGTCGGCGTACTCCTGCTCGCGGGCGCCGAAGGGGGTGCCGAGCGACATCAGACCGGTGATCCGCTCGTCGGACCGGGGTCGCTGTTCCGGGCAGCGCAGCACCTCTTCGAGGGTGGTGCTCAGCTGTTCGTCGGCGCCGAGGACGGAGGCGTGCACGGTGGCCACGGCCGTCACCTTGACCGCACCCTTGCCGCCGCCGGCAGGCAGCCTGCTGTAGCGGGAGGCGCTCGCCAGCACCCCGTGCGGGAGCTTCTCACGCTGCCAGCGACAGCTCTCGTTGAGCACGGCCCAGGTGCCCGGGGCGCTCTCGCCCGGATCCTGGGCGACGAAACCCCGGCCCCAGCCGCGCGGGGCGAGCACGACGGACTCGGCCAGGCGGCGCCCGTCCTTCGAGGTCAGGGGGACGAGGGAGGCATCGGGCGTGAAGACGGAAGTGGCGGCGGACGAGCCGCCCGACGGGGTTGCCCCGGTGCTCGGCGACGTCCTGGCCGAGGGCGAACCGCTCTGCCGGGAAGCCGCGTCGTCCGCCGAACACCCGGCCAGCAGACTCCCCGCCACCAGCAAGGTCACCCAACTTCCCCGCATTCCATGGGCGTTGTCTGTCACTCAGTCCCCTCAACACCGTTCGCGCCATCCGACTCGTCGAACGTAGACGGCTGAAAGGGAAGGGACCTCAGTAGAACCACGTATCCGGCTACGTATTCCGCAGGTGTGCCGCCCGGGGCAGGCCCGGGCGACGCCCAGCCCAACGCGGGTCACCAGGCCGGGTGGAGGTGGCCGGGGTTGGTGTCCGGTGTATATGACCAGCCGCTGGTCTTCTTACGGCCGACCGGGCCCAGCAGCCCGCAGACGTGGTCACGCAGCCAGTACTCCAGCAGCGTTTCGCTATTCCTGCTGTTCAGGTACTACAACAGCGGTTCGGTGCTGGGCTGCGACGGCAAGGTGTACTCACAGGGCTCGGTGGACTTCCTGACGGCGCTGGCCTGCATCCAGCTGGAGGCGGCCTGTTCCCGTCCCGGGTGGGCCATGGGCCTGTCTGCCTCGCCCCAGTGGCGCGGGCAGCGGGTACGTGTCCCCGACGGTGGTCAACAACGCCCTGGACTGTCTGACCAAGGGCATGGGCTGCGGCTCGTTCAAGCCGTTGAAGACGTATCCCAGCCTGCGGGCGCGACGACCTGGTCGATGAACTGGGACGCGGCGGCGGGCAACGCGTGGTCGGGGCGCGGTGGGGCCGCACGTACACGCGCTGCCGTGAGGCTCCGGCGGCTTGGACGACCCGGTCCGGGCGCTGAACCTACGTACTCGATTACGTAGTTCCCCTGAGGTCTCCAGGAGATGCCGCGGAGGAGACTCACGCGACGGACGACGACGGGGGCTTCGATGACGGGCGGGTTTTCGGACGACTGGTGGGTGCTGTTGCTCTTCCCGGTGGTGCTGTGGGTGCCGTTCGGGCCCTTCATCATGGGCACCCTGGGGGTGTGGTGCGCCCGTAGACCCGGCTGGCGGCCACGGTTGTGGTCGGTGCTGGTGCCGCTGGAGCCGGTGGGGTTTCCGGTCACCCACACGATGCTGCCCCTGGACGCCTTGGACGATCCGATCCAGAGGGACGACTTTCTGGGCGTCCTCTACGTTTTGGTCCTGGGCACAACGGCGCTGCCCTGGCTGCTCGGCTACGGCATCACGCGCGTGACGCGTACCCTGCGCGCCCGCCCGGGCCGGGTCTGATGGCGACGCAGGACGGGGAGTCGGCCACCACGACCGACCGAACCTCTCTGGCGTTTCGCGGCATCTCCGCCTATTTCGCCCTGTCGCTGGCCATCGCTGGGCTGTACGTGGCGTGGATGTTCGGCGCGACGCTCCTCGCCGGTGCCGGGTGGGTCGGCACCCCGGGCCGGCTCGCGGTCGAGCGGTGCGTGGACCACGAGTCGACCTCGTCCGACGGTGACGTCGTCCGGACGTACTGGTGCTCCGGCACCTTCCGCCCGGACGACGGCGGACCGGAGATCGAGCACGTCACGCTCAAGGGCGGCCGCGGCGACGCGTACGTGCCGCCGCGGCCGGGAAGCTGGTGCTACGGCAACTCGCCGGACCGTCCATGGTGGTGCAAGGGTGACCAGCCGACCTCGGTTGCGGTGCGCTATCTCGGCGGCGAGGCGTGGATGTTCGGCAACGGCCTGCTCGTGCCGGGTCCCGTGTCGCTCCTCGGCCTGTGCGGCTTCGGGCTGGGGCTGCTGCTGACCCTCCAGCAGATGGTGTGGCCGGACCCCGAACGGCGCCCGCGGTGGCTGCGGCGCCGCATCTACGACATCTGCGTGGTCGGAACGCTCAGTTGGGTGGTACTACTGGCCGCGCTGGCGTTCGACGTCAACGGCTGACAACGGGTCCGCGCCCAGCCGTGCCCAAGCCCCCATACGACGACGGCCTACTGTACGCGGTGGTCACGTGTGGAGGGACGTCCCCGAACTCGTCCGTGCACGTCCCTGAAGGACCTCATCAGCCCACGCGGGACGGCCAACCTCCGGCCAGGAAGGCCATCCGAGGGGCGGAGCGGCTCCGTTCTCCGAGGTCGTGGCACCGTGCCACGTTGCGTAGGACCGGTCTTGAAAACCGTCGTGGCAGCGATGTCACCGTGGGTTCAAATCCCACACCCACCGCCCGGTCAGCAAACGTATTGATCAGAAGGGGTGTCCCGTGCCAGGGGCGCCCCTTCGTCATGGGTCCTGTCTCACTCTGAGCCGATCTGTGCCGCCTTGGATCACCGTGTGTGGACCAGGCGTGGACCGGATTGCCGCCCGCTCAGGGGCCTGTCACCAGGCAATGTGGGCCATGTGCGGCCAGGGGCCGTTGGTCCAGGAACGGGACAGCGTCCTCCTGCCGAGAGGCGCGAAGGACGACGCCTCGCGAACGCATGTGGCAAGCGGCTACTCCTGGGCTGCTGCAAGGTGCAGCGCCTGTTACTGCTCGCCGGTCTGTGGGCTGCTCAAAGAGGGGCTCCGGCCGGCGAGCCCGCGCACCACGCGATCGGACGTCCCGAGGAGGGTTGACCACGAAGATCCGCCTCGCAACAGACGGCCGCTGCCGCCCGCTCGCCTTCGTCATCACACCCGGCCAGGCCGGTGACGCACCGGACGCCCCAGAATCACACCGGACATGGCCCTCGCGGACAAGGCGTACTCGTCCCGCGCGATCCGTACACATCTACGACGGCGCTGGATCCGCACGTGATCCCGCAGCCCGCCGACCAAGCTGCGAACCGCAAACGTCTGGGCAGCCACGACGGCCGTCCGCCAGCCTTCGACCGCGAGGCATACAAGCGACGCAACACGGTCGAACGCTGCATCAACAAGCTCAAACAGTGGCGCGGCCTGGCCACCCGCTACGACAAGACCGCCACCATCCACCTCGCTGGACTCCACATCGCAGCCATCTTCATCCGGCCGGCGAGGTGATCCGAAAAAACGGCCTAGAGCTTTGCGATGTCCTTGTGGATCACTTCCATTCCGCCGTCGTGGTAAGCGGCCAGCCGCACCTTGAGCTGATGGCCCTTGGGCGCCTTGATGATCCGGTTGAGCGTCTCCGCCATGCTGCCGCCGTAACACGGAGGCTCGGAGTTGAGGGCGGTCCAACCGTCCCCCACGTCCTTCGGGTCGTTCCACTCCACCCAGACGCAGTCGGGCTCGCCGGAGAAGGCCTGCAGCGAGATGATCTTGACCGAGTTCACCGCGCCGTCGACGCGCTCATAGGTCACAGTCGCGGAATTGTGGTGGAGGCCGGCACCGGCCTCCAGGTTGACCGTGCTGGCCGCGGTGTCGGCAGCGGCTGGAGCCGCTCCTCCCGCTACCGTCGCGGCCACGACCGCGACGGTGACAGCCAGGGCAGGTAAGCGCATGATCCGTCTCCACGAAGCTAGTTGAGGAAGACTCACCTTGTGAGATTGACTTCCGTGGGAAACGCGAAGCCTCCGGCTCCGCCGTCACACGACGAGAGCCTCGGAATTGTCCCGCCTCCCAGAACGCCCTCACCCTCTCGCAGAGTAACGGCCGAGCGCATCGGTGAAACCACTTAGTTCGACTACGTAAGCGCGCGTTGACCTCGGCATTTCATGACGGTCCGTCGGGTGTTCGGCGGGCCGTTTCGGCTGTTCAGGCTGGAATCCGATCAGCATGGAGGCCGTGTGCAGTGCGACCCACCACGATATGACGGGCACCACGGGTCTGCCGAGCATCGCGAAGCCCAGTGACGTCCCGGCCGGCCCGTCGTGGGTGACGTCGTCCCAGAGCCGGTGTGTGACCGCTCCGGCCCACGCCGAGATCACCGTGACGTACCAGCGATGGCGCACCTGCCGTACTCACGCCACCATCCCGGCAGGAGCGCGGCGACGGTAGGTGCCGACTGCCAGATGAGCAGGGTGGCGACAACGCTCAAGGGGACTCCCCACAGGGCGAGTCCGGCCCAGGTGTGTCCGTACGTAAACAAGGGCGCGCCCACCGCGTAGGGAAGATCCGGCGCGGTGGACTCGACCACTGGCGCGACGCCGTCGAACCAGTCAGGCCGCCGTATCTTCAACGGCGTCACGGCGGCGGCATGAGACGGAAAGGTCAGCGGCACGGGGTTCGTTACCTGCTTCTCACCGTTTTCAGAGGCCAGTGCGAGCTGCCTCAAACATCAAGCTGACCGATGGCGACATCGCTGTTTCCCTTCGTCGCGTCGCGTGATGCCGTGGCGGCGCTCAGAGGGTCGGGAAGAGCACTGCGAAGAAGAGCCACAGCAGCACGGCCCAGAAGACCGCCGCAGCCAGCGACACGAGCAGGGAGCTGCGCCACCTCAGCACCAGGAACGGGAAGAGCACCAGGGCCGCCCAAAGACCGGCCACGTCGATCGACATGCGGGCGGCCTGGCCAAGGGTTCCCGCGCGCCCCGCGGCGATACGGCGCAGCAGCCGCTGGGAGACGAAACCGTACAGGCCGAAGACGATCGGGAAGAGCCACAGCGGGGTGATCGTGACCAGTTCGGACTCGGAGAGCTCGTTGAACATGACCAGGTAGACGAGGGCGGCGCCCAGCACACCGGCCATCAGCGCGGTCACGTAGAGGGCGGTCAGGGCGGTCGGCTCCGCCGCACCGGCCGGCGCGAGCACGGGCGAGGCGTATGGAACATCGGCCGACGGGGCCCGGACCACCTGGTGGCAGTGGGGGCAACGGACCTCCTGCTCGGCACGGTCGGCCGGAGCCGAGATCAGGTGCCCGCACGAGGCGTGGAATTCCACTTGCTGACGCTGGTTCATGCGTTGCCTTCCCTGTACCGCTCCCATATTGCTCGACGCCGGTGACGCGTCGGTCGACCGAAACAGCTCCGACCCAAGGGAGACGAACGCCAGAGAGCATCCAGCCTGCCCCGACGCACGGCTCGTGGAGCGATCTTCACAGCGGCGAGCCTCCCCGGCATCCGGGAAACTGCGTACTCGCACACGTAGTCGCGCGGACCCGTAGCCGGTACGGCTGGGCGAAGAGTCCCGGTTGCCGTTCCGAGACGGCTTTGGAGGGCCGACCCCCATCTCCGTGCCGGCTCAGCCGTCATGACTCCGCCCCCGTGCCGTGTTCATGCTGAGCGAAGCCTACGCCCGGGCGGTCCGCCCGGGCGCCTAAGCTGCCGTCCGGCACCGGCCTCGACCCAGGAGCGCGCATCATGTACGACCCCGCCCAGAAGCCCCCGTATCCCGACGCCCTGCGATCGGACGAGGCACCCGCACCGCACGCACTGCTCGCGCCGGTGATCGGGCTGCTGGGTACCTGGGCCGGCCGGGGCCGGGGCGGATATCCGACGCTCGACGAGGAGTTCACGTACGCGCAGGAGGTCACCTTCAGTCACGACGGGCGGCCCTTTCTCCACTACGAGGCGCGCGCCTGGCTGCTCGGCGCGGACGGTACCCCGCTGCGGCCGTCGGCCCGGGAGAGCGGCTGGTGGCGGCTCCAACCCGATGGATGTGTGGAGGCATTGATCACCCAGCCCACCGGCATCGCGGAGATCCTGGTCGGCAGCGCCGACGCCGGCACGGTCGACCTCACCACCCACGAGGTGGCTCTCACTCCCACAGCCAAGGAGGTGAACGCCACCCGCCGCCGCTACACCGTGACGGACGAGGACACGCTCGCCTTCGTCCATGACCTCGCGGCGGTTGGTCAACCCCTGCAGCACCACCTTTCGGCACGGCTTCGACGGAACCCCTGACCAGGCGTCAGGCGTGCGGTGCTCGCGGTTCGATCCGGAAGTCGCAGGCGAGCGTGCCGGGGTCGAGGGCGGTCACGCCGCCGTCGAAGATGAGGACGGCTCCGTTGACGAAGGAGGAGGCGGGCGAGAGCAGCCAGGCGACGGCCTCGGCGACCTCGCGCGGCTCACCGGGACGCCCGGCGGGCAGGACGAGGGTCACCTCCTCGTACGCCGCGTCGACACCGCCCGCACCCAGCCCCGCTTCGTCGGCGAACCGGCTCATCCGGCGGTCCGCCATGTCGGTGCGCACCCAGCTCGGGCATACGGTGTTGGCGCGCAGGCCCGCGGCCCCGTAGTCGACCGCGAGCGAGCGGCAGAGCTGGACCAGCGCCGCCTTGGAGGTGGCGTAGGCGGCACTGCCCACGCCGTTGCGCAGGGCCGACACCGAGGCGACCGCGACCACCGCGCCCCGGGCGGCATCGGACGCCGCCGCGATCTCCCGGAGCATGGCGGCCTGCTTCTCCGACAACGCGTACTTCGCGCCCCCGCACTCCACTCGACTTGCCGCAGGTGGATGGCCAAGATAGAGGCGGGTCCGGTCTCGCCCACGTGCGGGTTCCTCTACCCGGTCCTGGGCTCACCGAGGTCGGCTGTTGGCGTAGGTGGCACACCTGCGACGAGTGGTCACGGTGTATCGGCCGTGACGCTCACTTGACGCGCCGGGCGCCTGGCAGCGCGCTCCCGACGGGTCGAGAGAACCTCACCTGACCTGCTGTTTTCCTAGATCACGCCCGCTCCAACGTGATTCCGATGACCCACCACGTTGAATGCGTCGCGATCCTTGAGCCTGCCGAGAAGGCACGCTGACCTGCGGTTTCGCCAAGTGTGCGTTATGCGCGCTGTGGGCGTTACGGGCGATATCTTGACGCTGAAATGACGCTCTCCGAGGCGTCTTGACGCTCATTTGACGCTCGTTCTGATGGGTCGTCAGGTGAGATTAGGTGCAGGTCAGGCGGGCCTGGAGGGTCGGTCTTTCGCAGCTGTCCGGTCGGCAAAGTGCTCGTCTTGTGTCCAGGTTGTGGTGGTATCGGTGAGCCCGATGTGTGCGCCCGGGCTTCGTCCTTGCGGGTTGGGGGCGCTGCGCTCAGTACGAGGGGCCGTACGGGCTCCAGCCGTGCAGGAAGGGTTTCAAGTCCTCGGGTCGCGGCTCTGGGATCTTCGGGAGGCGTGGCGGGGTGTTCACGGGGTTGAGGCGTTGGAGGTGCGCATCGGCCCATCGGGTCCATGTCTCTGCATGGTCTTTTGTCTGTCCGGCGGGCAGCTCCTCCGTCTGGAGGCGGATGGCGCTGAGGTACTCGCTGAGGCTGGTCGCGTGACGCCATGCTTCCGCTTGTGCTTCCAGGTGCTTCACGCGGTATGACTCGGCGTACGCGATGCGGGCCTGCTGCATCGCGGCTTCCCAGCGCAGGCGCTTCTGCTGAGCGGCCTCCAGGTCGGCCAGTCGTTTACGCTCCGCGGCTTCCCCGCGAAGATCCACCTCCTGCACGATTTCCGCGAGCTGGTCCTCAAGGGTGCGGTCCGCGGTGTCTGCCCACTCGCTGGCCCGGTGCGGCTGGCCGCCGCTCAGGATGATCCGCAGGCGGCCGGACGAGGTGTAGTCGAACTGGGGGATCCTGACCCAGGAGTACTTCTTGGCCTCCGCGAGTTCCTTCTCTGTAGGTGTGTGATCGCGGCGATCCTGCTCCTGGAGCAAGAGGAAGCCACATTCTTGTCCCTGCGCGGTCACCGTGAAATGGGGAGGGGCGCTCCGACGTCGGTGTGGTCGGGGCGCGCCGCGTGTGGCACCGATTTTGCTCGTATGCCCCCGTCTCTCGGTTGCGGTGATGAGTGCCTGGATGAGGCGCAGGGCCCGCGCTTGCACGGCCTTGGTCAGTCCCATGGGCTGGGACTCGGTCTGCAGCGTTCTCACCAGTGCGTGGGGTTGTGTGAGCCTGGCAGGTACGGGGACGGGCTCAAGCACCGCCAAGCGCCAGGCGGGGATGTCCGCCAACCGGATCTCGTACCCCTCGCGGCACCAGTTTCCGTAGAGTTCCTTCGTCTTGGGCATCCACTTGGACCTACGCGCTGCGCTCACCCGGGACGGCCAATTGATGGTGCGCGGGCCGCGGGCGCTGCTCTTGACAATCCTGCCTCCTGCTGCGGCTAGCTCCTCCAATAGCTCTTCCGTGACCGTCTTGCGGGTCTGCCCTGCAAGGGGCGCCTTCCGAGGCGCGACTGGCCTATCCGGCTCTGAAGCCGCAATGCGCGGAGCGGGCACGGTAGAAGTCGACGATGTCGCCTTCTGCGTTGATGTGGCGCGTGTCTGCCGCGGTTGGCTGGGCGGGTAGTTTCCGTGATTCAGGTAGTGCTGGCCGGCGTTGGTCAGAGTGGCGTTCCACTGCCCTCGCCGTTTGGAGATCCTTACGAGGCCCCGGTTCTGGAGAGCCTGGCAGCTGATTTTGTGTGAGCTGTCCTTCCACGTGCCCTCGGGGCATCCCTGCCCCACCCACTGCAGCACAGTTAATTGACGCTGGTTGAGCTGCTGCTTCACGCAGACCCCCCTTGGAGGTAACTGTCGGCAGAGAGTGGGCTGATGATGGCAGGCACAGCCGAGATCGAGGCGGGCGGTCGATCACTTTGACCAGTCGAGGGAGCGCTTGACGATCTGTCGATCGTGTGGCCTAGGGGGTACTTCTCAACGGATGAATAAGCGGACCGAATTTGAACGCATTTGATCAACCGGTCATCGGGCCGCTTATGCCAGTGGCCTTCCCTGTCGTTCGGCAGACGGACACTCCGACTGCGGATCCAGGCGCCCTCTCCGGCATTCAGATCCGCTACATGGTGCTGCAGGCTGCCGTGATGGCCGCCCACGCGCTCACCAGTACCGAGCAGCCGCCTGAACACCGCCTCTCGCAGCTCATTGACGCTCACGGCCGCCCCTTGGTGCCCGTGGCCCCTCCTGTCCCTTGCCGTTCTCTGCCCTGCGCACCCTGTTGTGCGGCGACGCAGCTTGTCTGCTGCCCGAGGGCACTTCGGCGGACGAGATGGCAAGCGTTCGACTGATCGGGAACGACGGCGAGTTCAACGACGACGCCGACGACCTCGAACAAGAGCTGCGTTCCGTAATGCGGGCGGTGAAGTCGACCACCTGGAACGGGAAGTTGACCCAGGGGCGCGAAGGTCGACGCCGAGATGGACCAGGACCGGTTCTATCTCGCGCTGACCAAGAGCGGACGCCAGGACGACTACATGCATGGCCGACGGTCGGTCATCTCCACCAGCTCAGGGTTCGACACCGAGATCCGGCGTGTGAATGCAGCTCCAGGGCGTCGTCCTCGGCCCCTCCGGCTGTGGCGAGACCACCCTGGTGCGCAGCATCGCCGAGTTACTGCGCGCCGACGCGGGCAGCGTATGGCAGGAGGGCCATCTCCCGGGCGTTCTTGATTGCTGCGGTGATCTGCCGCTGCTGCTGGGCGGTGACGTGGGTGACGCGTCGGCTGCGGATCTTGCCGCGGTCTGAGATGAACTTCCGCAGCAGGTTGGTGTCCTTGTAGTCGATGTACGTGATCCCGGCTGCGTCGAGGGGGTTGGGGCGGGACTTGGGGGGCTTGCGGGGGTCGTGGCGGCGGGCCATGAGTGCTCCTGTTTCGGTGCTGACTTGGGATGGGTGTCTGGTGCTGGGGCTATGAGACGGGATCGAGGAGGGAGTCGAACGCGGCCGGCAGGTGCTTCCACGCCTCGGGGCCGGCGGCGTACTCGTCGTCGGTGAGCAGGCAGGATTCGAGAAGCTGTGCCAGGCCGTCGCGGTCGAGGCCGGGGGAGGTGAAGACGAGGTGCTGGCAGCAGTCGCCGTGCTCGGGGTGCCAGTCCAGAGCGGCAGCGGCTTGGCGCATCGGGGGCACCATGTCCCAGGCGGCGTCCGGCAGGGATGCCAGCCACGGGCCGGCGTTCTCCACGCACAGCGCGCCGCCGGCGGCGTCCCAGGCGAGCAGGGTGTCGGGGCGGTCGGCGAGCCAGAACCGGCCGCGACTGCGGGCGGCGGCGCAGCACAGGTCTTCCAGTGCCTGGTAGAGGCGTTCGGGGTGGAAAGGGCGGCGGCGGTGCCACACGAGGGTGGCGACTCCTGCTTCGTCTGCTTCTTGGGGCAGCAGGGCGCAGGCCGGGTGCTGGGCGGCGGCTGCCGTTTCCACGTCGAAGCCGGCGAAGGCCAGTTGGGCGAGTTCACCGGATCCGGCGGGCACCTGGCGGGCGGTCGGGTGGAGTTGGGCGAGCAGTGCGCGGTCCTCGTCGTCGGCGTCTTCGCTTTCGACGAGTGCGAGCACGGGCGGGTACTCCAGCTGGCGGGCCCAGGTGTCGCCGACCGTGCGCTGGTCGGTGGCGGCAGCGGCGAGGCCGACTTCGGCCAGGTCGTCGCCGTTGGCGAGGTAGGGCAGTACGAGCGCGGGGTCGACGGCGGTCATCACGTTGGTGAGTTCGAGGGCGTCGCCGCCGTGCGCGACGATGACTTCCGCCATCGCCTTGGGTTCGACGGAGTCCCACAGTTCGACGATCGCGAGCCGGGTCAGACCGTCGGCGGCCAGGCGCTCCAGCTCGGGGACCAGGTCTTCGCGCAGCGCGCAGCAGGCGCAGTCGTTGACGAGCGGGGCATCGCCGTACGACAGCTCGCCCGTCGAGTCGCGCACCAGGCGCCGCAGGGCGCCTTCGGTCGCTGTGGCCAGATCGTGGTGGAGGGCGACGCTACCGGGGACGGTCCGCAGGAGGCGTTCCACGACTTGCTTGCGGGCGTCGGAGTGGAGCCCGCCGACGATCACGACGGGCAGTCGGGGCTGGTTCTGCATCAGTTCGCCTCGCGGCGGCCGTAGCGGCGCTCGAATCGCTCGACGCGGCCGGCGGTGTCCAGGACGCGGGCGGTGCCTGTGTAGAAGGGGTGGCTCACGTTCGAGATCTCGACGTCGACGACGGGGTAGGTGTTGCCGTCCTCCCACTCGATCGTCTTGTCGCTGGTCATGGTGGAGCGGGTGAGGAAGGCGGAGCCGGCGGCCTTGTCGCGGAAGACAACGGGGCCGTACGGGGGGTGGATTCCGGGCTTCATGGCGTGGTCCTTCAGGTCGGGGGCAGGGCGGTGGGGTCAGCGTTCTTCGCGGAAGTCGACGTGCCTGCGGGCGATCGGGTCGAACTTGCGCAGGACCATCCGGTCGGGATCGTTCCGCCGGTTCTTGCGGGTGACGTAGGTGTAGCCGGTCCCCGCGGTGGAGCGGAGCTTGATGATCGGGCGTACTTCGTTGCGGGCCATGGGCGCTAGTATATGACAATGGTTTCCATTGCCAAAAAGAAGCCGTCTGAAGAGAGGCAGGTAACACCTTGTCCGCCCACTGCCAACTGACCGGCGCCCAGCCGGGCTTCGGCAACACCATCTCCCACTCCCACCGGCGCACCTCGCGCCGCTTCGACCCCAACATCCAGCGCAAGCGGTACTGGCTTCCGAGCGAGGGCAGGCATGTACGCCTGACGCTGAGCACCAAGGCGATCAAGACGATCGACAGCATCGGTATCGAGGCGGCCGTGGCCCGTATCCGCGCCCGGGGAGTGAAGGTCTGATGGCCAAGCAGAGCAAGATCGCCAAGAACGAGAGGCGCAAGGCGATCGTCGAGCGGTACGCCGCCCGTCGGGCCGAGTTGAAGGAGCTCATCCGCCGCCCGGGCACCCCGGAGACGGAGCGGGCTGCTGCTCTGGCGGAGCTTCGGCGCCAGCCACGCGACGCCAGCGCGACCCGGGTACGCAACCGGGACAGCGTCGACGGCCGGCCCCGGGGACACCTGCGGCGGTTCGGGCTGTCACGCGTCCGTATGCGCGAGCAGGCCCACGCCGGATTCCTCCCCGGAGTCACCAAGTCGTCCTGGTGATCGTCCCCGCCCTCGCGGCGGATGAACTGCCGGCCGTGACTCGGCGGAGTCACGGCCGGCAATGTGTCCGAAGCCACCCGGTGGATGCCTCGGTGCGGCCCGCCGCGGGGCGCTTGTCCGTGCGGGCTTGAGTCAGTGCACCCGGCGGTCTTCCAGAGGGGCCGCCTTCAGCTCCTCGTCGGTCGCGCGTGGCAGATGCGGGGTGTGGTTGACCAGCCGGGCCGAGTTTCCGACGACGGCGATGCTGCTGGTGTTGTGGAGCAGGGCCGCGAGGACGGGGTTCATGGACCCTCCGGCGCCGGCGAGCAGGCCGACGAGGTTGACGCCGATCGCGAGGCCGTAGTTCTGCCGTACGACGCGCAGGGTGTGGCGGCTGAGTTCGACGACGGCGGCGACCTGGCGCAGATCGTTGCCGGCCAGCGCGATGTCGGCGGTCTCCAGGGCCACGTGCGAGGAGTGTTCGCCCATCGTGATGCCGACGTCCGCGAGGGCGAGGGCGGGGGCGTCGTTGGTGCCGTCCCCGACCATGGCGACAGTGTGCCCCTCGCCCTGCAGGTCGCGGATCAGCTGGAGCTTGCCCTCGGGGAGGGCATGGGCGTGGACTTCGCTGATGCCGAGCGTGTCGGCTACAACCTGCGCCGTCTCGGGTGCGTCACCGGTGAGCAGCACCAGGCGGGAGACGCCGAGGTCTCGCAGCTGCTGGATGACCGTTTCGGCACCGGAACGTACGGCGTCGGAGACCCCGAGCATGCCGATCAGGTCCTCGTCGTGGGCGATGCAGATGACGGTCTCGCCGCCTCCTCGTAGCCGTTCGGTCCAGCCCTGCGCCTCGTCGGTCAGCTCGACGCCGTGCTGGCGGAGCAGGGCGGGGCTGCCGACCAGCAGTCGGGTGCCGTCGAGTTCGGCGCGCATGCCCATGCCGAGGACGACCTCGCAGGCTTGGTGGATGGGCACGTGCAGGTGCTGTTCCGCGGTGCGGGCGACGATGGCCTGGGCGAGCGGGTGCCGGGCGTGCAGCTCTCCGGAGGCGGCCAGGCTCAATACTTCGTCGGCGGTGAACGCCTCGCTGAAGGTGACCACGCTGGTGACCAGGGGCCGTCCGAAAGTGAGCGTGCCGGTCTTGTCGAACACCACGGCCGTGACCCGGCCGATGCCCTCCAGGTGGGTGCCGCCCTTGATGAGGGTGCCGCGGCGTGCCCCGTTGCCGATGGCGGCGCTGATGGCGGTCGGCGTGGCGAGGCCCGCGGCGCAGGGGCAGGCGATCAGCAGCATGGTCATCGCGCGGCGCGCGTCGCGCGTGAACACGTAGGTCAGCGCGGCCAGCGCGAAGGAGACGGGGACGAAGCGCCGGGTGAAGCGGGCGGCCACGGTCTGGATCGGTGCCCGGTCGGACTGGGCCTCCTCGACCCGGCTGATGATGCGGCCCACGGTGGTGTCCCGGCCGACCGAGTCGGCCCGGACGGTGAGGGAGCCGGAGGTGACGATGGTCCCGGCGTAGACGTGTGTGCCGGCCCGGGCGTAGATGGGCAGGGCCTCGCCGGTGATCGCGGCCTGGTCCACCAGGGCCTCTCCGGAGTCGACATGTCCGTCGACCGGGATGCGGTGGTGTTCGTAGACGGCGACAACGTCCCCGGGCCCGACGTCCTCGAGCGCCACCTCGACCTCGACGCCCTCGTCCCGTACGAGCCAGACCCGCTCCTCGCCGATGGAGAGCAGCTCCTCGATGGCGCGGCGGGTACGGCGCAGCGTCAGCGTCTGGAGGAACTCACCGATGTTCAGCAGCCAAAGGACGGTGAGGGCCACCACGTTCTCGCGCAGGATCAGCGAGATGACCGTCGCTGCCGTGACCAGGGTGTCCGTCCCGGGAGAACTGCGGCCGCGGAGCGAGCGCAGTGCGCCGCGGAAGAAGGGCAGACCGGTGAAGACCGTGACCGCGCCGAGGAGACCCGAGGAACCGAGCGTGATCCGGGGCCTGCGCAGCAGGCGGCGCAGTGCCACGAGCGCAAGGACCGCACCCCCCACGACAAGCCGGGCCACCTCGCCGGTGGAGGAGTCGGGCGTGGAGCGGGTGGGCTTGGCCGGTGCGGACGCCGGAGGGGCTTCCTCCAGTACGGCGACCAGCCGGTCGACATCGAGGAGGTCCGGCGCCACCCAGATCACGATGCTCCCGGTACGGGGGAAGATGCGCAGTGCACGGAACCCTCTGATGCCGGTCAGCCGCTCGTCGACCAGACCGGCGCTGCCGGGACGGGCCCGGACCCAGGGGACGGTGAGACGAGCGCGGCCTGCGGCTACGGATCGGACGACAACTCCGGACATGATCAGTGCTCGTGTCCGTGATCGTCGTCCTCGATGCTGACCGCGGAGGGTGGCGGTGCCTCCTCGCCGAGCGTGGTCCTGGCCTCCGCGACCATGTCACCGGCCTTGAGCCGCGCTTCCTCGGCCGCTGATGCGAGCCAACGGCTGGCGACGATGCCGTTCGCGATACCGCCGACGAGCGCCTTGCGGGCGACCGGTTTGGCCTCAGGAAGGCGCTTCGAAACCCCTCGGATGATCAGCCCGCCCACCACTCCCGAGACTGCGTAGTGCGTGAGACGCCCAGCTGCTGCACCTGCGAGAGCGAGGGGATGCATGAAATGCTCCTTCCGTCTCCGCCGAAGACGAACCTCCCTTCAAGTGTGCGCCCGTGCGGTGACCCTGGTCGAACCGGCGCGGGCTCGACGAGCGGGGTCGTGTCAGACGCGTGCCGCGGGCTGTTCCGGAGCGGAGCGCACGGTCCGGGGCGTCCCGTCGCCCCGGACCGTGGTCGCCAGACGGCACGCGAGGTAGATCACGAAAGAGATGGTCGTGACGTACGGACTGATGGGGACCGTGCTGCCGAGGGCGAGCAGGATCCCGCCCTCCATCGAGACGAGCGCGAAGACGACGCTCAGCACGGGAAGCAGGACGGTCGAGGCCGTGATCCGCGCGGCGGCCGCCGCCGGCGTGACGAGGAGCGAGAGCACCAGCAGCGCTCCCACGATCTGAACGCACAGGGCGACCGCCAGGCCGAGGACCAGCATGAATGCCAGCGACAGCGCGCGTACCGGGACACCTCGCGCGTCGGCCACTTCCGGATCGACGCTGGCGAAGGTCAGCGGCTTCCACACGATCGCAAGCGCGACGAGCACCACCACGGACGTACCGACGAGCCACGCCATCTGAGGAGTGTCGACGGCGATGATCTGGCCGGTCAGAATGCCGAACTTGTTCGCCGCCCGCCCCTTGTAGAGAGACAGGAAGAGCACACCGAGTCCGAGACCGAACGGCATGATGACGCCGATGATCGAATTGCGGTCGCGGGCCCGGACGCCCAGTAGGCCGATCGCCGCGGCCGCCAGCAGGGAACCCACGATGGACCCGGCCACGAGGTTCACCCCCAGCAACAACGCCGCCGCGGCGCCGGCGAACGACAGCTCACTGATCCCGTGCACAGCGAACGGCAGGTCGCGCATGATCACGAACACCCCGACCAGACCGCCGACCAGGCCCAGAAGGGCCCCGGCCACCAGGGAGTTGTGGACCAGACCGAGGAGTTCGCCGTAGTTGTCGAAATTGAAGATCTGATGCCAGACACCGGCGTCTTCCCCCTCGGCGAGCAGCCTCTGTCCGATCACGAACGACCGCCCCCGTTCGCCCCGCCCGCATGGTTGTGCACGGTGGCTGCGTCGGGTGCCCCGATGACGACGATGCGACCCCTGACACGGACGACGTCGACCTGCGTCCCGTACAGCTGCGACAACGTGGACGAGGTCATCACCTCGTCCGGCGTCCCGATCCGGAACCCCCCGTGAGCCAGGTACAGGACCCGGTCCACCAGCCCAAGGACGGGGTTGATCTCGTGGGTCACAAAGACGACCGCGGTGCCGGCAGCGCGGCGCCGTCCGTCCACCAGGTCGGTGACCGTGCGCTGGTACTGCAGGTCCAGAGACAACAAGGGCTCGTCGCAGAGCATGATCCGCGGGTCGGTGGCGAGAGCCTGCGCGATACGGATGCGCTGCTGCTCACCGCCGGAGAGCCTGCCGACGGGAACATCCGCGAAGGGCATCGCCCCGACCGACGCCAGAATGCCGTCCACACGGCGGTGGAGGGCACAGTGGGTGAGCGACAGCCCCCACCGATGCCCATCCAATCCGAGCTGCACCAGGTCACGGGCCCGCAGCATGGTGTGTGCCGGCAGGGACTTCTGCTGGGGGACATAGCCGATGTGCGTGCCGCCGCGTCGGGGAGCCCGGCCCAGGACCATGAGCGATCCCGCGGTGAGCTGTTGCCGGCCGAGAATCACCCGCAACAGGCTGGTCTTGCCGGAACCGTTCGGGCCCAGCACCGCGAGGAACTCCCCCGGCCGTACATCGAGGTCCAGGCCGCGCCAGAGCACGCGGTCGCCATAGGCAAGCGCGGCGCCCCGCAAGCTGATCAGCGGCGCGGTCGGGGCGCTCTCGCGAGCACTCGGGCCCGGTCGGAAGAGCGGTGTAACGGCCTCGGTGCGGTCCATTGGTTGTCCAGCTACTTGTCCATTGCCCTCTTCAGTGCGTCGACGTTGGCGGTCATCCAGCTGATGTAGTCCTCGCCCGGGGGCAGGGTCTCGGTGACGGGGACCACCGGGATTCCGTTGTCCTCTGCGGCCTGTTGGACCTTCTGAGTCTGGGGACCGGAGGTCTGCTCGTTGTACACGAGTGCCTGGACCTGCTTGCCGGTGAACAGGTCGAGGGTCTGCTGAAGCACCCTGGGAGACACCTCGTCACCCTCCTCGACGGCTTCGCTGAAGTCCGCGGGCGTGCGGTTGTGCAGCCCGCTCGCCTCGATCAGATACAGCGGCACCGGCTCCGTGACGGCAACCGCCGTACCCGCGTGGTCCGCCTTGATCTGCTCCTCCTCGGCCTGGAGCAGCGTCAGCTTGTCCTTGAACGTCTTGGCGTTGCTCCGGAAGACGTCGGCGTCCGCCGGGGCGGCGCCGGCCAGGGCCTCCGCGATTCGGTCGGCCAGCTTCCCCACCGTGGGCAGGTCGTACCAGACGTGCTCGTTGAATTCCCCGCCCGCTGCGGGGGCCTTTCCCGAGACGTCCACGGCGTTGATGACGTCGGCTGAGGAGTTCTTCGCGGTGCGGAGCATCCTGGAGACGAAGTCGTCGTAGCCGCCACCGTTCTCGACGACGACCTTCGCTCTGGAGAGCTCCAGCTGGTTCCGCGTGCCCGCCTCGTACGAGTGGGGGTCCTGCGCGGGGTCGCTGATGATCGAGACGACCTTGACCTTGTCGCCGCCGACCTCCTTGACGATGTCTCCGTACACGTTCGTCGAGGCGACGACGGGGATGACGGAGGTCGCGCTCCCGCTCGCCGGACCGCCGGGGGGACCGGCGCCCGAGGAGCTGCCACAGCCACAGATCAACGCCAGCGCGACACCGGTGATCAGGGCCGGGCCGCGGGCCGAGGAGACGCGCATGTGCGTCCTCCGAGCGAAGCGAAACCGAAACGGTTATCACTTGGATTATCGCCCGGCCGGTTCGTGTCTTCCACCGGAGCCGGCTTTCAGCCGACGGAAGGTGCCCTGTCGATGTACGGGATCCGCGGCTCCGGGATTTTCTGGGTTGTTGCGACGTCGAGTGCCAGGGCCGCCGAGGCGGTACCCAGAGCACCGCCCGGGTGCCAGGTGCCGGTCACCTTCACCCAGGTGTCGGCAGGCGGTGCTGTCGCACCGTGCATCGTGACGGTCAACGACTGGGAGTCGGCGGCGCAGCAGGCGACCAGGAGCCGGGTGAGCTCCCAGGTCCCGTTCCTGCCCGGGGTGACGAATCCCTGCATGAGTAGGGTGCTGCCCTTGAGGCTCTGTTTGTCGTCCTGTTGAGCCCGGGCGATGAACTCGGTCAGTGACAGTGGGGCGGGGCCGTGAGCGGGGAGTGGCTCGAAGCGCTCGTAGTCCTCGACGATCTTCGGATTGTCGCGTGTCGCGGTGTAGGAGCCCAGGGCCGGTGGTGCGAAGAGGAGCAGTACGAGCGCGGGCGGCAGCAGAATCCAGGCGATGCGAGGCCCATGGGTGTGGTCGTGCCTATGCCCCGACTCCATGGCGGCGTCGTCGGGGGACCCGCCGGGCCCCTGGCGGTCTCCGAGGCGCAGCCCGTCGCGCCGAGCACCGATCAGCCCCGCTGCGCAGAGGATGATCCCGGACACAACGAGGAAGGGCTGCAGCCCTTGCTTGACGTAGCGCAGGCAGATGTCGCTGAACAGGGACACGCGCAGGACCCCGGCTCCGGTCAGCAGAAGCAGCAGCGTCTGGAAGGTGCGTCTCACAGCAGCCACCACCCGACGAGGGCACTGCACACGATGGCGACCACCGCGGTGGCCGCCGAGAACCGGACCGCGAAGGACCGGCCGAACGTTCCGGCCTGCAGGGCGATCAGTTTCACGTCGACCATGGGGCCGACCACCATGAACGTCAGGCGGGCGGTGGGCGAGAAGCCGGTCAGCGAGGCGGCGACGAAAGCGTCGGCCTCCGAGCAGACGGCGAGAACGATCGCGAGCCCGGCGAGGAACAGCACCGACATCCAGGGCGATCCGGAGAAGGTCTCCAGCACCGATCGTGGCACGGTGACATTGAAGGTGGCCGCGGCCATGGCGCCGAGTACGAGGAACCCGCCGGCGTGCAGGAAGTCGTGCTGGAAGCCGAGCCGGAACTCCTCCCACCGGCTGTGCCCGTCCTCGTGCCCGGTGTGCCGGTCCGGCATCCGCAGCCACTCCGAGCGCCCGAGCTTCAACCACAGCCACCCCATCGCCGCGGAGACGGCGAGCGAGGCAATGAGCCGCGCTGCAACCATCTCCGGACTGCCCGGGAAAGCAACGGCAGTTGCGGTCAGCACGATCGGATTGACGGCCGGCGCGGACAGCAGGAACGCGAAAGCGGCAGCCGGCGTCACACCCCGACGGATCAGACTCCCGGCCACAGGTACCGACGCGCACTCGCAGCCCGGCAGCACGATCCCGGCCACGCTCGCCACCGGCACCGCGAGGGCAGGATTGCGCGGGAGCCCCTTACTGAACGCATGCGCCGGTACGAAGGCGTTGACCGCTCCGGAGATGAGCGTGCCCAGGATGAGGAACGGCAGGGCCTGGACGGTGACGGCCACGCAGATCGTCTGCCAGGCGCGGAAGCCGGGGTGACTCAGCCAGTCCGCCGCTCCTCCAGCCCAGGCGAGCCCAACGACGGCCAGGACCGAGGCTGCGCCTGCGACGAGGACGGACGGCGGGGCGGGGCGACCCGGGCCGTTGCCCGTGGCGGGCTGCCCGGGTGCGTCGACCCGCACGTCTTTCACCAACCCGTCCGCTTCGCTCACGATCGGCTCCGGTGTCTGGGGAGGCATCACGATAGCCGTGGAATCCGTTGCTCCGGCGGATTCGTCGCCGCTCGCCGTCGTCGGACAAACGGTCGGGCCGGCATTGCAGTTCGCTGCCCCCGCGACTGCGTGCCGCATGCCGCGAGTCTGCCGATGTCCGACCCGGATTCCGCGCCGAGCAGGGGTTCCGGGGCGGGCAGTGCCGTGGCTGCGACCACTGCCCGCCCCGGAGTCTTCACCTCTGCGGTACGAGTTCGGGGTGCTCGTGCTCGCAGGCGTCGTCGATTCCGTAGGTGTCCCACGCGGGAAACGGATCGACGTCCGGCAGGCTTTCGCCCTCCTTCATAAGGCAGCCGGCCAAGGCAGCCTGAAGTGGCTCGACGCGCAGGTCGGTGCCGATGAAAACCAGTTCTTGGCCCTGCGCGCTGTCCGCGTCCCGGGCGCCGGAGGGTTCGAAGCGGGCGACGGAGCCGGCCTGTGACCACAGGCCGGTCACGTTGGGCCGGTTGGCCAGCCAGAAGAAGCCCTTGGAGCGCAAGACGCGCCCGAAGGCCCCGCTGTCGAGTCCCTCGGTGACGAATGTCCACAGGCGTCCCGCGTGGAACGGCGCCTCGGAGCGGAAGACCGTGCTGGAGATGCCGTACTCCTCGGTCTCCGGCACGTGATCGCCGTTGAGTTCCATCACCCAGCCCGGGGCCTGCTGTGCACGCTCCAGGTCGAACAGACCGGTCCCAAGCACATCGCTGAGGTCCACGCGCCCGCGGGTGGCCGCCACGATCCGGGCCACCGGGTTGAGGCGGGTCAGGGCGGCCCGCAGCCGGTCGGCGCTCTCCGTGTCGACGAGGTCGAGTTTGTTGAGCACGATGACGTCGGCGAACTCGATCTGGTCCATCAGCAGGTCGCTGACGGTGCGTTCGTCGTCCTCGTACTGGTCGAGTCCCCGCTCGGCGAGCCCGTCCCCGCCTGCCAGTTCCGGCAGGAAATTGGCGGCGTCGACGACCGTGACCATGGTGTCGAGGCGGGCCAGATCGCCGAGCGTGGCGCCGTCGTCGCGAGGGAAGGCGAAGGTCGCTGCGACAGGCATCGGTTCGGAGATGCCGCTGGACTCGATGAGCAGGTAGTCGAAGCGGCCCTCGCGGGCGAGACGGTCCACCTCCTCGAGCAGGTCGTCGCGCAGGGTGCAGCAGATGCACCCATTGGTCATCTCGACCAGGCGTTCCTCGGTCCGCGACAGGACGGCCTCGCCGCCGCGCACCAGTGCGGCGTCGATGTTGATCTCGCTCATGTCGTTGACGATGACCGCGACGCGCATGCCCTCGCGGTTGCTCAACACATGGTTGAGCAGAGTGGTCTTGCCCGCCCCGAGGAAACCGGACAGGACGGTGACAGGCAGTTGTTCCGTCATTCCCTCAGCCTTCGGGGCGCAGCAGACCGCGCTCGTACGCCTTGGCCAGCCGCTGCGGCACCAGATAGGCGACGCCGTCAACCGTGATCGGCACGAGCTGCGGCGTGGTGGCCTTCCACTGGGCGCGGCGGTGGCGGGTGTTGCTGCGGGACATCTTCCGCTTGGGTACGGCCATGGTTCGGGTCCTCTCCGGTTGGCGCGACGCAGACGCTACATGAAAATGGATTCCATTTCTAATGCAGGCTTCGCGTCACCGAGGCATCGGAATTTCGAAGTGCACCGTGCCGACACCGGGACCGTGCTCACCGGTCGTCCGGGCGTCGAAGACCTCCTTGGCCATGCTCCGCCAGAAGGCTTCGGCTCCCTCCACATGGACATTGGTGTGCAGGTAGATGCTGTCGTAGCCCGGGGTGGTGGCGGCGAATTCGCATGCCCTGCGCACCAGGGTCCGCGCCAGACCGTGCCGCCGGTGCTCGGCTTTGACGTAGACACGGACGATCTGCGCGGTCGTGCCCGGCGGGTAGCGCTCGGCGAGCCAGCGTGGGTGTGGCGGATGTGCCGGACCGACCGATCGCACGCCGGTCGTGGCCACCACCTCGCCGCCGCGCACCGCCACCAGCAGCAGATGCCGGGGGTTGTCCAGGTAGGTGCCCATGATGTCGACGACGTCCCGGTGCCATTCGGGTACGTAGCCGTACCCGAAATCCCGGTAGAAGGTGTCGAGCATCACGCGGCGCGCTCCTTCCACGTCGGCGACCGTGGCGGGGCGCACGGTGTACGAGGGGTGCGGTGCGTCCTGCGGGGTGTCGGTCATGGCGTAACTCCTTTTCGCTGAGAACTCATTCGTTGGGGCTCTGGGTGTCGGCAGACCTGGGCCGCCGCAATGGACATCCGTCTCGGGGACGGTCCCGTCGACCAGATACGCAGCGGCGGCGCTGTCCACGCACGTGTTGCCGCGGCCGGCAAACACGCCGTGCGAGTAGGCGGCCGGGATCGGGCGGCGGTGGTCACGAGCGCGCACGGCGCCCCCCGGTGCCACACGGCGGGAGTCACGGGTCTCGCATTCAGAGAATCGACACTGGATCAGATGACAATGAAAACGATTGTCGATACCGTGTGGCTGCGTCAAGCCGAGCAGCCCCGGACGGGTGCCGCCGACGCCTCATGAGTCCAACCCGCGTTCTGAGAAGGGGAAGCCGTGGCCCATCTGCTGATGGTCGAGAGCTGGGTCGGATCGATGAGCAGGCTGCTGCCAAGAGCGATCCGCGAGGGCGGGCACGAGTTCACCTTCCTCACCCGTGATCTGCACCATTACTTGCGCTCCGCCCCTGAGGGCACCGCGCACCCGCTGCTCGCCGCGCACAACGTGCTGACCGCCGACACCAACGAAGTCGAGACGTTGCTGCCCCTGGTCGAGCGCGCCCACGGTGCGCTGGGCTTCGACGGGGTGATCACCTCCTGCGACTACTACCTCCCGACGGCCGCACGGATCGCCGGCCGCCTGGGGCTGCCGGGCCCCTCCTCTGCAGCGGTCGAGAACGCCTGCCGCAAGGACGCGACGCGCCGTGTCCTGGCCGATGCCGGAGTGCCGGGGCCCCGCTTCGCGGTCTGCGGGGACTGGGCCGAGGCCGCCGATGCGGCGCGGGAGATCGGGTACCCGCTCGTGCTCAAGCCCGTGGACCTGTGCGCCGGGATGTTCGTACGCCGTGTCGACGACGAGTCGGGGCTGGCCCGCGCCTACAGGGCGCTCGCCGACTTCCCCGTCAACGCGCGAGGCCAGCGCCGCGAGCCCGTGGTGCTGCTCGAAGAACTGCTCCAGGGGCCGGAAGTCAGCGTCGAGACCGTGTCGTTCGCCGGAACGGCGCGGGTGGTCGGGGTGACCGACAAGAGCGTCGGTGGGGCGCCGGCCTTCATCGAGACCGGCCACATGTTCCCCGCGGCGCTCGCTGCCGCAGACGGCGAGGCGGTTGCGGAGACGGCTGTTCAGGCGCTGAAGGCCCTCGGTCTGGACGGGGTCGTGGCGCACACCGAGATCAAGCTGACGGCCGACGGGCCACGTGTGGTCGAGGTCAACCCCCGCCCCGCCGGTAACCGCATCACCGAACTGATCCGTCATGTGGCGGGGATCGATCTCGCCGCCGCCTGTGTCGACGTGGCCCTGGGCTGCGAACCGGACCTGCGCCGACGAGCCACCGGTCTGCGCAGCGCCGCCATCGGGTTCCTGGTGCCGGACACCGGGGGAGTGCTGGAGGCCGTCGACGGAGCCGACGACGTGCGCACGGCAGTGGACCTGTTGGAGATCCAGCTCGCCGAGCCCGGCAAGGTCGTCACGGCGGCGGGCAGCAACAACGAGTACCTGGGCCACGTCATGGTCGGTGATGCCGAGGGCCTCGGGGCTCGCGACCGGGTCGAGACGCTGCTCTCGGCGCTCTGTCCGAAGGTGGTCGGCCGATGACCGCCATCACCCACACGAACATCACCGCGGCCTCGTACGACGAACTCGTCGACCGTGTGCTCCGCGGTGGCTTCGGACCCGACCCGAGGACTGAGCGGATCGCCGTGGCGTTCACCACGCGCCAGGCTGTACGGCATGCCGGGCGCAGCGGCGGCTACCGCAACGAAGTGCTGAGCCTGCGCCTGGCCGAGGCCGTGGGCTCGTGCGCGGTCGAGCCCGGTGGGCTCCCCGACAGCGCGGTCGACGACTGTGTCGGCGCGGACATCGCCCGGCTGCTGGCGCACGATCTGCTGCCTGTACGGGTGGCCGCACTGGACGCCTACCTGATGCACGTGCTTCCCCACGGTTCCGCGAGCGGCGCACGGCCGTGTCCGCTCCCCGCCGGGAGCTCGCTGGAGAAGTCCCGGGCCAGGGCCAAGGCCGTCACCGGTCTGCTCGATGTCCGCCCAGGGCGCACTGTCCTCGTCGTCGGCGTGGTCAACTCGCTGCTGGAGGCCCTACGGGCGCGTGGGCTTGCGTACATACCCTGCGACCTCAAAGGCGGCACAACGGAGTGGGGCGAGCCGGTGCGCACCGACGCACTCGCGGAACTGGAACGCTGTGACGCCGTCCTCGCCTCGGGCATGACACTCGGCAACGGCAGCTTCGAGCCGTTGCGCGAGCACGCACTGCGGCACGGCAAGCCGCTGGTGATGTTCGCCCAGACCGGCAGCGCGGTGCTGCCGCGCCTCATCGGCGCCGGAGTCAGTGCGGTGTCCGCCGAGCCGTATCCCTTCTTCTGGCTCGACGGCGGGCCCGGAATTGTCCACCGCTACGGCGGCAGCGAGTGCTCCGGAGCCGCCCTGTGACCACGGCCGTCCTCAGCCCCGCGGGCAACCGCGAACTGCTCGCCCTGCTAGGCCGTACCCCGCTCGCCCGCATCACCGTCGACCTGCCCTGCCCGCAGCCCGGCTTCTGGGCCAAGCTGGAAGGTCTCGGCGTCGGCGGCATGAAGGCGCGGGCGGCCGTCTCCATGCTGCTCGGGGCCAAGGAGCGCGGCGAACTGCGGCCCGGCGCCCCGGTGGTGGAGTCCACCTCCGGAACGCTCGGCATCGGGCTGGCCTTCGCTGGTCAGGCCCTGGGGCATCCGATCGTGCTGGTCGGCGACACAGAGCTGGAGCCCTCGATGCGACAGCTGCTGCGCACATACGGGGCCCGGCTGGAGCTGGTCGACCGCCCAGCGACCGAGGGCGGATGGCAGGCCGCCCGGCTGGCCCGGTTGCGGGATCTGCTGTCGACGCTGCCGGACGCCTACTGGCCCGACCAGTACAACAACCCCGACAACATCATCGGTTACGCCTCCCTCGCTGCCGAGCTCACGGCTCAGTTGGACCACCTCGACGTACTGGTGTGCAGCGTCGGCACCGGCGGCCACAGCGCCGGCGTGGTCGGACCGCTGCGGCGGCACTGGCCCGGGCTCCGGCTGATCGGCGTGGACGCCACCGGCTCGACGATCTTCGGCCAGCCCGCCAGGCCCCGCCTGATGCGCGGACTGGGCAGCAGCATCCATCCACGCAACGTCGCCTACGACGCCTTCGACGAGGTCCATTGGGTCGGCCCGGCCGAGGCCGCGGACGCCTGCCGGAAGCTCGCTGTCGGCAACTTCGTCAGCGGCGGCTGGAGCACCGGAGCCGTAGCGCTCGTGGCGGCCTGGGCCGCTCGCGTCCACCCGGGAGCCGTCGTCGCCACCATCTTCCCCGACGGACCGCATCGCTATCTCGGCAGCGTCTACGACGACAACTTCGCCGCCGCCCATGGGCTCGACCTGGCCACCGCGGCAAGGCGCCCCGTCGAGATCCCGCATCCGCGGGCCGTGGAGGCCACCGGCTGGGCCCGGTGCCACGCCGTCACCGACCCGCTGCACAGCCGAACCCCACGCTGGGAAGAGAGCCCGTGAAGGTCAGTCAGCGCACCGTGCGTCTCCAACTCACCGAGCCGCTGCGCATATCCCGCTCGACGATGGCGGCCCGCGACGCCGTCTGGCTCTTCATCGAACACGAAGGCCGGCTCGGCCGCGGAGAGGCCGTCACCAGCGTGTACTACGGCCTCGACGCCGACACCCTCGGACGACTGCTGCACACGGAATCCCAGTGGCTGGCCCGCTTCGCCGAACCGGAGAGCGCCCTGGTCGCCCTGCGCAACGGAGGCCGGGAGAGCACCCCGCCCGCCGTGATCGCGGCCGTCGAGTCCGCGCTGCTCGATCTCGTGGGCAAGCGCGCAGGCATCCCGGTCCACGAACTGCTGGGTACCTCCGCCCGGCCGTCCGCCGCGACTGCCCGCACCATCGGCATCACCTCGCCGAGGCAGGCCGAAGCCCAGGCCGCCCGCCTGGTACGGGACGGTTTCTCGGTCCTCAAGATCAAGGCCGGTGCCCCTGAACCCGAGGACGACCTGAAGCGTCTACAGGCCGTGCGGGCCGCGGCTCCCCACGCTCGGCTGCTCCTGGACCCCAATGGAGCCTGGACCGTTGCCACGACGGAACGACTCCTGCCCCGCCTCGCGGAGCTGGGAATCGAGGCCGTGGAGCAGCCGATCGCACCCGGCGACCCCGAGGCGCTGGCAAACCTCGCCGAACGCTCGCCGCTGCCAGTCATCGCCGACGAGGACGCGGTCGGTTACGAGGACGCCCGCCGTCTCGCCGGGCGGGTGCAGGGCATCAACGTCAAGCTCGCCAAGTGCGGCGGCGTCACCGCGGCCCTGCGGATCGCCGAACTGATCGCCGGCACCGGTACCGAGCTGATGCTCGGCTGTCTGACCGCCAGCACGCTCGGCATCGCCCCCGCCGTGCATCTCGCCGACCGCGCCCGGTGGATCGACCTCGACGGGCATCTACTGCTCGCCCACGACCCGTGGACCGGCATCGGCGGAACCGACGGACACATCCGGACAAGCCCGCGCCCGGGTCTCGGCGTGCACCCGCGCACCGAGGAGAACCGCGAGTGAAGACGTGGCACGAGATACGCGGCTTCCCCCTCGCGATACGGCTCCTCCTGGTCAACCAGCTCGGCGTCAACACCGGCTTCTATCTGCTCATCCCCTACCTCGCCGTGCACCTGAGCGAGGACCTTGGGCTGTCGGCCGCTGTCGTCGGCATCGTGCTCGGCGTGCGCAACCTGAGCCAGCAGGGCCTGTTCCTCATCGGCGGATCGGCATCGGACCGGCTGGGAGCGCGCGGAGTCATCATCGCCGGATGCGCGCTGCGCACCGTCGGCTTCGGGCTCTTCGCACTGGGCGACGGACTGACGGTTCTGCTGGCCGCCTCCGTGCTCAGCGGACTGGCCGGGGCGCTGTTCAACCCTGCCGTACGCGCGTATCTCGCCCTGGAGGCGGGGGAGCGCAAGGCCGAGGCGTTCGCCCTGTTCAACGTCTTCGCGACCACCGGCGCCCTGATAGGGCCGCTGCTCGGCAGCGCCCTGCTGCTGGTCGACTTCCGCGCCTCCGCACTCACCGCGGCCGGGATCTTCGCGGTGCTCACGGTCGCCCAGGCCATGGTGCTTCCGGCACGCGAGGTCACACCGTCCGCGAACAGCGTCCTCGGGGACTGGCGAGAGGTGATCGGCAACCGCAGCTTCCTGGCGTTCGCCCTGGCCATGGTCGGCATGTTCACCCTGGAGAACCAGCTGTATCTGCTGCTGCCGGCCGGCGCGCGCCGGGCCACCGGCTGGGATGGCGCGGCAGGCATCGTCTTCCTCGTCGGCACCCTCACCAACCTCTCGCTGCAACTGCGCATCACGCGGGCGCTGAAGAGCCGGGGCAGCCGGGCGAGATGGATCAGCGCGGGGCTCACGCTGATGGGGCTGGCCTTCCTACCGCCGATGGCGGTGGCGGGGGCCGGGACAGCGCACGGCGGCGTCGGCGACGCGGTGCTCGGCGCGCTGCCTGTCCTGGCCGGGGCGCTGCTGCTCTACCTGGGCGTCATGATCGCCCAGCCCTTCGTGATGGAGCTGATCCCCCGCTTCGGCCGCCCAGAGCTCACCGGCACGTACTTCGGGCTGTTCTACGTGGTCTCGGGCATCGCGGCGGCCCTGGGCAACACGGTCGTCGGCTGGTCCATGGACGCCGGTGAGCGCGCGGGGGCCCAGTGGCTGCCCTGGGCGTGCTGCCTGGCCTTCGGACTCGCCTCCGCCACCGGCGTCGCCTGGCTCCACCGCCGGCGAGTGCTTCCCGCCCAAGTGGCGCCCCCCGTACCGGTGCCGGCATGAGGAGACCGAGAATGAGAAACGCAAACCTGCTGACCGACAACCCGGCCCTGTACGAGGCCCGTTTCCCCGACGAGGCACGGGTGGCGGGGCGCTGGGCGGAGGACTGTCTGCGGCGGTACGGGGCCGGTCCGCGGGTTCTGGACATCGGCTGCGGCACCGGCCGTGACGCCGCGTATCTGCACGCGGCCGGTCGCACGGTCGTCGGCGCGGACCTGTCCGAGGCGATGCTGGAGCACGCGCGCGTGCACTACCCCGGTCCGGAGTACGTCCTGACAGACCTGCGCGGATTCGACCTCGCCGAACGGTCCTTCGACGCCGTGGTGTGCCTGGACAGTGCCTTGCTGTACTGCCACACCAACGAGGAGCTCGACGGGTTCCTGGGCTCGTGCCGCACTTCACTGGCACCCGGCGGGTTGCTTGTTGCGGAGATGCGCAACGGGGCCTTCTTCCTTGGTCGTACGGATCTCCTCGACCGCCCGTCCGTCAACGGCTTCACCTGGCAGGGCACCGCCTACCGGTCCACCACCACCTTGCGCGTGGACCGGGCCGCGCAATTGCTGCGCCGCACGCGGGTGTGGACCTCCGACGACGGTTCGCCACCGGTCGAGCAGCGCTCCGCTTGGCGGCTGCTCTTCCCCCAGGAACTTCGCCACCTCCTCGCCGTTCACGGCTTCGAGGTGCTCGCCCTGTACGACGGGCCCGGTCCTCGTACGGAGCCGCCGTGGCGTGAGGGCGACCTGCCGGCCGCTACGGCCGATGCCGACCGGCTCCATCTTGTCGCCCGCCTCACGCGCGCCCGCTGAACCCCACATTCCGTCGCCCCCCGCGCCAACATCCGCTCGCACAGCAAGGAAACCCTCATGAACGACGTCCCCGTCAACGACTCCCGCTTCCCCGGCCTGCGCCGCCGGGGCTTCCTCGCCGCAGCCGGAGGCGCGGCCGGGCTCGGCGCGCTCGCCCTCGCCGGCTGCGCCGGCTCCGGCACCGCCGCTGACCCCGCCAAGGCAGACGGCAAGCCCAAGCGCGGCGGACGGTTGCGCGCCGCCTTCGCAGGCGGTGGTGCGAGCGAGACCCTCGACCCGCACTTGGCCAACCTCTTCGCTGATGCCGCCCGCGCCAAGGCCCTCTTCGACAAGCTCGCCGACTACGGGCCGGACCTCTCCGCGCAGCCCCGGCTCGCCTCGTCCTGGGAGCCGAACGCGGGACTGGACCGCTGGAAGGTCACCCTGCGCAAGGCCGCCTTCCACGACGGCAAGCCGGTGACCGCCCAGGACGTCCTCTACAGCTACCGCCGCATCGCCAACCCGGCGAAGGCGTTCCGGGCCAAGGCGTCGCTGGAGCCCATCGACCTGAAGGCCAGCAGAGCCCTCGACGCTCGGACCATCGAGTTCGTCCTCAAGCGCCCGACCGCCGAATTCCCCAACGTGCTCGCGGCGTTCGGCGCGTACATCGTCCCCGAGGGTGCTCAGGACTTCGACAAGAAGCCGGTCGGCAGCGGCCCGTTCCGCTTCGTCTCTTTCGCGCCCGGCAAGTCGGCCGTCTTCAAGCGCAACGACGCCTACTGGGACGGCGCCCCCCACCTCGACGAGCTGGAGTTCGTCGTCGCCAACGAGGAATCGGCGCGCGCCAACGCCCTGCTCGGCGGGCAGGTCGAGTACGCCCACGAGCTCAACCCCGCCACCGCCCGCGCCCACGAGAACAAGGGGCAGATCCAGATCGTCCGGCTCCGCAACAGCGCCATGCAGGGCTTCGTCATGAAGACCGACCGGCCTCCGTTCGACGACAGGCGGGTCCGCGAGGCGTTCTTCCTGATCGCTGACCGCAAGGAACTGGTCGACGGCGCCCTGTCCGGCGCCGGAGAGATCGGCAACGACCTGTTTGGCAAGGGCTACGAGTACTACGCCGGCAGCCTGCCGCAGCGTGAACAGGACCTCGACCGGGCCCGCAAGCTGCTGAAGGAGGCCGCGGCCGACAAGCTGAAGGTCACTCTCGACACCTCCCCGGTCGCCTCCGGCTTCACTGAGGCCGCGGCGATCTTCCGCGACCAGGCGGCCAAGGCCGGAGTGAGAATCGAGATCAAGACCGGCAGCAAGGACAGCTACTGGAAGGACATTCTCGACTCCGGGACCCTGGCGTCCTACCGCTCCGGCGCCATGCCCATCGAGTCCCACATCTCCCAGCGCCTGCTCACCGGGTCGACCACCAACGCAACTCACTGGCGCCACAAGGACTTCGACGCCCTGTACCAGCAGGCCCAGTCCACCAAGGACAAGAAGGACCGCGCCGCCGTCTACGAGCGCATGCAGCGCCGCCTGCACACCGAGGGCGGCTTCTTGATCTGGGGCTTCGCCGACTGGATCCTCGGCACCGCCCGGGGCGTCCGGGGCGTCGAGCAGAAGGCGCCCGCCAACTCCCTCGACTGGGCGCGCTTCGACAAGGTCTGGCTGGCGTGATCGGATTCCGGTCCTGGGTCGCCCGGCGGCTGCTGCTCGGCGTGGCGCAGACGGCAGCCGTCGTGCTGCTCGTCTTCGCCCTCACCGAGGCGCTGCCGGGCGACGCCGCCGTGGCACTCGCCGGAGACCAGCCCGACCCGGAGCGGATCGCGGCCATCCGCGAGGCGATGCACCTGGACCAGCCCGCCCACGAACGCCTGGCGCACTGGGCGGCCGGGCTGCTGCACGGCGACTTCGGCACGTCCCTGGCCTCGGGGCGGCCCGTCAGCACGTACATCGAGGGCGGATTCGGGCCGACCGTGCTGCTCGCCGTGCTCACGATGGTGCTGCTGGTACCGGCCGGGGTCGGCCTCGGTGTGCTGTCCGCCCGCCACGAGGGGCGGCTCGTGGACCGGCTCGTCAGTTCGGTGACGCTGGGCGTGTACGCGGTCCCGGAGTTCGCCTTCGGCGTGCTGCTGGTCACTGTGTTCGCCCTACGTCTTGGCTGGCTGCCGCCGACCGCCGTCGGATACGGCACCGATCTGCTCGCCCACCCCGCGGCGCTGGTCCTCCCCGTGCTCGTCCTGCTGTCGCGGCCGGTGTGCTCACTGGCGCGCCTGGTACGGGCAGGCATGATCGACGCGCTGGCCTCGCCGTATGTCGCCCAGGCCCGCCGCTACGGAATCTCCGGCGCCCGCATCCGTTACACGCATGCACTGCCCAACGCCATTGCGCCTGCCGCCCAGCAACTTGCCCGCACGGTCGACTGGTTGCTGTGCGGAGTGATCGTCGTGGAGGCGCTGTACGTGATCCCCGGGCTCGGAACGGTGCTGATGAATGCTGTCGCGGAAAGGGACGTTCCCGTGGTGCAGGGCCTCGCGGTGATCTTCGGGCTGACCGCTGTCGTCCTCAATCTGGGCGCCGACCTGGTCGCCCACCGCTTCGCGCCCCGGGCGGGGGTGGCCGCATGAGGCACCGCGCCATGCTCGGTGCGCTGATCGTCGGCGTACCGCTCGCCCTCGCCCTGCTCGGACCGCTGTTCGCCGGAGCCCCTGGCCCACGGGCCGCCTCCTTCACCCTCGGCGGCGAACACTGGCTCGGCACCGACTTCGTCGGACGGGACGTCTGGCGGCACGTGCTGCTCGGCGGACGGTCCGTGGTCCTCGTGGCCCTGACCGCGACTGCCCTGGCCTACCTGGTGGCCGTGCCGCTCGGACTCATCAGCGCGCTCACCCATCGGACGTGGCTCGAAGAGCTGCTGATGCGGCCCGTGGACGTGCTGCTCGCCGTGCCGTCGCTGCTGCTGATCCTGCTGGTGGCCGCCGTCTTCTCGCCGGGATCGGTGGGCCTCGCACTGCTGGTGGCCCTGGTCAACTTCCCGGACGCCGCGCGGATCGTCCGCGCGGCCGCGGCCGAAGCGGCCTCACGCCCGGCCGTAGAAGCACTGCGCATGCAGGGCGAGACCTGGTGGCGCATGGCCATCGGCTATGTCGGCAGGTCGATCGCGCGCACACTCGCCGCGGACGCGGGCGTACGGCTCACAGGCGCGCTCTACCTGGTGGCCACTGCGGCGTTCCTCGGCGTGGGAGTCGCGCCGGACGCCTCCGACTGGGCGGTGATGGTGGACCGCAACCGTACGGGCCTGTTCGTCCAGCCCTGGGCCGTGGTCGTCCCGGCCCTGCTGATCGTCGCCCTGACCATGGGCGGCAACCTGCTCTTCGACGCCGTACTGGAAAAGAGGAAACGCACGTGACCGCGGTCGCTGAGATCAAGGACCTACGCGTCGAGATCGACGGCCGCGCGATCGTCGACGGCGTCAGCTTTCAGGTCCGGCCGGGGAAGGTCACCGCGCTCGTCGGCGCGTCCGGCAGCGGCAAGACGACCACGGGCCTCGCGCTGCTGGGCGAGTACCCGGCGGGTGCCCGCGTGACCGGCGACGTACGCGTATCCAACGGCCTCGTCGGATACGTACCCCAGCACCCCGGCGCCGTTCTCAACCCCGTACGCCGGGTCGGCGCACTGCTGCGGGACATCGCCCGCGACCAGGTGCGGAGCCTGCCCAGGCGCGAGCGCCGGGCCGCCGCCCGGACGCGCATCCTGCACGCCCTCTCCGCCGCACAGCTCCCGGAGGGCGAGTCCCTGCTTCGGCGCTATCCGCACCAGCTCTCGGGCGGCCAGCAGCAGCGCGCCGTCCTGGCACAGGCACTGCTGCTCGGCGCCAGGGTGGTGGTCGCGGACGAACCGACCACGGGGCAGGACGTGCTGACGAAGCGGCGCATCGTCGACCAGCTGGCTGCGGTCGCCCGGCAGGGCATCGCAGTGGTCCTGCTGAGCCATGACCTGGACGTCATCCGGGCCCTGGCCGATGAGGTTCTGGTCATGCGTGCCGGCCGAGTGGTGGAGGCAGCTTCCGCGGAGCAACTGTGGCTTGCACCGCAGCATCCCTGGACCGCCGAACTCCTGGCGGCAGACGAGAAGACGGGTGACACCCCGCCGACGCGCGAAGGACAGACGGCACTCCAGGTACGTGGCCTCACCGCCCGGCACCGCGACGGTACCGCTAGCAGGGAGGTGTTGCGCATCCCCGAACTCACCCTCCGCGCCGGCGAGTGCCTGGCCGTCGTCGGCCGCTCCGGCAGCGGCAAGACAACCCTCGCCCGCTGCCTCGCCGGACTCCACCGGGACTACGAAGGCGAAGTCCTCCTCGACAGCACCCCGCTCCCGCGCAGCCTGCGCGCCCGGACCCGTGAACAACTGGCCGCGGTCCAGTACGTCTTCCAGGACGCCAACGCCGCGTTCGACGAACACCGACCGGTCCTGGACCAGGTGGCGCGCACGGCGGTGCGGCTGCGAGGAGCAGACCCGCGAGAGGCTCTTGCCGAGGCCCTGAACACCCTGACCGGACTCGGCCTCACGGAGGAGCTGGTACGCCGCAGACCCGGCCGACTGTCCGGCGGCGAACTCCAACGGACCGCGCTCGCCCGGGCCCTGCTCGCCCGGCCGCGGGTGCTGATCTGCGACGAGATCACCTCCGGCCTCGACACAGTCACCCGACGTGGCCTCCTGGACACGCTCGCCGTCCTGCTGCGAGACCGACCCGAACTGGCCCTGGTCCTGATCACCCACGACCTCGACACCGCAGCGACTGCCGCCCGGATCGCCGTACTGGACGCCGGTGAGCTCATCGAGCAGGGACCGGCACAGCAAGTGCTCACAGCGCCGCGGCACCGGTTCACCGCTTCACTCGTGGCAGGCTCGGCCCGCCTGGCAGCGGATGTGCGTCCCTGACTACTTCAGTCTCCGTACTGGTTGTGTGGGGCCGGGACCGGTCTGGCCTGGCTGATGTTGATGAAGGGGATGACGCCGTCGTTGACGGGGTCTTTGGTCTGCTTGCTGGTGTAGGTGCCGGTGACTTCGAGCCACGCGTCGGGTTGCATGACGGGGGGAACCTGTCCGGTCAGGCCGACCTTGATGGGCTGGGCGTCGGCAGCACAGCAGTTGAGGACCATGCGGGTCAGGTAGGGCGCGCCGTTGCGGTCGAGGGTGATGAAACCAGTGATCTTGATCTGCCGATCGTCGAGTGAGCGTCCGTGGTCGTAAACGGCTCGGCCGGCGTAGTCGGCGACGCTGAGCTTGAGGGGGTCGCCGGCGGGGAGGGCTGAGAAGCCCCAGGGCTTTTGCAGGGCCGTGCCGGTACGCATCGCGCTGTAGGAGCCCAGTGCGGGTGGGGCGACCAGGATCAGAGCGAACAGTGGCAGGACCAGGAGCCAGGAGATTCGTGGTTCGTGGTGGGCGTGGCCGTGCTCGGCCTGGTGCTCATGCTCGGGCTGGTGCTCCTGGGTCGCTCGTGGCCGTCGTATTTCGTACCAGACAGTGGCAATGGCGGCGGCGATCAGGACGATGCCGGCCACGATCAGCAACGGGCGCAACCCGGCCTTGACGTAGCGCAGATAGAGGTCGGTGAAGCCGGCGCGCAGCACCGCCACTCCGACGAGGAACAGCACGGCTGCTTGGGCCTGCCGGTTCACAGCAGCACCGCCCCGACCAGGGCCGATATCAGGACGGCCACAGTGAAGGTGGCAGGAGCGAACCGCAGCGCGAACCCGCGGCCGAACGTGGCGGCCTGCATGGCGAACAGTTTCAGGTCGATCATCGGTCCGACGACGAGGAAGGCCAGCCGGGCGGTGAGCGAGAACTGGGACAGGGACGCGGCCACGAACGCGTCGGCCTCGGAGCAGATCGACAACAGCACCGCAAGGATCGCCAGGGCGAGGACCGACACCACGGGGTTGTTGGCCGCGGCATGCAGCCAACCCGCCGGTACCACGACTTTGAGGGTGGCCGCGGCCATCGCGCCGACGACGAGGAAGCCGCCGGCGTGCATCACGTCGTGCCGTACGGATCCCCAGAACGCCGCCCCCTTGGTGAGGCTGTCGAACGACGGGTGGTCCGGCAGGCGCAGCCAGTCGGTGCGGCCCAGCCGCTGCCACAACCAGCCCATTGCGCACGCCACGAGCAGACTCGCCACGAACCGGGCGAGGACCATCTCGGGGTTGCCGGGAAACGCTACGGCGGTCGCGGTCAGCACGATCGGGTTGATCGCCGGGGCGGACAGCAGGAAAGCGAACGCCGCCGCGGGGGTGACGCCGCGGCGCACCAGTGCCCCGGCCACCGGCACGGAGGCGCACTCGCAGCCGGGCAGGACCGCCCCGGCCATCCCGGAGATCGGCACCGCCAGGGCGGGCTGTCTCGGCAATGCGCGGGCGAAAAACGAGGGTGGGACGAACACCGCGATGATCGCCGACAGCAGCACGCCGAGGACGAGGAAGGGCAGGGCCTGGACGAACACCGCGACGAACACGGTCGTCCAGCTCTGCATCACCGGCGCGGACAACGCCCGGCGGATCGGCCCCTCCAGCATGACCACGAGGAGCAGCAACATGGTGAGGACGAGGGATGAGTTGAACTGCCAACCCTCCGGATCGTCCGCCTCGCGATCGTCAACCCGGGTCGGGGCCGGCTTGGTGGTGGTCACGGGTGAAGTACCTCCGGTATGGAAAGGCTTCGTGGGTTGCCCTCCACCCTCAGTACGCCGGTTCAGCCACAACTGCTCACTCCGTGCAGACGATTCAGGTGAACGTGGCCTGTTCTTTGCATGGGTAAGGGTTATGCAGAGGTGCACGTGCGCGGAATCGGCGAGTCGCTGCGCTTCGGAGTGTTTCCGGTACAGGGACAGAATGAGATCGATGCCTTCGATCTCGCCGTTCCAGCCTCGCCCTTCGGCGCGGCCTCGGCGTCGAACGGGCCAAGGCGGCTGGGGTTGGCCTCGTCCCGCAGGTTGCGACGTAGTGGGTGAAGGCTGTGGCGGCGTGCTGAGCGTGGTGAATCGCAAGCGGCCGGCGGGCGCTGCGTCGAGCAGGTGGGTCCGACCCGACCGGGTCTGGCTTGCTCGCCGGGCATCCGGTTCGACCTGACTGTGGCTCACCTGGAGGGGTGCCCCATGTTATGGAGGTGTGTTAGTCGAACCGACTTGCCACAACCGCGCGACGTGGGTCGGTCTGCGTCAGGGGCGCGCACGTAACGCCCGTACTGCACACGTTTTCGGTGAGGCGCTTTGCGTTTCCACTGCTCTGACCTGGTGTTTTGCTCCAACTGTTTGAGTTGGACCTGTTTCCCGCGACGCATCATGTGGAGCGTCCGTGCTCAGGTACCTTGACGGTTGCCCCAACGGAGTTTGGCGGTCACGAAGACGCCGACGGTGCCGCTCTCATGGGAGACATCAGGGTCGTGTCGACAAAAGGCATCCCATCGGCGTCCACGCGACCGCTACCGCGCGCGTACGCGAGGTTGCGTCGATCTACGTCGAGGCATCGGGTGCCCGGCTGAGAGAAGACGTCATACCTTCGGTACTCGAACAGGACCGGAGAGGATCACGCCGCCCCGTCCCTGCCGCTGCAAGGGGATTAGATAACAGGGCCTCTTCACGCAGCGGCCGGAGATCGTCGGAGTCCCCAAGACGCGTCGTCAAGCTGCGAGTTGGATGCGGGCAGCGCGCAACTTGCGACGTTTGCCAATACTGCGAACCTCGTCACTCGACCGCCGGTAAGGGGCGCGCAACCACCTGGCCGCTGTCGGGCGACGGCGCGATGCACAACCGCCCTGGGACGTCCGGCAGTTGGCGACGAGGTATCAGGTCATACGTGAGCACCACGGCTTGATCGTTCCGTCCCCGCACCGTAATGACCACACATCGACTCCGACCTCAAGGCTCAGGCGGTGTGACATGCAGCGCGGATCGCAGGCTTGACCGCTACTGACTCGGAAGTAACTATTCCGCTTATTGGTTCGGCACTGTGGAACCGACCTCGAGTGAGGCCTGACGTTAGGAACGCCCCATGCGCCTGCGCGCCGCCCGCCGGATTCTGACCGCTGTCGCCGCTGCGGTAGCCCTCGGCTTCATGGGTCCCCTCATCACTGCTCAGGCCGACGTCACCGATGTCCCACCGGCCGGCGCGAATGACTGGTCCTGCAAGCCGGACTCGGCGCACCCGGAGCCGGTCGTCCTGGTCAATGGCACCTTCAAGACCATGGCCGAGAACTGGGCCACGCTTTCGCCGCAGCTCGCGAACACCGGCTACTGCGTGTATGCCTTCAACTACGGGCATGCGGCCACCGACCCCATACCCGAGTCGGCGGCCGAGCTGCGCGACTTCGTCAACGCCGTACTTGGTTCGACCGGCGCACGCAAGGTGGACCTCGTAGGTCATAGCCAGGGCGGGATGATGCCGCGCTACTACATCAAGTTCCTGGGCGGTGCCTCCAAGGTGGATGACCTTGTCGGCATCGCGCCCTCGAACCACGGCACCTCGAACCCGCTGGCGCTCGCGGCCGGAGCCACCGTCTGCCCGGCCTGCGTGGACCAGACCGCCGGCTCCGGCCTGCTTCAGAAACTCAACGCCGCCCCCGAGGCCCCAGCAGGTCCCGATTACACGCAGATCGCCACCAAGTATGACGAGGTAGTCGTCCCCTATACCAGCTCCTACCTCAGCGGCCGGGCAGAGGACGTCACCAACGTCCTGCTGCAGGACGAGTGCCCGCTCGACATCACCGAACACGACCAAGCCACCAAGGACCAGGTCGTCGCGCAGTGGGTGCAGAACGCCCTGCAGCGCAAGGGTCCGGCCGATCCGGGCTTCCAGCCGCACTGCCTCGGCTGAGCGACACCGAACACCCGGCAGTAATCCGGAGATACTGGTCGGCGGTGGGAGCCGGTTGAGACAGGCTGGGGCAAACGGCACGTCGCGCGATTGCGGTCCGGCGAGGTGATACAGCCCGCAGCAAGAGGGCCTCTGTCCCGCACAGTTGCAGTTCAGAGATCCTCAACTGCCCCCCAGAGGAACCCCAACTTCTTCGGCGAATAGCCCACCAGGAGATTCTTCGTCTCATGGTGGTACACACGAGGCACCTTGCTCTGGCCTGCGGAAACGGAACGGCGACCGGCGGCGGATGGCGACCTGGTCCGGGAATGGCCCGGATCTGGGTCTCGGACACAGGACCCAGGCCATCCCGGGGCGTCCAGTAGCTCAACAACAGGTTTGCCGACACGCCCTGTCGCATGGTTGGCAAGGCTCGGTGGGTGCGGCAAGGGCATTCCCGGTGCTGGCTGCGGCCAGTTGCATGCCGACGACCGGGAAGTGTTGAGGGGGCGAATTACCTGGTAGAGCAGAGCAGCGGACTCATAATCCGTCGGCCGTGGGTTCGAGTCCCACCCGCCCCACCATCTAGGGCCCTGACCTGCGGAAACGTTACTTCCGAGGTCGGGGCCTGAAACTTTGCCGCAACGGAGAAAATCCGCTGCTCAGGACTTCGGCGCGTGACATGTCCGCGGTGGGCGGGCCGTGTGCGACCTGCGATGAGGCGCCGCTCCCACCGGTCTTCAGCCTGCTCCCAAGGCCCAGACGCCGTGATGTGTGGACGCTGTGTGGACACAGGGAATCGCCGGGGCATTCAAGACTCCTGCACCGGACGTCGGTGGCGATCGAGGCCGATGTGGGCTTGATGCGCTTTGACGGACATCCGAGATCAGCGGCCTGACCACCACACCGACGGTGTCCGCCAAAGCGGAAGAAGCCGTCCAGACCAGTGCGGGGCCGAACTGCTCAAACCTGGGATCCATCCCGTGGCTCACCGGGCCGGCTCGGACGGACCACCACGGCGACGGTCTCGATCCGCCCGCTGTGTTCGAAGTGCAGCGTGAACGGCACGATGTCGCCGGCTCGCCACCCAGACTTCGGCCTCAGGGTGAGGTTCAGGCCGTACTGCGACATGGACTGTTCGCTCCCGGCGGGGACGGTCGCCGAGTTCACTCCGTCCCGGTATGCCGCACCGCTCCCGATGCTGCTATGACGGGGCACCGTGATCTCCCCGAGCACGGCCGACGAGGTGACGGCGGTCAACCGGTCCTCCGCATTGCCGGAGTTGGCGATCACGAAGAATGCCGCGGTGTACCTGCTGTCCCCGTCCGGCAGGTACACGCGACCGGGGTCGACGTCGATCCGGGCCGGCGTGCCTGCATTTCCCGCTCCCACCCATGTGGTGAGGCCGCCCAGCGCGACGCTGCACGCCGCGACGGGTGCCAGCGCAGCCAGGAGGATGTCGGTGAACCGGCGACGGGTCGGCCGCCAGGGGTTCTGTTCTGTCATTCTGTGCGGCTCCGCGTGGGCGACGGCTGCCAGGCGCGCAGCCGCAGGCTGTTGCCGACCACCAGCAGTGAACTCACCGACATCGCCACCGCGGCGAGCATTGGGTTGAGCAGGCCGACGATGGCGAGGGGTACGGTCACGGCGTTGTAGCCGAAGGCCCATGCGAGGTTGGCGCGGATCGTTCCCAGTGTGCGCCGGGCCAGGCGGACGGCGTCCGCCAGGGCCTCGATGTCGCCGCGCACCAGTGTCACGTCGGCCGCGCCGATGGCCATGTCAGTGCCAGTACCCATGGCGATGCCGAGGTCGGCCCCGGCCAGCGCGGCAGCGTCGTTCACGCCGTCGCCGACGACTGCGACCCGGCGGCCCTGCTCCTGCAGCTCCCGTACGAGACCGGTCTTGTCCTCGGGCGTGCAGCGGGCGTGCACTTCCTCGATGTCCAGTGCCGCTGCCACCGACCGGGCGGGCCCCTCACGGTCACCTGTGGCGAGGATCGGCTGCACGCCGAGCCGCCGCAATCGGTCCACCGCCCGGTAACTTCCGGGGCGGACGACGTCGCCGACTTCGATGAGGGCCTCGGCCACCCCGTCCACGCGGACGAGGACAGGCGTGTGCGCGGCGCTCTCGGCCGCGGTCAGCGCGTCTGCCAGGTGTGTGGGCAACTCGCCTTCGGGGGCGCGGACTTCGACGAGTCGGTCCCCGACCCGACCGTGTACTCCCCGCCCGACCAGGGTGCCGAAGTCGCGCACGTCCGACAACGGACGTTCCGGCAGGGCCCGCCGCGCGTACGAGACGAGCGCGCGGCCCAGCGGATGCTCCGAGCCGTACTCGACCGCGCCGGCGAGCCTGAGCACCGCGTCGGTGCCGAGTCCGTCTGGCACAGCCGTGACCCGGGCGACGGTCATGTGCCCGGAGGTGAGCGTGCCGGTCTTGTCCAGCACGACCGTGTCGATGTGCTGCAGCCCTTCCAGTGCCTGAGGGCCGCGGACGAGAATACCCAGCTGGGCGCCGCGGCCGGTCGCGGCCATGAGCGCCGTCGGGGTCGCCAGTCCCAGCGCGCACGGGCACGCCACGACCAGGACAGCCACGCTCGCGGTGAGAGCGGCCTGCGGGTCGGCTCCGGCGCCGAGCCAGAACCCCAGCGTGGTGACGGCCAGGGCCAGCACGACCGGCACGAAGACCCCTGCCACCGAGTCTGCCAGCCGCTGCGCTTTCGCCTTGCCGGCCTGCGCCTCGGTCACCAGCCGGGTGATTCGGGCGAGCTGGGTGCCCGTGCCCACCGCCGTTGCCCGTACCAGCAGCAGCCCGCCCGCGTTGAGCGCGCCGCCGACCACCGCCGATCCCGGTCCGACCTCGACCGGCTCGCTCTCGCCGGTGACCAAGGACAGATCCACCGCGGAGCTGCCCTCCACGACCTCGCCGTCGGTGGCCACCCGCTCGCCGGGACGGACGACGAAGACCTGCCCGATCGTCAACTCGGCGATGGGCACGCGCCGTTCGCCGCAGTCCTCGCGTACCGACACCTCCTTGACGGAAAGGCGGGCCAGCGACCGCAGCGCAGCGCCCGTGCCGTGCCGGGCCCGGGCTTCCAGGAACCGGCCCGCCAGCACGAACAGCGGCACACCGACGGCTGCTTCGAGGTAGATGTGCGCGGCCCCGTTCGAAGCGGAGGGCACCAGTGCGAACGGCATCCGCATGCCCGGCTCGCCCGCTCCTCCGAGGAACAGCGCGTAGGCCGACCATGAGAAGGACGCCGCCACGCCCAGCGAAACCAGTGTGTCCATGGTCGCCGACGAATGCCGCAGACCGCGCACCGCCCGCACGTGGAATGGCCAGGCTCCCCACACGGCGACCGGCGCGGCGAGTGCGAAGCACAGCCACTGCCAGTTGCGGAACTGCAGGCCGGGCACCATCGACAGCACAAGCACCGGCGTCGCGAGCAGAGCCGTGATCAGGAGCCGGTCGCGGTCCTGCCGTGCGTTTTCCGAATTGCCTTCTTCCTCGGGCTGCGGCTTCTTGACGGGCTCGGGGAGAGCAGCTGTGTAACCGGCCTTCTCCACCGCTGAGACGAGTTCCGCGGGCTGGATCTCCGCTGGGTGACTGACCCGGGCAAGTCCGGTGGCCAGATTGACGGTGGCGGTGACGCCGTCCAGTTTGGCGAGCCGCTTCTCTACGCGCCTGACACATGCTGCGCAGGTCATTCCGCCGACGGTCAGATCGGTGGTGAGGAGGACGGTCTCCGTTTCCGCGCCCATCAGCGGCTTCCTCCGTGCCCGTGCTGAGTGCCTGATTCGCCTCCACCGTCGTGCTGCCCGCCACCGCTGGTGGTCGCGCCGTGCATTCCGGGCGACACGGGCCCGGCTGCGGCACCCACGACGTACGACACCGCGAACACGACTGCCATCAATACAAGGAAGCCGCAGAGGGCCGGCGGCGGCGCCGCCCTCCGGAATGCCCGCCCCGCGCCGGGGGTGGTTTGCACGGACTCGTCCATCACCGGTTCTCCAGATCTCATACGCAAGATTCAGATCGCCCCTACCGGCTCAAGAAGTCGCATCCAGGGAAGGCGGGGTTCCGAAGCAAGCATGTGACACACGTCACGTGACGGGGCGGCCGACTGGCGCCGTCGTTGCGGGCACTTCATCGACGACCATGCGGATGGGTGGTCTACAGGAACCGGGCCGCCGCGGAATGCGCGTGCAGGCGACGCCTCCCTTCCATCAGTCGGTTGCAGAGCACCAGCGGTTCCCGTCTTTCCGACCCGACCGAAGCACGGGGTTGCACGGGGCGCCCACCGGCCGCCGACCACGCTCCAGCATGTGGCGACGGCAGGCGTCTTCCCTCACCGCAGGGGGTATCCCCCGGACAGTTCCCGCGGTCACCGGCTCTGACGCCGGCGGGCCGCACCCACGGAGGTGAAGAAACATGACCGATATCAGTGCCCTGGAGCCCGTGGCGACGTTCTGCGGAAAGTGCGACTGCGGCTGTCCCCAGCTGTTCATCGACTCCAGCGCCCCGGCCGAGCGCCGAGTCGTCCTCACCGACGACTTCGGGCAGCGCATTCAGATGAGCGCCGACCAGTTCTCCTCACTCGTCGACGACGCCAGGGGCGGCAAGCTGGACGGAATCGCCCTGGCCTGACCCGCCCACCGATCGCCGGGTGCACCGCCCGGCGATCGGACCGCCTTCCCTCCACGGTCCCGTGATTCCGCTCGCCGTCGGTTACGCATCGATCCTCGGTAGCCAAGGCACGGGCATCGGTGCATCAGCAGGCTTGCGCAGCCAAGAGAACGGTGCCTGTCGGTGCCGGATCAATGCGCCCGCCGGCCCACCGGCAATGTCCTGATTCATGCTGCTCGGCCGGCTGTCAGCCACATCACGGGTACGGGTCCGGCAGTGCGGCGCTGACCACCCGGTGAATTTCCCTCTTCTGCCCGGGAACTCGCAGGGCACCTCCTCCGACTACTGACGCGTGGGACGGCGGAAGTCAGAAGGGTGCGTGAATGGGTGGGCTGGATGTACGCATGCGGGGGGTCGTCTGCCGTCATGGCCGGGTCCAGGCCGTCGCCGACACGGACCTCGAGATCGCGGCCGGCGAACGCGTGGCGCTGACCGGGACCAACGGCTCGGGCAAGACCACCCTGTTGCGTGCCGTTCTCGGCATGCACCAGCAGGTGACCGGCACCATCCTGATCGGCGGTCGCGGCACCCGCTCGGCGGCCGACTGGGCGTGGCGGCGGAAGGCCTGTGCCTGGATCCCCCAGAAGCCGGCGGCCGGACGGTTCCCGCTACGGGGTGACGAGTTGCTCGCCAGCAGCGGCGCACCGTCCGATGCTGCGAAGGCGGCGGACCGGCTGGGGGTGGGTGCGCTGACCCGACGCCCTCTCCACACCCTCTCGGGAGGCCAGCTGCAACGCATGTATCTCGCGCGGGCTCTTGGCTGCGTGGCTGCAGGGGCGGAGGTACTGCTCGCCGACGAGCCCACCGCTGCGCTCGACTTCGCGGGCCAGGAGGAAGCGGCCGACGTCCTGACCTCTCTGCCCATCACGCTCGTCGTGGTGACCCACGACCGGACGCTCGCCGAACGGTGCGACCGCGTACTGGAGATGGCCGCCGGGCGGCTGAGGGAGGTCCGGTGAACCTGGCCGCCGCCGACGTCGGTGCGCTCCTGCAGCTCGTTCCCGTACAGCGGGCCGGGTTCGCGCTTCTGCTCGCGGCGATCGGCCTGCCGGTGGTCGGAGTGATCATCGTTGGGCTGGACATCATGCCGGTGCGTTTCGCGATGATGCATGTGGCTCTGCTCGGCATCGCCGTCGGCCTGCTGACCGGTCTCGACCCGATGCTCTGCGCGCTCGTGGCATGCGCTCTGTCAGGCGCAGGTGTAGCCCCGCTGGCCCGCACCCCGGACGGACTGTCCGGTGCGATGGGCCTGCTGATGAGCCTGGCGATCGCGGCCGCGCTGCTCCTCCTTGCCGTCTCAGGCGTCAACGCCTCCGGCGCGTTCGCCCTGTTGTGGGGGTCCATCCTCTCGGTGGGCACCGCCGACCTGGTCGTCCTCGGGGTGCTCGCCGTCGTCGTGCCGAGCCTGTTCTGGTGGCGCCGCAGGGACGTGGCGCTGTTGCTGTACGACCGTGAGCTCGCCCAGTGCTCCGGTGTACCCGTGCGCGCGCTGACCGTCGCGCTGCTGGTCCTGGTCGCCATCGCGGTCGCCGGGGCGATCAAGCTGACCGGCGCCCTGCTGGTGGACGCCCTGACCCTGCTGCCCGCGCTCGCGGCCCGGCGCCTGGGCAGCTCACTGAAGTCGATCGCCCTGTGGGCGGTCGGTATCGGCGTCGTCGTCAACCTGACGGGGTTCCTCGTGGCCCTCTGGCTGGACTGGCCACCCGGACCGGTCCTCGTCCTGACGGCGGGGGCAGTCGTCCTCGCCGTCCATCTCGTACCTGAACGGAGAAACACCTCATGGCGCGCACCTGCGTCCGTATCGCTTCCCTCGTCGCACTGAGCGCGGCGCTCCTCCTGACCACCGGCTGCGGCAGCGACAAAGACGGCGACACGTCGGCCAAGGCAGGAGCAGACGGCAAGGAGACGCCGGTGGTGGTCGTGACCACCACATGGGAAGGCGCCTTCGCCAAGGCCGCCGGTGCCGAGGACGTGAAGGTCATCGTGCCGCAGTCCGTTCACCACGCCCCCGACTACGACCCGAAGCCGTCCGACCTCGCCGCCGTCGCCGAGGCCGACTTCGTGCTGTACGCGCCCTTCGAGCCGTACGCCGCGAAGATCAAGGAAGCCGCCGGTTCCAAGGCCAAGCTGGTCGAGGTCAACCTCGACAACGACGCCGGCAAGGTCAACGCCGAGGTGGCGCGACTGGGCAAGCTGTTCGGCACCGAGGAGGCCGCGGCGAAGTGGAACAGCACCTTCGACACCGAGTACGCCAAGCTGTCCAAGGACGTGAAGGCTGCCTGGCCGGGCGGGAAGAGCCCCAACGTCGTCACCCAGGTCTTCACCGCCTGGTCGGCGAAGCTCGCGGGTGCCACGGTGGTCGGAACGTACGGCCCTGAGCCCGTGACCCCGGCGCAACTCGCCGAGCTGTCGAAGAAGAAGCCCGCCCTCGTCCTGGACAACGCGCACATGTCGACCGGCACGGTGCTGCCGGACTCCGGCGCGAAGCAGGTGAAGATCGTCAACTATCCGGGGGAGGACCTGGACCTGCTGCCGGTCTACCGCAACGCGGCGGCTGAGCTGAAGAAGGGGATGGGGGCGTCCTGATCAGCCCGCCACGGCACTCGTCGTAGCGGGAAGGGGCAGCCCCGGCACGGGCTGCCCCTTCCGGTTGCGTCACCCGTGAAGCCTGTGTGATTCCCGCCACCCGAGGAGCTCCACGTCCCTTGCGCGCGTCGTTCGCCGTCCGGTCCGCAGGACACAACAGGGCTCCCACAGCGGCGCGTTGACAGCCGACCGGACGAAGCCCCCTTTCATCGGCCACGGAATGACTTCTTCCGAACCCGCCGACGCCTCCCCGAGCACTGGCTAAGTTGAGCCGGTGCGCAGACCGGGAAGCTGGGTGACACGGACCTCAAGGGGTCTGCTGTGCGCTTCGGCATGCCTGTTCCTGGGTGCCGTGAGCCATGTCGTCGCCGGTGGCCGGCTACCGGGCCCGGGACCGCTGCTCGCGCTCTTCGCCGCTCTCACCGTGACGGGCGCCGTGGTCTGCGGCGGTCGTTGGCGCCGCTTCGAGGTGACCACGATGATGCTGGGCGGCATGCAGCTCGCCCTGCACCTCTTCCTGCACCACCTCTCGATGCCACACGGCGGCGGGCACCCGATGCCTGCCTCGCACAGCGGCCACTCCGCTGCCGGCCACATGCCCGACGCCCACATGACGGCCGGGCACGAAGCGGCCCCTGCCATGACCGCGGGAACGGTGTCGTCGCATGCCCTCGCCACCCTCGGAACCGCGCTCTGCGTCATCTACGGCGAACGGGTTCTGACCCGACTGGCCGCGCTGGTCGTGCCGCGCATCTGCCGCCACCCGGCCGTGACATCCCCGGTAGTACCCCGTCCGCATGCCACTCCTCCGGCGGTGGTGCACGCAGCCTTCGGGGTTCTGCTCGCCCGTTGCCGCCCTCGGCGAGGCCCTCCCATGGCGTGCCCGGCCTGACGTCCCCTGGCCCTTCTCCTGCGCCGTACGGTCTCGACCGGCGCCGATAAGGCGTGCGCAGAGGCGAAGTCGGTTCCGGGCCAAGGCCAGCACCCGCCACCGCCGGCCGGCGGAGTCCACTTACCGGCTTTGCTTGCCCCGCCCATTGCGGCGGGCACCCATGGGGAGAACCGATGTCGTCCAGACCGCCACAAACATCGCAGCCCGACCACACACCCGTCGCTGCGCCTCCTGCCGCAGCGGCGTCCGAAGATGCGACGGACACCGCCCGCTCGGGCCGATCCTGGCAGGGCGTGCGTGCTCTGCTGATGCGCCTGCACTTCTACGCCGGGGTGTTCGTCGCCCCGTTCCTGCTCGTGGCCGCCTTGACGGGGCTGGCCTACACCTTCACGCCTCAGCTCGACCAGCTCGTCTACGGCGACGAACTGCGCGTCGAGCAGGTCGCCGGTGAACCGCGCCCGCTGGCGGAGCAGATCGCCGCCGCCCGCGCCGTCCACCCGGAAGGCACCCTGGCGTCGGTCATCACCCCGACCGGCCCCGAGGACACCACCCGGGTGGTGCTGTCGGTTCCGGAGCTGGGCGAGAATCAGCGCACAGTCTTCGTCGACCCCTACACCGCGAAGGTGCAGGGCGACCTGACCACCTGGTGGGGTTCGACGCCGCTCACCACATGGCTTGACGACCTCCACCGGAATCTGCACCTGGGGGAGACCGGCCGCCTCTACTCTGAGGTCGCCGCCAGCTGGCTGTGGGTGATCGTCGCCGGAGGTCTCGTGCTGTGGCTCGGACGCAGCCGCGGGCAGCGCGCCAAGTCGATGCGCGGCGTCCTGCTTCCGGACCGCTCCGCAAGGGGTGTACGTCGCACCCGCAGCTGGCACGCAGCCACAGGGGTTTGGCTCGCCGTCGGTCTGCTGTTCCTGAGCGCGACCGGCCTGACGTGGTCCCACTACGCGGGTGACCGCTTCGGACAGTTGCTGGACGCAGTCCGAGGACATGCACCGGAACTCGACACCGCGCTGCCCGGCGCCGAGGCGGCCCCCGAGGACGAGCACGCAGAGCATGCCGGGCACGGCGCCGAGAAGGAGCCGGCCTCGGCGGATCCTGCCGATTTCGATGCTGCGCTCGCCGTGGCACGCAAGGCGGGCCTGGGCGGCACTGTGGAGGTGACGCCTCCGGCGGACGCCGCCAGTACGTGGACCGTGGCCCAGGGCGACAACGTGTGGCCGGTGCATTACGACCAGGTCGCGGTGGACGTGGAGAAGAGCGACGTCACGTCGCACAGCCGGTGGGCGGACTATCCGGTCCTGGCCAAGCTCAGCAAGCTCGGCGTACAGGGGCACATGGGTGTGCTGTTCGGGATCGTCAACCAGATCGTGCTGGCGGTCATCGCGATCGGCCTGGTCCTCGTGACCTTCTGGGGCTACCGCATGTGGTGGCAGCGGCGGCCGACCCGCGACGACCGCAAGGCCACGTTCGGGAAGGCCCCGGCCCGTGGGGTTTGGCGCCGACTGCCACTGCCCGTGCTGATCGTGGGTGTACCGGCAATCGCGGCCCTGGGCTGGGCACTTCCGGTTCTGGGTGTCACGCTGCTCGGGTTCCTCGTGGTGGACCTGGCTGTCGGGCTCGTCCGGCGGGGCCGCGCGGCCTAGCGAAGGGCGGGAGGGCGCGCACCCGCGCGCCCTCCCTGTTCCGTCTCGGACGGGCTTGTGTGTCAGCCCGCCTGGACCAGAGGAGCCGTCGTGGGGGCCGGGTGGGCGCTCTCGGCCACGTCTGCCCGGAGGGCAGCGCGGTCGGGCTTGCCCGCCGGAGTCAACGGAAGCTCCTCGACGACCAGCAGGTGTTCGGGGTGCTTTCGTTGCTCCAGCCCGCACTGAGTGAGGTGCTCACACAGCGACTCGAGCGTGGGGCCGTCCCCGGATCGCGGCACCACGCAGACCGCCAGCCGCTCGCCCATCAGCTCGTCCGGCACACCCACGCACACCACGTCACGGACCAGCGGGTGCGAGGTGAGCTCGCGTTCGACCTCGGCGGGGCTGATGTTCGCGCCGCCGCGGATGACGATGTCCTTGAGGCGTCCGACGACGTGCAGGACACCGTCCTCGTCGAGGAAACCGAGATCCCCTGTGCGTACCCAGCCGTCGGCCGTGCGGTAGCGGGCGTCGAGTCCGGGGTCGCCCACGTAGCACAGCGGAGTCATCGGCCCGCGCGCGACGATTTCCCCTACGCGGCCCTCTGGCAGCGCCTCCTGGGTTTGCGGGTCGGTGATGCGGATCTCGGCCACGCGGTCATCGGGGCGGCCGGCGACCACCCCGTAGTTGTCGGTGCGCGGTGTCGTGTTGTCCAGCCCTGTATGGCAGTTGACACCGTCAGCCGAGCCGTAGAGGTTGACGACGGGACAGCCGAACGCCTGCGCAGCGGCTGTTGCCGTCGTCTCGTCGAGAGGCTCCCCGCCCAGCACGAGGGCGGTCGGGGAGGGGAGCTTGTCGCCCGCTTCGCGGAGCCGGTCGAGCATCATGCGGACCATGGTGGGCACGCCGAGGATATGCGTGGGCTCGTGCTCCCGTATCGCCGCGAGTGCGGCTTCCGGGGTGAAGTGATCCAGCAGGACAAGCGTGCCGCCGTGCCGCGCGAGGGTGACCGCGGTGCCATTGGAGCCGAAGGCGGTGGAGAGGGGCACCAGGAAAAGGCAGCGCGGTGGGGTCTTGTCGGGGATGAGTGAGGCGAGGAAGTTGCCGCGTCCGCCGGCCAGTGCGTTGTGCGAGTAGGCGACCATCTTCGGCTCCGCCTCCGAGCCGGACGAAACGAGGATGCGGGCCGCACTCTCGGGGTCGGGTCGGGCGGGCACGAAGCCGCTGGGGTCGGAGCGCATCAGCTGCGAGAGCGGAATCGTTCCTTCAGGGGCTGTCCCTGGTCCTGCCGCGATGACGTGGGCCAGTGAGGGAAGCGCCGTGGACAGGGTGCGCAGGTCGGCGGCGTGATGCGAGCCCCGGTATTCGCTCGCGGTGATGACCGCGACGGCTTCGGCGCGGCGCAGCAGACACTCGGCCTCCAGGCTGCCGCGGCCGACCGGGAACGGCAGGGCAACCGCACCCACGGCGGCGATTGCCAGATCGGCGATGACGGCGCCCCGGTTGTTGGGGAGTTGAGTGCCGACCACATCGCCCGGTCGTATGCCGAGGTTTCTGAGGCCGGTGGCCAGACATCGCACCTTGCGGTCCAGGGCGGTGTAACAGAGTTTGCCCTTGGCATCGAGGATGGCGGTCCGGTGCAGGTCCGCGATCTGGCGTGCGCGGAACAGGCTGTAGAGGTCGAGGTCGGGGCAGGTGCCGTCGACCACCCAGGAGCGGCGGAGTTCGGCGGGCAGCAGGTCGTGCAGTGTGTTCGTGCCGGGGGTCATACGAAGCTCCAGGGGTCGCGGACGGTGAGGGCGCCGTGCGTGTCGCGGCTGATCGAGCCGGCGAAGCGCGGGTCGTCGTGCAGGCCGGACATGTCGGTCGTGACGGGTGTCGCGGTGAGCCCGTGGGCGCGGAGCTGCCGCAGGGCCTCGTCCGTGGGCAGGTTGCGCAGGTCGTACGCGGCTGCGTCGGTGGAGCGGTCGTCGCTGGGCGCGATCCAGCCGTCCGCCGTCGGCAGGGGACGGCGGAATCCGCTCGGTTTCCTGGGGCTCTCGCCCCGAGCTGCCCGGGCCAGGGCGGGTGCGGTCAGGGTGTCGGCGGCGCCGAGGAGCGAGGAGTCCACGCGAACGCCGTGGCCGGTGCGTTCGCGCAGCAGCAGCCCGGCGAGCACGGCCTCGGTCCCGATCAGCCCGCCCAGCACGTCGAGGAGGGTCATCAGGGAGGGCGCTGGTGGCTCGCCCTCGGGCCGTACGGCCTCGCCGACACCTGTGCGTGCCTGGACCATGAAGTCCGTTCCCATCGGAGCATCGGGCAGCCGGTCCGCCCAGCCGCTGGTGTAGGCGTAGACGAGTGCCGGGTTGGCCTCGGCGAGGTCCTCGGCGTCCAGACCCAGCTCGGCCGCCTTGCCCGGAGCCCAGTTGTGCAGGAAGACGTCGGCCTCCGCCGCCATCTCCCGCAGTCGGCGCCGGTCGCCCGGAGACTTGATGTCGATCTCGACGGCCTGCTTGCCCCGGTTGAGGGCGAGCCAGCGGGCGGAAATCCCTGAACAGGCGGGTGGCATGCCGCGCAGTGGGTCGCCGCCCGGGGGCTCTATGCGGATCACGTCGGCACCGAGCAGTCCCAGCAGGTGTGCCGCGAGGGGAGCCTGGATGCGGCGGCCGGCTTCGAGGACGGTGAGCCCTGCCAGCGGCCGGACGGGGGTCGGGACGGGCGTGCCGCCTCTGCGGCCGGTGGGCCCGATGAGGTCCAGGGACCACGGCGCGGCGCCGTCGTGCTCCGCTGCCCTGTCGGCGAGCGTGCCGAGAACGCACACCTCGGCGCCCGAGACCGATGCGGCCTGCCGGATCCGCTCCAGGGCGTGCGCCTGCGTCGTGGTGTGCAGGACGTGCGGGAAGGGGGCACAGGCAGTGGCGTACCGGAACTGGAAAGGCCGCCAGCCGGCCCGTATCGCGTCGGCCGGTGCGTCCAGTCCGCGCCAGAAGCCGGCCCAGGCGCCCGGATCGAGGGTTTCGAGTTCGAAGAGGACACCGTCGGCCGAGGTGAACGGCGGCCCCCCGGGGGCGATTTCGGCCGCCTCCCCCTCGTCGGCGCCGGCGGCGGCGAGGTACTGGGAGACGGCGAGCAGTCCGGCGTGGTCGGCGCGTGTCGTGAGCCGGGTCGGTGCGTCCACGCCGCGGGCCTGGGCCAGCAGTCCGGCGAGGAGCCCCTGCACCGTGAGGACAGCGGTGGCCGTGGCCGTGTAGTCGGCGGCCAGGCCCCGCGGTGCGCCGTCCCTTCGTCCGTGCACGGCCATGATGCCGGTGGCCGCCTGCACAGTGGCCTCGTCGCTGATCCCGGTCCCGGGAACCGACCAGGTCGTGTGCGCCTCTGCCGGTCGAAAGCCCCCGCCGGTGAGCTGGGTGCGACCGGTTGGCGAGTCGCCGGTGGCGTGGGCGGCCGTCTCGGCGCCGAGACGGCGCAGATGGTCGCCGATCACCTTCATGATCTCCGGCGGTCCCGAGGTATCGAAGCGCAGAGTGTCGAGTGGCCGGACCGTCCGCGTGGTGACTGGTGACGCCATGCCTCTCCTCTCCTGGCGCGGCGGCGGTGCCGTCGCCCGGGTTGTTGGTACGCGGGAACTCGGGCCGGTTCGCACCCGACCAGTTCCACGTAGGAGCAGTCGGACAGCCGTTCCCATGGGTTCCCATGAACTGGAGGAGAAAAATGGAGAGTCGAGACGGCAGGGGCGCCGAACGCCCACAAAGCGGCGATGGCACCGCGCAGTTGCGGAAACGTGTCGAGGACTTCATCCGCGGGTGGGTGATCCCGGAAGAACCGGTCCTGGACGCGGGCGGGCCCGCAGCCGCGGCGGCCATGGGTGACCTGCAACGCCAGGCCCGGACAGACGGACTGTGGGCCCTGCCGCTGCCCGGGGAACTGGGCGGCGGCGGCCTGACCCTGGCCGGGTACGCCGAACTCGCCGAAGCCGAAGGCGCGAGCGATCACGGCGCGACGGCACTCGGATCCGCTTCGCTGCTCGACGTCAGAATGCTGGCGCGGCACGGCAGCGCCCGCGTCCGCGAGGACTACCTGAAACCCCTGGTGACCGGGGACATGCGCAGTTGCTATGCCATGACCGAGCCCGACGTGCCCGGCACGGACCCGTTCATGACCGGCACGCGCGCCGAGCAACACGCGGACGGAAGCTGGTCCGTCACCGGCCGCAAGTGGTTCACCTCAGGAGCTGCGGACGCCGACCTGGTCACGGTCCTGGCCCGCACCGACGGGACGACCGGCGACCGTGCCGGGCTCTCCCTGCTGCTGGTACCCACCGACTCCCCAGGCTTCCGGCCGGTGCGGGAACTGCCCCTGCTCGGCGCGGCCGGCCAGTGGGAGATCGAACTCGATCACGTCACCGTCCCCGGCGACCACATGCTCGGCGAACGAGGGCAGGCGCTTGCCATAGCGGGCGAGCGACTCCAACTGGGGCGCACCCTGCGCTGTCTGCGCTGGCTCGGCCAAGCCCGCCGGGCGTTCGACCTCATGTGTGAACGGGCCGTCGCCCGGAACGGATCCCGCGGCCCGCTCGCCGGGCACCAACTCGTCCAGCAGCACGTGTTCGACGCACTGCTGGCCCTGCGCACGACCCGCCCGCTCGTTCACGAAGCCGTGGTGCTGATCGCCGCCGGGCGGGACGCGCACACCGAGGTGGGTCTGGCCAAGGTCGCAGCGGCCCGCATGCTCCAGCAGGTCACCGATTCCGCGATACAGGTGCACGGTGCGGCCGGCCTCGGACCGGACACCGCGCTGCCGGCACTGTTCCGCACAGGTCGCGCTGCCCGCATCCTGGACGGTCCGGACGAACTCCACATCACGTCCGTGGCGCGCCGGGTCCTGCGCGGCTACGGGCAGGAGCTCACCTCTACACCTCGGTGACGTCGACGAGCCCGGAGAGGGCGGCCAGGCCGAGCGCCAGGAAGAAGTCGCCCCAAATCAGTTCGTGCTGCACGGCAATGCCCTTTCCGGCGTCGTAGCAGCCGTCCAGCAGCATGCCGGCGGGGCGGTCACCGTCGCCCGCGGACAGATGGGCGCAGACCAGACGCCCCAGGATCGCGGCGGCCCTGTCCGAGAACTCTGTGGACCGGGGCCCACGAAGACGCGCCAGTTTGAGGAGCGCAACAGCAGTGACAGCGGCAGCCGACGTGTCCAGGTGCCCTTCCGGACGGTTCTCGTCGGCCAGCGGCACGAGTGAGCCGGTCAAGGCAGCGCCATCGGCCACCAGTTGTTCGGCTGCGGCCTCCAGGCGGTCCGGCCGCCACCCCCGGGCCTCGCGACTGTGCAGGGCGTCAGCGACCGCCAGCAGCAACCACGCCCGGCCACGGCTCCAGCCCGGCGCCGGGTCGTCGCAGGGCTGCCAACCCGTATCTGCGGCGAAGTGCCAGGCCGGCTGCAGCTGGTCGTCCCTCAGGCAGAGGTCGAGGTGGCGGTACAGATGCTGACCCGCCGCCACGGCTCCTCCGGGACCTGAGGCAACAAGCAACTGCACCACACCCGGAACGCCGTCAGCACGTGCCAGCATCCGGGGTCCGCCGAGCGCCGATCCCCAAGGCACAAGGCCGAGTTCATGGTCCATGGCCGTCAGGCAGGCGCGGGCGGCACGAGCGCGAAGTGCAGCCGCCCGGTCGTCCCCGGCAGCCAGAGCGGTGCCGTACCAGAGGATCAGCCCCCGGGTGGCTGTGTCGGCCTCCGCCCAGGGCGCCAGGCGCGCCGTGCACGCCGATGCAGCGGCCCTGTCGTCGCTCTCGCCGGTCTGCCTCGCCCGCAACCACAGCAGCCCCGCCCAGAATCCACCGGTCCACGAACCCCGGCCCGTCGCTGTCCACCGTCCGCTCACCGGATCGGCGAACAGCGGAAAACGGGCCCCGACTTCCGCCTTGGTGACAACCACTCTCTCCAGGACCACAGCCAGTGCCTCGCCGAAGCGTTCCTGCGAACTCATGCCGATGCACCCGCCCGCTCACGCCGGTCGCGTACCGCCCATACGAACGCCACAACTGCCGCTGCCGCGAACTCCGCCGCCACCACCAGCCAGCCCGTCCCGTAGCGGCCGGCCTCCGCAAGCAGACCGAAGAACGGCGGCCCGACGGCGAAACCGGCGAAGAATCCGGCGGCGACCAGCGCCGAATCCTGCCCCGCCCGGCCGGGTTCGGCCCGCTGCATGACCAGAACCATGGAGACGGCGTTGCCCGACACGGCGAACACACCCACGGCCACAGCAGCCACCCATGCGAGCGGAGGAACATAGAGCGCCGCCATGAGAAGCCAGGCCGACCCGACCGCACCGGCCGCAAGCCACCCCGGCAGCCACTCGGCGCGCCCTGGCCGGGCCGCCTTGGACCACCCCACCCGGCCAACGATCCCGGCGACACCCAGCACGGCGACGAGGGCACCGGCCGCGGTAGGTCCCAGGTCGAGCTCCTGGGCCCCGAACAGCGAGAGGTAGGTGTTGACGGAGGCGATGCCGCCGCCCAGGAGCAGCGAGAAAACGGCCAGCCAGGCGACATGCCCGCGGGGCGCGAGGGACGCACACGTTCCGACTGCCGGCGGTGGCGGATCGAGTGGCATGGCACGCAGCGTCCAGAGGGAGGCCAGGACAGCCGCACCAGCGGCCGTCCACACCGCGCCACGCCATCCGATTCCACCGGCAAGTGCCGCAAGAGGCAGTCCCGCCGCAAAGGCCCCCAGCTGAACCCCCGACTGCTTCATCCCCGTAACCGCCCCCCGCCGCGCGGGCGGAACGGCAGCGAGAATGGCCTTGTTCGTCGCGGGATTCGCCAACGCCTGGGGCAGACCGCCCAGCGCCACAGCAGCCAAGAGCAGTCCGGTTCCCGGCGCGGCACCGATCGCCGCCAGCGCGGCCGCCGTCACCACCAGCAGCACAACGAGCCCACGCCGGGGGCCGATTCGGTCCACGATCCGCCCACTCACGGGAGACAGCACGGCCGCCGTACCGAAGCCGATCGTCGTCGTCAGGCCGAGCACCGTGGCGGAGATCCCCAGTTCGTCCACCAGCCGAGGACCGAGCGCACCCAGCAGGAACAGTTGCAGCATCGAGAAGGCCATCGCGCATGTGAGCAGAACCGTCAGCCATCGCGCCGTCCGGCCATCCGTATCCGATGTCGACGCCGCCACCGATGCCCCCTTCCACGCCGCGGTCCCTCCGGCGGCTATGCAGAGAAGTCGGACAAGCCAACTCCCCAGTTCCAGGAGCATCTTGTGGCGTACACCACATCCCCTCAAGTGAGGCGTCGGTCATTCAATTTCCGTACCAGCCCGTGCCCATCACGGGAGGAAATGCAAGGATGAGCCAGCCATGACTCCAGGCCGATGTTGCCGCGCGCTACGGGCTGCCACCTTCGCAGCCGCCTGCGTGCTGCTCGCGGCCGTCGGCCATGCGCTCATGTCGGGGAAATCCGTCCCTTGGTGGGCCATGTCGGCGGCGTTCGCCACCACATGCGCAACCGCTTGGGCGCTTGCGGCCCGTGAGCGGGGCGTCCTCGTCGTCACATCGGTCACGGTCGCGGCCCAGGCCGTTCTGCACACAGCATTCTCACTGGCCCAGGCGACCGTGAACCCCGCACTGCCGGAGAGTGCTTCCTTCACCCGACAATGGGTCGCTTACCTGCTGTGCGGATCAAAGAACTTCACCACGCTCCCTACCGCTGAACCACTGAGCGTTGCCGGGAGCGCAGGCGGTCACGTGCACGCGTCCCTCCCCACCACGGCCCACATGGTGCTTCCCGACGGGGGCGGCCATATCCACCACGCCATGGGGGCGATGGCGGACAGCACGCTCCCGTCTGCCGGAGACGGTATGGCCGCCCACATGTCGCCGACCGGCATGCTCGCAGCCCATCTTCTGGCCGCGCTGCTGTGCGGCTTCTGGCTCGCGTACGGCGAACGGGGCGCATTCCGCGTTCTGCGATCACTCGCCGGCTGGCTGGTAGCTCCCCTGCGCCTGATCTTCCGTCTGACCGCGCCACCGCACCGGCCGCGCATCCACGTTCGACGGGTACGCCGAGCAGTCGTGCTGCGGAAACTGCTCCTCATCACCGCCTTCACCACACGAGGCCCACCACCCGGGATCGCTGTCGTCTGACAGCTGGTTCCCCGGACGCGCGTCGTCTTTCACCGCGCGCTCCGGGCATCGGCCATGCCGTCCGGCAGGCCGTACCACTCACCGGCCCTGCCGATCACGCGGGAGCCGGATCCCGAATCGTTCGAAGGACAAGTGGCGATGACCCCTGCCCTGCCCCCACACCACACCGCCCCTGGCGACACCAAACAGACGCGGACCGTGCACAGCGCCGATGAAGCCGTGACCCAGTGGGCGCTGGCCGCGCGTGGCGGCGACCCCGCTGCCGTGGACCGCTTCGTACGCGCATTGCACCGCGACATCTGGCGCTATGTGGCCTATCTCAGCGCCGACGCACAGGCCGCCGACGACCTCACGCAGGAGACCTTCCTCCGGGCGCTGGGCAGTCTCCACCGGTTCGAGGGCCGATCGTCGGCACGGACCTGGCTGCTGTCCATCGCGCGCCGCACGGTGGTGGACAGCCTTCGCCATGCGGCCGCGCGTCCCAGAGTGTCGGACCGCGACGACTGGCAGGCAGTAGCGGAGCAGGCCCAGCCCCGTGGGGTGCCGGGCTTCGAGGACGGGATAGCACTCGCAGAACTTCTGGCGATCATCCCAGCGGAGCGCCGCGAGGCGTTCGTGATTACCCAGCTCTTGGGGCTGCCCTACGCCGAGGCGGCCGAGGCCATCGGCTGTCCGATCGGGACCGTCCGCTCACGTGTCGCGCGCGCCCGCACATCGCTGATCGGCCTGCTCACGGATACCGACACGTCAACCGTCGATCAGACACGAGCTCCCCTGAACGAACGCCGACGGCGTTCAGCGGCAGCGTCGTTGACCGCCATGGCGGCTGCTGCCTGACAAGCGGGGCTTAGCGGTGCCCGGCCTCCTGCTGAATGCCGTCGGGACGCGCGGCGAGCAGACCCGTCGGTTCGGTAGTCAGATTCGCCACCGGGCTCCACCCATTGTGGGGTGGAGCCCAGTCGCATCGGAAAGGCTCTCCGCCGCGCGCTGGTACGTCCTCCCCGCGGTTGCCTGTGTCGAGTAGCCGATTGTGTGGCCCACCGAGCGCGTGAAGGGGCGCTGTGTGGACGCTGTGTGGACACAAGCATCTGCACAGACCTGCAAAGCGTGTTCAAGAGTCACAAGCAATACCGCCACTGACCTGCGTAAGCGCCCAAGATCTGAGCAGAAGGACAAAGGCCGTCACGATCACCAAAGGACTCATAATCCGTCGGCCGTGGGTTCGAGTCCCACCCGCCCCACCAGTCACGTGCCCTGACCTGCAGAAACGTCTCTTCGGTGGCTCTGAGTCACAAACTCGGGTCCAACGGAGAGAATCCGCTGCTCACGAGTACCGCTTGAAGTGTTATGGCGGGCGCGTGGGTGCTCCTTCCGAGGCGCTGACCTGCGGCGATGCAGAACAAGCTCGGCCGCTGGAAGTGACGCAGCGGAGCCGAAAAGCAAGATCCAGTGGACGCTCAGGGGACACGAGGAAATGGAAGGCTCGCAGGAGGCTGGGCGGCCTGACCGAAGGCGCCGTGGGCGCACGCGCCGTCGGCCATCGCTTGGTCTGGGTGATCCGCCACAGTCGGCGCGGCTGTTCGCCCTCTTCGAAGGCGTCCACCGGATGCACGCGCAATCGAGAATCGGGGGGCGGCGCCCGTGTGGCGGACGGTGTAGACGAGGAGTCCTCTGGGGCGCACGCGGGCGATCGCGTCCATCGCTGCCTGGATCTCCTGCGTCAACAGCGCCATGCTCGCCAGCCGACGAGCATCTCCAGCTCGGCGATGGTTTCGTCTTCCAGTTCGACCGAGCGGAGCGTGTGCGGCATGACGCGGGCATCGGTCTTGGCCTCGCCGGGATAGAGGTCGGCGATCCGCCGCATCGTCAGCCCAGCTTGCCGAACACCTCGCGGAGCTTGGGCTCGCTGTTGGGCAGCCGCTTGTCGACCGCGCCGCACCGGCCGTTGCCGCAGAGGGTTATGGTCGCCAGGTCTGCCGTCGTACGAGAGGGAACCGCGCGATACCGAAGGGCAATCCGCGCCGCACCGGCCGTTGCCCCAAGTCCAGGCCCGGCACGGTGAAGGCTGCACCGAGCGCCCGCTCGGCGGCGTCCACCCCGAGCGGCTGAAGGCCAATCACATTCCCTTCGGCACCGTTCCCGGCTATTCGCATGCGATCCGCCGGGCGCAAGAAGCACGGCGGCGGGCTCCGTAGCCCTCGCCGAAGCGACTCCGAACGGCTCACTCCCTGCTCAGGGACGTTCTTGGAACCCTTGCCCGCGGGATTCAACCCTCTCTTCAAAGACCAAGGCCATGAAGTTACGGCGTTGTGCTGACGGCAAGGGCTGTTGTGAGCGGCCAGAGCCAGCAGCAGCGGCAGATCACCGTTCTCCACACTGACTGCATCCCCCGCACCCAGCGCCCCTCGCCGACGCCGTCGCCTTCCTCACTGGCCCCGGCTCGCTCTACATCACCGGCACCGACCTCCTGAGCGACGGCGGCCAGGCAGCCTGGATCCGCTGCCACCGGGCGGCTTGAGCGCCGCGCGACCGACCGCCCGGGCAGGGCGTCCCACCCAAGGCCGACAAAGAGGGCATCAATCAAGCCCGCGGATCCTGGTTCAGTACCGCATCGCGGTGACCATGTGGAGGCTCGTTCGCCGGAACATCGCCGGCTGTGACACGGTCACCTCGTACTGCCGCGCTCGGAGTCGGTTTGCCACGTTCGCCAGTCCGTCGTCGATGTCGTGAACTTCCATGACGATTCGACGAATGCGCGGCCACAACTCGCCGTTCACCCCATCGAGCACCTCGATCTCGGCGCGCTCGACGTCGATCTTCAGGAGATCGATGGTTCCGACGTTGTGCTCCTTGAACACTTCGGTCAACGTGGTGGTCGGCACCGAAAAACTCTGTTCGGCAGCATCCCGCAGCCGCAGGAGGTCCAGCGCCTCCTGGGCGTTGCCACCCGTGTTGGTGATGAGTGCCTCGATGGTGCGCCGGTCGTCCACGTTGTCCACATGGATCGTCGAAGTGCAGGGAGCAACCGGCGAGTACGTGAGCTTCCGGTTCCCCGGCCTCGCCCCGAGCGCGTAACGGAAAGGACGGCCGCCCGGCACGTGTCGGGACAGGTTGTCCCGCAGGCACTCGAAGGTCGGCGGCGCGGGCTCGAACGCCAGGATCCTCGCATGGGGAACGTGATCGGCGAAGAAGACGGCGGCGAGGCCGTAGTGCGCCCCCACGTCCGCGATCAGCGCACCGGAGCCAAGCCCCTGCACCGCCATGAGATACGCGCTGTTCTGGGTCACGTCTTCCCAGACGGCCAACATTTCCGATGGTGACGTGCACGAAATTGTGCGGCCATCCGGAAGAAAGTCTGTCGATTCATGCGGGGCACCCGACGTCACGATGCCTCCTCCCCGGTCCGACATCTGATCCTGTCAGCTGCGCCCGGAATTCTTGTCGCCATTTGTTGCCGGTGTCAAATGATTAACCCGAAAGAGTCGCATCAGTTTCACTTGACGCGGGCATGCGGTGCACCGCATGGGGCAGGTCCCGTCGGACCCGCACAGCCCCCGATCGGCTGAACTTTTTTGAACGTCACCCCTGCTCTCCCTGCTCCGATAAAGGGTCCGCCATGGTCTGAGCGTTGATCCATGCTAGTAAGTACTCCGAATGATGAATCGCCTACGCGGTGGACTCGCCGTCCATGCCCCTATCCAGAGGAATTCATGCAAAGCGCGGACAGCTTCTCACCGCCGACTGGTGGGATCGCCAACCACAGCACGCGGGCCGACGTCACCCAGGTCCGGACGGTGGACCGCCTCGTGGGTGAACTCGCATCGCTTGGGGTCACTCACGTGTTCGGTGTGAGTGGCGCCAACATTGAAGACCTGTACGACGCGTTGCACCGCAGCGCCACAGTGACCGGGATCCTGGCCAAGCACGAGTTTTCCGCGGGGACCATGGCGGACGGCTACGCCCGGATCGGAGGCGGCCTAGGTGTCGTCACCACCACATCGGGCGGTGGCGCGCTGAACGTGGTAGCCGCGCTCGGCGAGGCGTACACGTCGCGCATCCCGGTGCTCGCGCTCATCGGTGAATCCGCGACCCACTTCAACGGGCGCGGCGCCTTCCAGGATTCAAGCGGCTGCAACGGCACTTTGGACGCGGAGCGCATTTTCAGCCCGGTGTCACGCTATTGCGCCAGAGTGAGCTCGCCGGACGAGGTGGCTTGGCGACTCGGCGAAGCGGTCTCTGCCGCCTTGTCGTCGCCCGGTGGCCCCGCTGTTCTGCTGTTGCCCAAGAACGTGCAACAGGGGCTGACCGACTCCGTGCCCACCGTGTCCCCCCGGCCGCAGGCCGACCCCGCGCCGCTCGACCGGAACCTCTCACATGCGTCGTCCGTATTGGAATCGGCCAGCCGCGCCGGTGGAGTCCTCGTCATTGCCGGTGACGGTGTGGCGCGCGCCAATGCGCGCGGTTCACTGGCCCGGCTCGTGGACAAGCTGGACGCGAAGATCGCGGTGACTCCGGATGCCAAGGACGTCTTTGACAACACCGATCCTCGTTTCGTCGGCGTGTGCGGGGGCATGGGGGGACACCCGACGGTCGCCGAGACCCTGGCAGGTTCCTCGGCCTGCCTGCTGATCGGGACCAGGCTGCCGATCGTCGCGCGCGACGGGCTGGAGGATCTGCTCGCGAGCCTGCCCGTGGTGTGCCTGTCCCCTGAGCAGCCATACGTCGACGCCGTCGTGGTGACCGGGGTCCTGTCCGAGACGCTGCCCGCGCTGATCCGGCGGCTGGGCGAAGCGCCCGGCGGCGTCTTCGGTCCGGGCCCGCACGTCAGGCACCTGGAGGCGCCGGCCCGGCCGGGCGGTGGTCTTGGCTACCGGGACATCATGGCCGTGATCGAGGAGGCGTTGCCGAGCGACGCGGCCGTGTTCGTCGACGCTGGCAACTGCGGTGCGGCGGCGATTCACCACCTTCCAGCGCCCCGGCACGGCCGGTTCGTGGTGACCCTCGGAATGGGGGGCATGGGCTACACGTTCGGTGCCGCGATCGGTGCGAGCTTCGCCGCCCCCAACAGGCCGAGCCGTGTCTACGTAATTGCCGGTGACGGCTCGTTCTACATGCACGGGTTCGAGTTGCACACCGCCGTCGAGTACGGGCTGCCCATCACGTTCGTCATTCTGAACAATAACGCTCACGCCATGTGCGCGACCCGAGTGCGGGTCTTCCATGGAGACGGCTACAGCAATAACCGGTTCGGGCGGACAGATCTGGCGGCCGGAATTAACGCGATGTTCCCTTCCCTCGATGCCCGGAACGCCGCCTCGGCGGAAGAACTCACCCGTGCACTCGCCGACGCGCACACCACGCCGGGGCCGACGTTCATCTCGGTCGACTGTGACGTCGATGAGGTCCCACCCGTCACTTTGTTCCTGGAAAAGGAGATGGTTCCGTGTCCACGTTGACCGCTATTCCCGGCCTGGTCCGCATCGAGAACTGCCCGCAGCCCGAGGCCCTTGAGAAGATGCAGGGGCTCACGCGTCCGAAATGGCACCACGAAGAGATCTTCGGCAAGTACTGCTCACTCAGCGAGCACATCGATGCCCCGCCCCGTGAGGTCTACGATTACATGGCCGACACCAGGAGTCTCGCCGAGTGGACGCTCACCCTGCGCAAAGTGACCGAGACCGGTGAACCCGGACTGTGCGTCGCCAACGAGATGCTGTGCGACAACAGCACCCAGATCTACGTCCGTACGCTCGCCAACCCCGAGGCGATGACGGTGGACTACCACTGCGCGTGGGACCAGGGCGAGCACCTCTGGATGATCTACCTGATGCGCGTCGTGGACGCACAGCTCGTCCTCAACCGTCCGGGCTCGGTGGTGCTGTGGACGAACTGCCGACACCCCTTCTACGACCGGAATCCGTGGCCGGAACTCTCCCCGGCCCCCAGCCGCCGGTGGGTCGGCGAGTTCTGGGACCTGTTCTACGCATGTCACTGGATCGAGCTGCAGAACCTGAAGAAGATCTGCGAGTACAGGCACGCCCATGGGCAGCCGATCACTCCCGACTGGTCCAAGGTGGACGCGTGAGTACCGCGCCTGGGGTGCGGACAGGGCTGTTGCAAAGTCTTTTGATCTTGGATGAGTGCAGCTCAGGCGGGACCGAGTAGGTCCAGTGGGCGGCGGAAGCTGTCGTGGGACATGTCGCGAAGCCCGGCCGCGATGTTCATGTGGTCTCGAAGGCTCGCAGTGTGTTGATGGCGAAGCTGCGGAGGGTGGCCATGTTGTCCGGGCCGTGTCCTGTGCGGACCTTGAAGGCGTCCTCGGCGAAGGCGGTGTCACGGACAAAATGGCCGGTTCTCGATCGTCCACTGCGAGCGGACGATCTTCGCGAGGCGTTCAGGGGACGCTCGGCGGCTGGTCAGGTCGGTGATGACGTAGACGGTCCCGCGGCTGCGTTTGCCGGTCTTGCGCTGGGTTCGGTGCCGGACAATCTTCGCGACCTGGACCGCGTGGGGAAAATCGACACCGAGTTCGCTCTCGCCTTCTCCAGGGCAGAGCGGCGAGTTGGCGGTGCAGAGCATCCTCGGTGACTGTGACGCCGGCCAGGTGATAGGGCGCCAACAGGGCGGCGAAGCAGGTGATTTCGTTCCTCTTGTCCGGCACGCGCAGTGGGCTGACGACTCGGCCCGTCCCGGTGATCGCGGCCAGCAGATGGGCGGCCGGGATCTCGCCATGGCGCGAGCCACGGGCGCTCTTGCCGTCGACCGCCAGGGTCTCGGCGCCGGCCGGGTCGTGGCCGAGCAGGCTGGCCAGACCGCCAGGGCAGGCGGCGTTCAGGACCCGGCGGATGGTCGCCGCACTCGGCGCGATGCACACCTGGAAGGCCGTCGCGGTGCGGGCGCTGAGCCAGACGGGCGTGTCCTGCGGGGCTCTTCGTGCCCACTGGCCGATCGCGGCGAAGGAGCGGGGCCCGGTCAGTACTGCCGAGCACGCGATCAGCAGCACGCTCACGAACGGGTGACGCTTCCCGCGCCGGTGCCGCGGATCGGCCAAGGTCTGCGGCCGCTGGACCAGCGGCCTGATCGCCCGGTGCTGACGGGCGCCTTGATCACGCAGACGGTGGCAGACTGACGCACATCGAAGCTGCGGTTTTTCAGGGCGACTTGTCGAAGTCACAACCCCGTCAACCGGAGCTTCGTTGCGTACGGACCGGGCGCCAGTCGAACATCGTCATACCGCCGTGACCTGCACACTCACATGATCACCGGGGCTTTGAAACCGCCCTGGGGGTGCGGAAGAGACGTGAGGCCGCCATTCCGGCGATGGCGCAGCGGTCGCGCTGCTGAGGCGATCCGCGGAATCGCCGATTTTCCACGTCGAGACGCCGCCTTCCAATGAACTCGCCGGTCAGATGACCCTCGACTCCAGCGATGGCCGCAAGTACTGGCAACCGGGCATCGGAGTATTGAAGATCCGGTTCGCGGAGGACACCACCGAGGACGTACTGCACCACGGAAGCACGGATCCCGGCGGACGTAAGGCGAGCGTGCCGATGAATCGGTGCGGGAACCGAGGAGCGACCTGCTCGTGACCGGCCAACCCAACCGCATTTTACTGAGTCAATGGCGGGTTGCCCTCTGCCTTCCCGTCGAACGGCATCCTGACAACGTTCGACCAGTGCGGCAATCTCTTCGGTGCGGGCATCCCGGTGGCTCTGGACCGCGCTATCTGCGACGGCACAGTCGGCAGCGGGTCGTTGGTGATGCTCTCCGACTTCGCGCACCGGCGACTTTGCCGCTGCGGCCGCCGTTCGATGGCGACCGTGATCCGGAATCCCCCGTCCGGAACTTCAGCGGCGGAATACCTCCATCACCGTCGCAGGCATGTCACTCCCGGTGGCGGTTCTCAATACTCGATTGAGCCGAAGGTCCGCAGCGTGAAGAAGAGTCTCATATTGTGACAAAGTGCGGACGCGCCCATTGACCAGAACCGCTTGCAGGAAGTCGATCGAGTCCAGCGTGACGTCGGACTGATCCGGACGGAGCCAGTCGACGATGACCAGAGGGGTGTCGGTTCCCATGGCATCATGACAGCAAGAGAGGATCCGCGTGCAGTTTTCGTCGTCCCAGTCGCAGAGAACGCTCTTCAACACATAGAGATCCCCGCCGTCGGGAACCTCGCGAAGAAAGTTTCCGCCGATGAAACGCACGCGGGAAGTCAGACCCAGGTCGTCCAGGGGCCGGCGTGCTTGCTCGACCACCTCCGGACGATCGAACAGGATCCCCTTTGCTTCGGAATGGGAAAGCAGGATCCGAGAGAGGAAGACTCCGTGACTTCCTCCCACGTCCACCACCGTGTCGCGTCCCGCGAAGCTGTAGCCGGCGAGCACGCAGTCCGCCACCGTATTGGTCAGTTCGTGCATCGCACCGGCGAACCACGTGGCTTCTTCGAGATTATCGGCATAGTGTTCCCATAGATCCTTGCCCAACGCCTGCTTTGTGGTTGACCGCCCGCTGAGCACCGCGAGGTGAGCCATCTCGGCAGGACGGCTGTAACTGGGAGCAGTGAACGCCAGCACCGTGTTACGGCAAGATCCGTCCTCCCGGCGCAGCAGGGTCAACATCGGCGTTTCCTCGAATCGGCCGGAATCTGGGCTTCGCCGGACAAGTCCCATGGATTCGGCGACTCTCAAGAACCTCACGACGATCTCGGGGTCGGCGGCTCCGAGCGCATCGCTCAGTTCGACCTCATTGTGCGGCCGCTCGGCGAGGTGATCGGCGATACCCAGCCTGGCTGTGGCAGACAGCACGTTGACAGCCAAGCCCCCTTCGAAAAAACCGAAGAGCTGTTTCCGTGCCGTCCGCGTAACTTCCGCATCCATGCTTGCTTTCTCTTCCATCGGAGGGGTAATGCTCCATTCGCATGCCGAGGAGCTCGACGGTTGGAAACCCTAAGGCACGGCGGACCGTGAGGGCCGCGCTCCGTAACTCGTTCGGCGGCGTGGTGTGGTTCGTCCGTCCGACGCATCGTCAAGTTCGTGCGTGAGTAGGCCGCGACCAGCAATCATGACCCGCACGCGCGATCTGCAAGCGGGGGTATCCGTTGGAGGCCCTGAAGATGACCTGATCGGGTTGAAGTTCATCACGATCGGGGGACTGCGCGTCGCGTGAGTCCGAAGGCGGGGAACCTTCTGCTCTTCTAAGTTCGGTGATGGGATCGCGAACAACCCGCAGTCCGAGGCTTCCCCGGGGCAGGCAACGAAGGAGATCGCAGTGCGCGTAGTCTTCACCGCGCAGACCATCTATTCGCATCTCGTTCCAACGGTGCTGCCGATCGCGGCGCTCACGCAGCGGGCAGGCCACGAGGTGGTGGTCGCGACCGGAGCCGAGCTGGCGCACCACGTCGAGCGGGCGGGGCTGCGGCCGTTGGTACTGCCGAACGCGATCTCGATGGCGGACATCCTCGGCGATGAGGAACTGGCCCGGAAGTCGGGCGCGCGCCTCCGGCCCGGGGTCACGACCGCCGGCACGCCGGAGATGTTCGGGCATGCCTTCATCACCCTGATGGGCAGCCGCGCCGCGGCGGACTTGGTGGAGGCACTGTCGTCTTGGAGACCCGACGTGGTGGTGCGCGAGACAACCGAGTACGGCGGATACCTGGCCGCCGAGTACCTCGGAGTTCCGCACGCCACGCTCGACGTCATCGCACCCCTCGCGCCCTACGGCCACCCTGTAGTGCTCGCAGAGCTGAACCGTCAACGCGCTGCCTGGCGCCTGCCGCCGGTCGTCGATCCCTTGGCTCCCCTGCGCGGTTTTCGGGCGTCGGTGGTTCCGGAAGCGTTCCACCCGGACGAACTCCGGCTGCAGAGCGGGCGTCACTACCGGCCACCGGAGACGGAAACGGAGACACTGGATCCTGCGGTGGCGGAGCTCCCTGCGGACCGGCCGCTGGTGTTGGCCAGCCTGGGTTCGATCGCCGGCTGGATGCTGGGGAATGGACCGTCCCCGTTGGACACCATCATCGAGGTGCTGGGGCAGATGCCGGTGACCGGTGTCGTCGCGCTCGGCGCGGAGCGCGATCCCGCGGAGTGGCAGGGAGCGCGTGCCAGCAACGTTCACCTGATGTCTTTCGTGCAGCAGAGTACGTTGCTGGCGGCGACCGACGTCTTCATTACCCACTGCGGATTCAATGGCACGCGCGAAGCGTTCTCCTCGGGTGTTCCGATGGTCGGGTTGCCGCTGTTCGCCGAACAACCCGCCAACGCGGAGCGCATCGAGCAGCTGGGTGCCGGCCTTGCGCTGAGGCTGGAGGACCTCAGCATCGACTCGCTGACCTCGACGGTTGAGCGAGTGCTCACCGAACCGGTGTTCCGGGCGCGCGCCAAGGGAATTCAGCGTCGCATGCTCGCGCTTCCGCCAGCCGAGCACCTCGTCGCCGACATCGAGGAGTTCGTGAACTCGTCGGCCGCAAGACTCTCCGGGAAACAGACGGTGCTTCGTCCGGCGTTGGCCGATCCGGATCGGGAAGCGGGAGAACTCGCCTCCGTACGCGAGCGAGGCTGAATGAGCCTCACCGTTCCTGGACCTGATGAGGAACGTGCCCGCGACTTCTTTCCCGAACGCGCTTGCCGTCAGTACGCACACAGAAGCGAGACAGGGAGAAAAATGGAACCGGTACTCGCACCCGGCAACCGGGTGGTCGTCGCGGGCGGTGCGGGGTTTCTCGGCTCGCACCTGTGCGCCGCGCTCATTGCGCGCGGGGTGTCGGTCGAATGCCTGGACGACCTGTCCACCGGCCGGCTCGACAACATCGCGGTGTTGGTGGATCATCCACGTTTCCGCTTTCGTCGAATCGACATCTCCGAACCGTTCGACATCGCAGATGAGGTTGCCGCCGTACTGCACCTCGCATCGCCGGCTTCGCCCGTGGACTACTACAAGCTGCCGCTCGCCACGCTGCGAGCGGGCAGCGCGGGAACCTGGAACCTGCTGCGGCTTGCGGAGGCGAAGCGAGCACGGTTCGTGCTGGCATCCACCTCGGAGGTGTACGGCGACCCGAAGCAACACCCGCAATCGGAAAGCTACTGGGGCCACGTCAATCCGGTCGGCCCACGGGCCGTTTACGACGAGTCGAAACGGTTCGCCGAATCCTTGACGGCGTGTTTCCGGCGAGAACTCGACGTAAACACCGGCATCGTCCGGATCTTCAACAGCTACGGACCTCGGATGCGTCCGGATGACGGGAGAATGGTACCGACATTCATCCGGCAGGCGCTGACCGGGCAACCGCTGACCATCACCGGTAGCGGCGAGCAGACCAGGTCACTTTGCTTTGTGGACGACACTGTGCGTGGCCTGCTCGCGTTCACAGCCGCGTCCCATTCGGGTCCGATCAATATCGGCAGCCAGGACGAGAAGACAGTTCGTGACGTCGCCGACGTGATCCGTGAACTCACTGCTTCGACCGTGCCGCTACTGTTTCTCCCGCCTTCGGTAGACGATCCGGCCAGGCGCTGCCCCGACACCTCCCTTGCACGCGACCTGCTCGGCTGGCAGACCATGGTGCCGCTGGAGGAAGGTCTGACGCGCACCGCCGAGGCGATGGCCACGGAACTCGGCTTGCCCCTGCCTACGCGGCTGGAGGCCGGCGTTGGTGGCCGGTGAGAGGTTGCTGCTGCCTGGTACTACGGCGGCGGATCTCAGTCGACCCGACAGCAGGCTCTTGAGCACGGGGAATCGACCCGATTGCAGTACGCCCTGGTAGATCGCGCGGTGGCACTCGGCTGACAGGCATCACGCGTGGTGGTGATCGACGACGATCTGGGCCGCTCGGGATCCAGCGCGGTCACCCGTCCCGGGTTCCAACGTCTGGTCAGCGAGGTCTCCTTGAGACATGTCGGGCTGGTGCTGGGCATCGAGATATCCCGTCTGGCACGCTCGGGGAGAGACTTCTACTGAGCTGTGCGCGCTCTCGGGCGCCCTGCTGGCGGACACCGACGGTGTGTATGACCTCGTCGATGTGAACGATCGGATGCTGCTGGGCTTGAAGGGGACGATGCCGGAGGTTGAACTCCACCTGATCAAGCAGCGAATGCAGGCCGGGAAGGTGAATAAGGCCCGCGCGGCGAGCTGGGCTTCACCCTGCCGATGGGCTACGTGCGCCGCCCTTCCGGTGAGTCCGCGTTCGATTCCGACTTGGGCACCGCCAGGACGTAACCGACACCGGCTTCCTCCGGCATCCGCCGGAAGTGCCACTCCTGCCCGTAGGCCGCATCCGCGGTCACCCAGGCGATCGGCAGCTCGGACTCCAGCGCCCGCCGGACCATGGCGCGCAAGTTCCGGCTTGGTCGCGCAGGACTTGCTCTCAGAGATCCGGGCGGCGCGGCATCGGTCGGGATCCTCGGTCCAGGACTTGGGCAGGTAAAGCTCGCGATCCACCAGGGCGGCCCTGGCGGAGGCGTAGGCGGCGGATACCCCGATCTGGCAGTTCTCCGTGTGGCCCGCGGTGCCGGAGTGTTGCCGTTGCACCCCGGCGGAGACAGCGCCCTTCTTCAGGAAGCCGGTCTCGTCGACGATCAGCACGCCGTCCGGCTGACCGAGCCGCTTGGCTATTTAGTCCTGCAGATCGTCACGGATCTCATCCGGGTCCCACTGGCACCACGACAGCAGCTGCTGCAGTCCGTACGGGGTGTCGTGGCCCGCCTACTCGGCTATCTGCTGGCTGTTCTTGAGGCCCACCGGCCCAGCAAGCCGCGCACGTAGCCCTGCACCCGCCGCCGCGGCTCGACCCGACCGAACCGCTGACTGGTTCGACGCGCCCCGATCGAGTGAGTCACGAACTACCGCTAACTTGACGAGCATTACTGAGATTGAACTTGTGGTGTCGTCTGTGGTCAGGGGTTGATGGTCAGGCCGGTCTCGGCGAGGCAGCCGTCTATGAGGTCGCTGTGGTACTGGATGTGCCGTAAGCCTCGGCGGATGCGTCGAATGAGGTGCTCCGGCGTGCTGAAGGCGACGTTGGACAGCCAGCCGCGCCGCAGCAGTGACCAGATCCCTTCCACGGGGTTGAGGTCGGGTGCGTAGGGCGGCAGGTAGTAGATGGTCAGCCAGTCCCGTGAGGCGGCGAACTCCCGTAGTCCGGCAGCCTTGTGGACATTGAGGTTGTCCCAGACCAGTACGATCGGGCCGCCGAGTTGCTGGTGGGCGGCGATCAGCAGGTCCCGGTAGTCGCGCCAGGAGAAGCTCTTGCGTCCGTCGCGCCGGCCGTCGTCCCTGCGTGGACGGTAGATCAGCCGGGATCTGTGGCCGGATTTGTAGCAGGTCAGCGCGGCGATGGATATCCGTCTGCGGGAGCGGCCACGGACCCGGACCACTGGCGTGCGCCCTCGCCTGCCCCAGGTCTTGGCGTGCGGCGGCGTCATGGAGAATCCGGCTTCGTCTTCGAAGACCAGCCAGGCTCCACGGGCCGCCGCGAGTCTTCCGCGCAGGGCCACACCTCCTTGACCCACCCAGCGACAGCATCGTCGTCGCGTTCCATGGCCCGACGGGCAGGCACTTGGCAGGACCAGCCATTGCGCACCAGGAGTTTCCGCACGCCCTGGATGGTGTAGGTCAGGTGGAAACGTCGGCCGATCATGGTTTTGACCCGGGACAGCGTCCACCGTTGGTCCTCCCAGCCGTGCGCGGCCGGCCCCTTGGCCAGCTCCGCCTCCAGTTGGGCGAACTGCTTCTCACTCAGCCTCGGCAGTGACGCCGGCCCCTGCGATCGCAGAGCTCGCGGACCGCCCTCGTCCCACGCCTGCCGCCATCGCTGCACCGACCGGACGCTGACGCGCAGCTCCTTGGCGATCAGCGAGCTTGCCTCACCCCGGGCGAACCGCTCGGCCGCCTGGAGCCGTAACTCCTCGCGGAACTGCTGTCGTTCGGCGGTCAGCCCGCCTCCCTGTGGATACCGCATGCTCTTGGTGATACCGCAGGACCCACGAGCCGTCAGCCCCTACGACTCCACGAGTTCAACCTCAGTAGCTCTATAGACATCAGAAGAGCCCTGTGACCAGGTAAAATGGAGAAGCGCGACCGGAGGACCAGTGGGTTCGATGCCTCTGCCTGCCGGTCCACTGCGGTCTATCTTCTCCCGTTCCAGCGAATGGCGGCCGCTCCAGCGAAGTCACCGGCGTGCGCAAAGCCTCCGAGGACAAGCAGCGATCCGTCAGCCAGCTTGCCTTCTTGAACAGCTTGATCCAAGGTCACCGGGACGGCGGCCCCGAACAAATTTCCGTACATCTCGAAGGTATCCAGGTGCTGTTCCGGGGACAGCTGCAGTGCTTCCCGCCAATTGCGGAGGAAGGTGCGGTTCGGCTGGTTTGTGATCAGTGCGTCGATCGCCGACGGCACTACTCCGATGTCTGCGCACACCTTGGTCACGGCTTCAGGGATCAGCCGACTGCCGCGCTTCATTACGTTACCGAGGCCCTGCTCAGTGAAGTGGATCCGAACCTGACTCTCGCCGGGTTCCCAGTACTTGCGCCCGTCATCCAGTGCCACCCTCATGGCCCCTGCGTACTCGCCGATGTGCTGACACTCCACGGAGAGCACCGGTGACTGTTCCGAGTCGGTCAAGTAGCCAACGCCGCAGCCGTCGCCAGGAATCGCTGCCTGGGCCAACTTGCGTACATCGGATTGGACGAACCACTGACCCGCCATGTTCTGCACCGTGCAGATCAACGCGGACCTGGCGTCGGTCGTAGCGATGATCTGTCGAGCTAGCTTCATCATGTATACGAAAGCGGCACAGCCGCTGTTGTGTACGTCGATCAGCCACTCTGGCCGGCATCCCAGCCGCCGCACGACCTCAGTGCCGCATCCGGTAAACGGCAGATCGGGCAGGAAGGTGTGCACGAGTAGCACGTCCACGTCACGGATCGCGGCTTTCCCGTGTCGGGCGATGAGTGGCTGTACAGCCTGCTCAATCATGTCCACCGGGCTCTCGTCCGGGGCGATATGGTGCCGGTATTCCGGTGGCCGGAACATCGGGTGCTCGCGAAGGTTGCCGTCAGCACCAGGGCAATCAGTGTAAAAGTCGGCGCTGACACGCTTCTTGGGCAGGTAGCTGGCGACGTCGAGGAGGCTGACGGTCTTCATCTCGCATACATTACGCATTTCTTGGCAGCCCGGATCCGGCAGCAGTGTAAGTCGGCGGCGATCCTGCCGCTCGAGGCCATAATCATACGTCCGCTTCCCAATAGCAGAACGACTCATATCAGGAACCGGTGCGGGCGCCGGAAGATTCGACAGCCAGCCTGCAGGCGGAGTCTTTGCCGGGTCCTCAATTTCCCGCTCTTCGAATTCATCCTTTCGGATGTCGGGCACGGTTCACCCAGCATTTGACTTGGGCGGAGGCGACCGGGGCCGAACACATCACGCCTGGCCACTCAGGAGAGTGACGTTGGCGATGATCTCGCCGCCGTCGGCGAGCGTCGCCGACGGCCAATCCTGATCCAGGCACGGCCGACCACAACCGAAACACGTCGGCTGACATCGCGTGATGCGCTCAATGTGGTCGTTGCGATACGTCGGCGGGCGCGACCGCGTCCGCCGACGTAAGTGGCCCGCCCGGGGAACGGCCGCCCCCGGGCGGGATGCAGCCTGGGTCAGCGGCCGAGGAGCGGGACGTCGCTCTCTCCGTAAACGAACCTGCGGACAGCCTCGACCATCTCCTCGAGCGAGAGCTGTCCGTCGCCGTCCATGTCGATCTGCTCGAAGGCATCCTGAGCCTGCGACGAGTCCACGCCCATGGCGTCGAGCCACACCTTGAACTCGGACGGACTGATCCGGCCATCACCGTCACTGTCGACGAGGTTGACGATGGCCTGGATGGCCGGACGCAGCACCTTGGAGAATCCACTCTCGCCCAGGCCGAACATGTGCTCTTCGCCCACGTCGGCGAACTGCTGCGGGGACAGCGAGCCGGCCTCCGGGATACCGGCCTTCTGGGCCAGGTAGCTCCACTGGCTCAGGTAGGCGTCAATCACGGCCTTGCCCCGCGGGGTTTCCTCGCTCTCCTTGAACGCCTTCACGATGCGCTGCGCCTCGGCCTTAAAGTCCTGGGCGTCGATTTTTCCGTTGTTGTCCACGTCCAACAGCTCGAAACGCCGTTGGACCCGCGTCTTCTGGACCGCAGTGGTCATCCGGTACTCCTTGGGTCTCGCTCGGGCAGCCCGTGCAGGGGCGAAGCCGCGACTGTGGCACCCGTGCTGGGTCCGGTAGCCAGATGGCTACCCCTTGTAACTATATAGATACGCTGAGCGATGTCGTAGGTTGTGTGAGGTCGGATCGGTCGCAGCATGGGCAGGTCGAAGATGTTGTAGCCGATGGTGAAGCGGGCGTACCGCACAGCGCGCCGCGCGGTCGGCCTCTCATCTCGGGGCTGGCTATGGACACCGGCTGCTCTCCTTCTCGCCGGCAGGATGCCCGTAGGGCGGGCACACGGCGACGGCCTCATCGACAAGAAGCCACAACCCAGCGAACCGGTGTCCAGCTTCAGGATCTCGAGTTTGCTCGATCGGGTGGCGGCTCCATTCCAAGGGGAGCGGCTGTCGGCGATCGTCGATCCCCTCGGAATGCTGGCGCGACCGAAGCGGCATGTGGCTGTCCCGACGCCACCCCTGAAGCGCAGCGAGTACCCTATGAATAGGCGGCTCACCTGCGAAGACGTCGTGCGGCTCCACCCTCGGACGAAGAGGGCGGGGCCTTTTCGTCGGTAAGGTACTCCGCTGCGCCAGACCTCAACTCCCCTCCCATTCGAAGACCTTGACCTGGGCGGACGGCTGAACGCGCCGTGCCTGCGGTGCGTGAGGACGGGTACGAGCGGACCCGCAGTGGACCCGCAGTGGACGGAAGGACCCGGAAGGATCAGGAAGCCGGCGGAGGCAGGCGGAGGTCAGTAGTGCCCTGACCTGCAGATATGGGAAGATCGAGGCAGGATCGGGAAGGGGTCGGAAGATCCGGAAAGGACTCATAATCCGTCGGCCGTGGGTTCGAGTCCCACCCGCCCCACTGTGCAGGCTTCTGACCTGCAGAAACGTCTCATCGCCAACATGGATTCAGGACTTTGGCTCAACGGATTGAATCCGCTGGTCACGAGTTCAGCAGCGGTTCCGTAGGAGGTGGTTGGTGCTTCGCTGACCTGGGTGGATGCTTCGATCCGTTCCCCGTGCGAGCCTCGGCAGGCGGCCTGTCCAGCGGGCGAGCTCGGAATTCGGGACGCTGGCAGGACGCAGGGTTGGGGGAGGGCCCGCGGAGGTTCCGGCACTCCGTCTGACGCGGGCGGGGCACGGGCGTGTGGAGGGCGGCACGCCACCGGCGGCGCTGACGCCCGGCGCCGCCGATCTCTGCGGCTTGATCGTTGCCGCACCAGCGTGCGCAGCGGTGGGCCGATGTGGGCGCTGCCCTGGAAACTGCCCGTCCTGAAAACGGTCGGCCGCGGGCAGGACCCGTCTTGAGGCGAGCGGGACTTCTGCACCTTTCACCGCAACTCGGGTAAGCGTGACAATGGAGTCTGGCAGGGATGTTCCTGACCTCGTCCTGGACGGGAGGTGGGATCATGAACAAGTCCAGTGGAGCGCCCAAGCCTGCCCAGCCCGGACCCCGGGTGGCGATCATGGAGCGGTTGGGTCCGCAGGATCTCATGTTGCTGTGGCCGGATGATCTCGGCTGGCCCGAGACCATAGGCGCCTTCGCCATCCTCGATGGCACCAGGCTGCTCGATCCGGATGGTCGCTTCCGGGTCGAGGCGGTGCGTGAGGTGATCGAAAGCCGTCTGCCTCTGGTACCCCGGTTCCGGCAACTGCTCTACACGCCTCGGCGGGGGCTGGGCTGGCCACTGTGGGTCGATGCTCGATCCTTCGATCTCACCGAGCACGTCCGGGTCCTCCCACTCGCTGCTCCCCCCGATGAGGCACAGCTTCTTCGCACCGTTGAGCAACTGCGCGCTCCCCCTCTAGACCCAATACCGGTGACTTTGGGGTTTTCGGGTCGTTGGGTGTGGTGTGCCAAGGCCCGGACAGGTGAAGTCGTCGTCGGATGACCGATTTTCGGATCGGATCGCGATTGGGGTGCTGACCCGCGCGTTTCCGCCGGAGTTGGTGGATGAGGTGGTCGCGGGATGTGGCCGGGTCGAGCAGCGCCAACGGCTGCTGCCCGCCCGGGTGGTGGTCTATTTCGTGCTGGCGATGTGTCTGTTCTCCGGGCAGGGCTATGAGGAGGTCGCCCGACTCCTGACGCACGGACTGGAGCGGATGGGCCGGTGGAAGGGGACCTGGCAGGTGCCGACCACCGCGGCGATCGGCCGGGCCCGTCTGCGACTGGGCCCGGAGCCGCTAAAGGCACTGTTTGCCCGGGTGTGCCGGCCGGTGGCGACCGAGGACACGAGCGGGGCCTGGTATCGGGGGTGGCGGCTGGTCGCGGTGGACGGCACCACCTTCGACGTGCCGGACACCGAGGCCAATGCCGCCTTCTTCGGCCGCCCGGGAGTCAGCCGCGGACAGGAGAAGAGCGCCTATCCGCAGGTGAGGGTGGCCGCGCTGGCCGAGTGCGGCACCCACGCTGTCTTCGCGGCGGAGGCGGGACCGCTGGCTGTCCATGAAACCGAGCTGGCCCAGCGCCTGTTCAGCTCACTGACGCCGGGCATGCTACTGCTGGCCGACCGGGGCTTTCGCGGCTTCGACCTGTGGCGGGCCGCCGCCGCAACCGGCGCCGACCTGCCGTGGCGGGTCAGGAACGACGCCGTACTCCCCGTCCGGGCCCTGCTGGAGGACGGCTCCTACCTCTCGGAGATTGTTGCGGCCCGGGACAAGAACCGTCGCGCGGACCCGGCCCGGGTCCGGGTAATCGAGTACACGCTCGGCCGCGACGGCAGCGACACGGTGTACCGGCTGATCACCACCATCCTCGACCCGAAAGCCGGCCCTGCCGCCTCGCTGGCCGCGCTGTACGCCCAGCGATGGGAGATCGAGAGCACGCTGGATGAGATCAAGACTCATCTCGGAGGCCCCCGCCTCGTCCTACGCTCCCAGCACCCCCGCGGCGCCGAGCAGGAGATCTTCGCCTTCCTGCTGGTGCACCACGCACTGCGAGACCTAATGACCTCTTCGAGGTGTTGTCGGAGGGGGTGACGGGTGGTGATCCCTGCGGTAGGCCGGTGATATGCGGTATGCGCAGGGTGGCGGGTTGACCGCCGAGGGGCAGCAGGCTCGGGAGCGGGTCCGTTTCGAGGCTGGTGAGCGGTTCGTGCGGGGCGAGAAGAACGCGGTGATCGCGAAGGATCTGCGGGTCAGTGCGCGGTCGGTGGAGCGGTGGCGGCGCGTCTGGCGGGCGGGCGGTATGGAGGCTCTGGCGACGTCGGGGCCTGCGAAGGTGCCGAAGGTATCTGATGAGCGGTTCGCCGAACTGGAGCGGGAGTTGGCGCGGGGGCCGGCCGTGCATGGCTGGGAGGACCAGCATTGGACGCTGGGACGGATCCGGGCCTTGATCTGGTGGAAGTTCGGGGTGGACTGCTCGTCAGCGGCGGTGTGGCGGCTGCTGCACCGTCACGGCTGGTCCTGGCAGTCGCCTGCCCGGCGGGCTGTGGAACGGGACGACGACGCGGTGGGGTTGTGGAAGAAGGACGTGTGGCCGCACGTGGAATGACTGCGGCGGCGCTCGGGGCGTACGTGGTGTTCGAGGACGAGGCAGGGTTCTCGATGACACCGTCCCTCGCCCGCACCTGGAGCCGGCGGGGGCACACGCCGGTGGTGCGGGTGCGAGGACGCTCTTGGCGCCGCTTCTCGATCGCGGCCCTGTGCTGCTATAAGCCCGGCGAGACATCGCGGCTGATCTTCCGGCCCTATCGTCACCGCAAGCATCCCGGTTCAGGGCGCAAGAGCTTCGCCTGGAGCGATTACCGCGACCTGGTCGTGCGTGCTCACCTGCAACTCGGCGCCCCGATCGTCTTGATCTGGGACAATCTCAACACCCACCGGGCCGCCGGAATGCGGCAGTACGCTGCCGAACACGACTGGCTCACCATCGTGCAACTTCCCTCCTATGCACCGGATCTGAACCCGGTGGAAGGCGTGTGGTCACTGCTGCGACGCGGTCCGTTGGCCAACGTCGCCTTCACGGACGACGCGCATCTCGAACGCGTCTTACGCCGCGGACTGCGTCGCATCCAGCGTCATCCCGAACTCATCGACGGGTGTCTCGCCGGCACCGGCTTCAGCCTCACCCGCCACCCGACAACACCCCGAAGAGGTCAGTAATGCACCAGGCCGCACAGCAATCCGAGCAGGACCCGGACCGGATTTCCTTCACCCGCACCCTGCGCGTCGTCCGCCGCCACGTCACCGACCAGGCGGCATTTTCCCCCCTCCCGGCTGGCCCGGGCACTGGTCACGGCCCTGCATGAGATCCGCGAACGGCTCTTGGCACCCCGGCGGTTGCGCTCCAGCCCCCGCGTCATCAAACGCAAGATGTCCAACTGGAAGCTCAAACGCGCCGAGCACCACAATCCGCCCCGGCCGGACACTCCCCGCGTGACCCTGGTCGGGCCGACCAAGGCCAGACCGACCCGCCGGAAGACAACCTAAATCACCGGTATTGCCCCTAGACCGGTCACGGCCACTGTGGGAGATGTGGTTCCTGCCCGGCCTGGCAGACAATCGGGTAGCCATGTTCATGAAGGTGCACCACACCATCGCCGACGGCGCGGCGGGCGTGGCTCTGCTCGGCACGTTCCTCGATCCGAGCGCCGATGCGCCCACGATGCCCGCCCGCCCTTGGACCCCGGCGCCTGAGCCGTCGAGCCGCGACCTGTTCGAAGACAACCTTCGTCGGCGCGTCCAGGCGGCCGAACACACGCTGTCGAAGCTACGTCGGCCCGCCACCACGCTGTACCAGGCCCAGGAAAGGTGGCCGGAAGTACGCGAGGGCTTCATCAAGGAGCGAGCGCCGCGGACCAGCTTCAACATCCCAATCGGCCGACACCGCAGGATGGCAGTCATCCACGGCAGTCTCGACGTCACCAAGCAGATCGCTCACAACCACAACGCCAAACTGAACGACGTCCTAATGTCGGCCGTCGCCGGCGGCCTGCGAGAACTGCTGCGCGGCCGTGAAGAACGCATTGAAGATCTGGTGCTGCGAGCCTTCGTGCCCGTCTCGCTTCACCAGGAGAAGCCCGGTCAGGCACACGGCAACCAGGACGGAATGATGTTCGTGCCGCTCCCGATCGGTGAGCCCGATCCTGTCCGGAGACTACAGCTGATCGCAGCGGCCAGCGCCGAACGAAAGAAGTACGTCGTTCGTCCTCCCGAAGGCCTAGTCGCCCGCAACCGCGTCCTCCAGCGGGCAATGGTGCGCCGCTTCGCCCATCAACGGTGGGCGAACGTATACATCGCCAACATCCCCGGCCCTCCGATTCCGCTCTACCTTGGCGGAGCACAGCTGCTTGAGGTGTTCCCTCTGGTGCCGATCAGCGCGAACATCACGCTGGGCATCGCTGCTCTCTCATACGCCGGGCAGCTCAACATCACCGTCGTCGCCGACGCGAACGCCCTCCCCGACATCGAGGTCTTCGCCGAGGGCGTGCGGAACTCTCTGCAGGCACTGCGGTCGTTCCGAGCTCGTACTGACGCTCGGTGAAAGCCGAGGACGCCATCGCCGAAAGGCTCGGGGGTATGACCGAAACTCGGGTGACCGGCCGGTCTGCCGCGCCGATGGCGGGACCGAAGAACACATCCAGGATCCATACGAACAGCACCAGCACGATGCCGTTGACCGGGTTCGCTACCAGGACGCCGATCAGAGCCCCGATCGCCAGGTAGATCACCGCGAACATCAGCGTCCCGGCCAGCACCCAGCCCGGGTTGCTGATGCCGGTACGCAACTCAAGAGCCACCAGGGCCGAGGCGGCGGCCAGCAGCACAAGGGCCAGACCGGTGGCCATACGGGCGGCGACCAGCCGAGGGGGCGAGCCCGGCCAGGACCAGACGGCGGTGGCGGCCTGGGCCGCGCGCATCTGGAAGTACATGGCGATCGCGGCGATGAACCCGGCCGCCCAGCCGGCGGTGGCGGTCTGCACCGCCGGACCTCCCGGGCCACCGAGCAGCTCGGCGGCATCGGCCATCGGCCTCGCGGCCACCACCACGAACACCACCGGCACCAGGATGAGCGTCAGCAGGTTGACCGGGGTACGGGCGGCCTCGGCCAGAAACCGGCGGGCGAAAGGCAGAGCCGTCATTGAGCCACCGCCCGCCCGTCCCGCAGTTCCACGATCCGGTCGAAACGCTCCTGGTCGGTCACGAAGTGACTGATGATCAGCACGGAGCGTCCGGCCTGGCGGCGCCTGCCGACCAGGTCCCAGAACTTGAGACGCAGCCCAGCACTGGCATCCGACGCCTGGCCGGCTATACGCCGCGCCGGTACGCCTTTTCGATCCCGGCCGCCGCCAGCACCGTACGGTCGGTGTCGGTGTGTGGCCCGTCTTCGTGGCGGGCATCGGCCCTCGTCACGGGTTCACTTCCCCAGGTCAGGCGGGTTCGCCGCCCCCGGCAGGCCGGGCGCGCCCCAGAGCGGGAACCAGCGGCCCAGGTCCTCCTCCATGCGCAGGTCGTCCTTGACCGTGGCCTTGACCTGGAGTTCTAGCGGGTTGTCGCGTTTCTGCCCGGGCAGCGGCGCGAACGGGTAGAAGGTGCCGCGCTTGTAGAGGTAGACCAGCGCGAGGGGGCGCAGCTCGGCGTCGTGGAAGGTGGCCAGGGAGCACAGGAGTTGCGGGCCGAAGCCGCTGTCCTGCAGGGCGGTGTTCACCGCGTGCAGGTCGTTGGCCAGGGCGGGCAGATCGCCGGGGTCGCGGCGGGAGAGCAGCCACGAGTATCCGTACGCGTCGTGGCTGAACTCCACCGGTACGCTGGCCCGTTCGGAGTCCGCGTCCAGGAGGGCTCGTACCTCCTGCTGGACTTGGGCGAATGCCCCGCCTTCGATGGCGGCGAAGCACACCGCGCCCTGGCCGGTCGGGGTGAAGCCGATCGCGGCCTGGAGGGTGATCGCTGCCGAGGGCAGGCCGAAGAGCTGGTCCAGGTCGGGCTTGACCGGCTTGCTCCGGCCGAGCAGGACGTCCAGGAATCCCACGGGTCCTCAGCTCCTTCTCGTCATGCCTCGTCGCGCGGTTTCCCGCCTGCCTCGCCCAGCTGCGCGGAGATCTCCGCGAGCGCCTCGATGCGGCGTTCCAGGCTGGGGTGGGTGGAGAACATGTTGGCCACTGCGGTGCCGGGTCCGAGGGCGGGGGTGAAGAAGAATGCGTTGAACGCCTGGGCGGTGCGCAGATCCTGGGTGGGGATGCGGGCGATGTCGCCGCTGACTTTGGTCAGCGCCGAGGCCAGGGCGGAGGGTTTCCCGGTGAGCATGGCTGCGGCGCGGTCGGCGGCCAGTTCGCGGTAGCGGGACAGCGCCCGTATGAGCAGGAAGCTGATGGCGTATACGAGGGCGGAGACCGCCATGACGATGGCGAGCAGGGCGGCGGTGTTCTGGTCGCGGTTGCGTCCGCCGAACAGCTGGGAGTAGAAGGCGAAGCGGACGATGAGTCCGGCGATCACGCCCAGGAAAGAGGCGATGGTGATCACGGCGACGTCGCGGTGTGCGACGTGGGAGAGCTCGTGGGCGAGGACGCCCTCGAGTTCCTCGGTCTCCAGGCGGCGCAGCAGTCCGGTGGTGACGCAGATGACGGCGTGGTCGGCGTTGCGGCCGGTGGCAAACGCGTTGGGCAGGTCCATGTCGGAGATGGCCACCCGGGGTTTGGGCATGTCCGCGGTGGCGCACAGCCGGTCGACGACCCCGTGCAGCCGGGGCTGTTCCTCGGCGGTGACGAGGTGGCCGTGCATGGCGTACAGGGCGATCCGGTCGGAGAACCAGAACTGTGCGCCCAGCAGCCCGGCGGCGATCACGACCACCACGACGACGGACTTGAGCAGCACGATCAGCGCGGCGATGAACGCCACGTACACCAGCCCGAGCAGGAACATCGTGACCACCATGCGGGAGGTCAGCTGCCGGTCGGGCTCGAAACGGCTGCGCATCGCCATCACCCCGGGATCAGGCCTTCGTCGGAGAACAGTTCGCGCACCTGCCGCAGACTGGTGTCCCCGTCGGGCAGCACCAGGTCGGAGGGCGTGATCCTGTCGTCCGGCAGGGGTGTGCCGAGGCTGCGCACCGCGTCCAGCAGAGCCGACAGGGCGGTGGCGAACGCCGTCTCGTCGCCCGCGTCGGCCGCCGACTGCAGGGCGGAGTCCAGTTGGTTGAGCCGGTCAAGGTGCTCTTCGGTGATCTCGTACTGGCCCTCGCCGAGAATCCTCATGATCATGATGTCGCCTCCTGGTCCGGCGGTGCCTGCCTGGTCCCGCCGCCGTCCACGGCAGGCGGGGTGGAAGACGCCGGAAGCTGGGCCTTCATCCTGGCCAGTTCCTTGTCCACGTCGCTGCCCGCGGTTACGCGCTCGAGTTCGGCCTGGATGTCGTCACGACCGGCTGGCAGGGTGGCGTCCTCCAGCGCCCCGGAAGCGAGTAGTTCATCCAGTGCACCGGCGCGTGCCTGCATCTGCTCGGTCTTGTCCTGGGCGCGCTGCATAGCCAGGCCGACGTCGCCCATCTCCTCGCCGATGCCGGTGACGGCCTCGGTGATGCGGGTCTGTGCCTCGGCCGCGGTGTAGGTGGCCTTGATGGTCTCCTTGCGGGTGCGGAACGCATCCACCTTCGCCTGAAGGCGCTGGGTGGCCAGGGTGAGCTTCTCCTCCTGGTCCTTCAGCGACGCCTGCTGGGTCTGCATGTCGCTGATCTGGGAGGCCACGGCCGTGCGGCGGGTGAGCGCCTCACGGGCCAGGTCCTCCCGCCCCACGGCGAGTGCCTGCTCGGCTTGGCTCTGCAGCTTCCCCGTGGACTGCTGCAACTGGGTCACCTGCAGCTCGACGCGCTTGCGGCTGGTCGCCACATCGGCGACGCCGCGCCGCACCTTCTGCAGCATCTGGAGCTGCTGCTCGTAGGAGTAGTCGAGGACCTCGCGCGGGTCCTCAGCCTTGTCCAGTGCCTTGTTCGCCTTGATACGGAACAGGGCGGCGATGCGGTGAGTGATGCTGGTCATGGCGACCGCCTTCCTTTCAGTCGGCTTGATCGTGTTGCGCGACCCGTGGACGGTCGGGCTCGGGAGGCCGCCTGCGGGCCGAGGTCGTCGCGCATGGTGTCAGCGGCGGAGTAGACCAGGGCAGCAGCAATGGTGACGGCGCCCCACAAGCCCCAGGCTGCGGCGGGCAGGTCGCCGGCGATGAGCGCGGGAGAAGGAAGCAGACCCGCCGCGAGAAGGACGGGGGCGGTGCGGTGGATCGAGCGGGCCAGTCCTGATGCGTCGCGCCGACGGCTCCGGGTGAGATGGACGGCGCAGGCGGCGGTGGTCAGGGCTCCCAGGGCGATCAGGGTCCAGGCCAGCACTTCCATGTCCATGCCTACGTCCCCTGCCGTCGCCGTCTGTCTCAGCGGACTGACCACCGCGCCCAGTGAAGCGCCGTCGTTCCGCCCGCTCGACGTCCCATGCGTCACTGTGTCCAGGAGGCCGTATGGGCCGACCCGGCTACAGGCGAGGCAAGACCGCCCCGTCCTCACTCTGGAATGGCCCGCCCCGAGGGCGGTCGGGCCGCCTTGCGCAAAGCCGGCGCCCACCGCGCCCGTGGGGGTTCCTTGCCAGCGCGGTTGCTGATCACACGGTCTCGGCCACTCCGTTGAGCGCCGGTGCGGGGACCGTTTTAGTGATGTTGACGGGCGGTGCGGCCGCTGCTGTTTCCCGGGCGAGGAAGGAGCCGAGTTCGCCGATGGTGCTCATGAGGGGGGCGGGGAAGACGACGGTGGTGTTCTTGTCCACGCCGATCTCCACCAGGCTCTGCAGGTTGCGGAGTTGCAGGGCAAGCGGGTGGGCCATCATTGTGTCCGAGGCGTCGCCGAGCGCGGCGGCGGCGAGCGATTCTCCCTCGGCGTTGATGATCTTCGCCCTCTTCTCGCGTTCGGCTTCCGCCTGCTTGGCCATCGCGCGCTTCATGCTGTCGGGCAGCTGGATGTCCTTGAGCTCGACCAGGGTGACCTCGACACCCCATTCGGCGGTGGTCACATCGAGGATCTGGCGGATATCCAGATTGATGCGGTCGGTCTCGGAGAGCGTCTCGTCGAGGGTGTGCTGGCCGACGACCTTGCGCAGGGTGGTCTGGGCGATCTGGTTGATCGCCGCGTGGGCGTTCTCGATCGCGATGACGGACTTCACTGCGTCGACGACCCGGAAGTAGGCAACCGCGGACACGTCCACACTCACGTTGTCGCGTGTGATGATGCCCTGGGACTGGATCGGCATGGTGACGATCCGCAGCGACACTCGGTGCAGGACATCCACGACAGGGATGATGAACCGCAGCCCCGGGGAACGGGTTCCCACCAGGCGGCCGAAGCGGAACAGCACCCCCATCTCGTACTGCTTGACGACCTTGATGGCCATGGCGAGCGCCACCAGAGCTAGGACGACGGCGATGACCAGGAGAAGGATCAGAACTTCCATGTGTTGCTCCTCAGGTTGAGGACCGCGTCGACCTGCCCGAGGTCCCGGGAATGTGTCGGCACGACGGGTGATGCCCATGGGTACCGACTGCTTGGTGCTGTGCCCGTGGCCCGTCGCGACGTTGGCGGGCCCATCTGAGCAGGGCGCCCGGAGGTTTCGAGGACCGCGGACTACCGTGCCTCCAGCATCGCTTGCTGCGGATGCGCGCGGCAGGGCCGAACGGTCCCCGAAGCGCCGTGTCAACCTCTGTTTCTCACAGCGGTTCTTCCGCGTGATGAGCCGTCACCGCCGGGCGGAGGCCGGGCGCTCACCTGGGCACCGTGTGCTGTTCGCCGCGGTGGGACGAGGACTTGGCGGGGGCGGAGGGCCGCTTTCGCGGAAGCTACGCTGTGACGTCTTCCCGGGTGTACCTCCAGACATTTCTGATCCGACGTCAGCCAGCCGTGCTTCGGAGGCTTGTCGGCCTGGTCGTGTGGGAGCACGTTGGCGGCCAGAGGACGCTGTAGTGGATCAGGCGAGCCTGCTGGCACGCCCGGGACGACGAAGCTCTGCTCAGACTGCGGAGCTCACATCAGCCAGGGCGCCTCCTCGTGCCCCGTCGGGTCCCGGAACCAGTCCGTGTGCCCCTGGCGGAACGATGTAACTGTGGGTTCCCTCCTCCGCGGGTCAGCCGTTGTCGGCGGGGAGGGGGACGGCCCAGTGCAGGACGGTACCGGCGGGCTGGTTAGGGGTGAGGGTGAGGGTGCCGCCGAGGTCGGTGGCGCGAGCCTGGAGGTTGGCCAGTCCGCTGCCGCGGGTGCCGGCGGGGTCGGTGCCGCGGCCGTTGTCGGCCACTCGAAGCCGCAGGTGCGTGGCGGTGGCCTCGGCGGTGACGTCCACGGCGGTGGCGTGGGCGTGGCGGGCGGCGTTGGCGAGGGCTTCGCGGAGCACGGAGAGCAGCTGGTCGGCCACGTCGTTGGTGACGAGGGTGTCCGGCAGACTGGTCATACGCAGGGCCGGGGTGAAGCCCAGGGCCTCGGCCGCCTGGCCTGTCTCGGCCACCAGTCGGGCCCGCAGGCCGGTGTCCTCGTGACTGGGGCGTTGGTGCAGGGCGTAGATGGTGGAGCGGATGATCTTGATGGTGTCGTCGAGGCCGTCCACGACCTGCTGGATGCGGTCGGCGACCTGTGGACGGTCGGCGACTTGGGCGAGGGTGGACTGCAGGGTAAGTCCGTCGGTGAACAGGCGTTGGATGGCCAGGTCGTGCAGGTCGCGGGCGATGCGGTCGCGGTCTCCGAGGAGGAGAAGCTGTTCGGCGGCGCGGCGGTGTTCGGCGATCTCCAGGGCGAGTGCCGCGTGGTTGGCGAATCCGGCGATCATGGAGACGGTCGCGTCGGCGAATGCGGGACGGCCAGAGAGGCCGGCGACCTGCAGGACGCCGCGTACGTGTGCGGGGGTGCCGAGGGGGACCAGGAAGACCGGTCCCACGTGTTCGGTGCGGGGGTCGGCATCCCAGTCCCCGGTAGTGATCGTCTCGCCGGAGCTGTAGACCTTCCCGGCCAGGGTGGTCTCGGGCAGGACCAGCCCGTGTACGCGGTCCGAGTCCTGGCCGACGGCGGCTTCGATGACCAGATTGCCGGTGTGGGGAACGGGTACGGCGAGGGTGATCAGGTCGGCGTCGGCCATGTCACGGACGGTGGCAGTGAAGGTCTTCAGCACCTCGGCGGGGTCGGTGCCGGACAGCAGACTGCGGGTCAGTTCACTGCTGGCCATCAGCCAGCGTTCGCGGCGGTGCACGGCGCCGTAGAGCCGGGCATTGTCGATCGCCACCCCGGCCGCGGCGGCCAGGGTGCCCAGCACGCCCGACCACGGTGCTGCCGGTGAAGGTGATCTTGGCGACGCCCGGGTGGCGCACCAGGTAGTCGCCGCCCGCGGGCAGGGCGTTGACGATGTTCAGCACACCGGCGGGCAGCCCTGCCCGCAGCGCGGCGTCGGCGAAGTAGCCCGCGCTCAGGGGCGTGTCCTCGGACGGCTTCATGATGACGGTGCAGCCGGCCAGCAGGGCCTGGGGAAGCTTGAACGCGGCGAGCGCGAGCGGGGCGTTCCACGGGACGATGGCTGCTACGACGCCCACCGGCCGCTTCTCGATGCGGGCGCTGACACCGGACAGACCGGTGCGCAGTTCGGTCAGCTCCGTCGTGTCCGCCAGGGAAGCGTAGTAGCGCAGCAGGCCGGGCATCGTCAGGGCCCCGCCGCGGCTCTGCCCGACCGTCAGGCCGGTCTCGGCGACCAACACCTCGGTGACTGGATCGACGTCCTTCTCCAGTTCCTCGGCAGCGCGTACCAGACGTCGACTGACGCTTCGGCGTCGATGGCGTCCTGGTCGAAGGACCAGGTCAGGGTCGGGGTGCCGTCCGGGCCGGTGCCGGTGGTCGCGTTCAGGTGGGCGCCGACGCGGCGGGCGCGGGTGATCACGGTGAGGCGGGCGTCGACCTTGGCCTGGTCGGGGTAGTGGTGGCTGCCCAGGCCGCGCTGGAGGCGTTCGAGGTCCTCGCGGGCCTTGGCCAGTTTCCGGTCCCGGGCGGCTTTCTGCCCGGCGGTGTTCGCGCTGGAGTGCACCAGGATCCGCCGCAGGGACGGTCGGCGACGGCACCTCGTTCCCGAGCGCCGCCCATCTCGCCTCCTACGCGGGCCTCGCACCGGCCACGAAGTCGTCCGGGACCTCGATCCAGGGCGAACACGCCCCCAGAAGCGGGAACCGGCAGCTGAAACGCGCGATGTTCCTCTCCGCGTTCGCCGCCCTGCACGATCCCGCCTCCCGCAGCTACCCACACCCAAGCCCTCCTCCGCCTCGCACGCCACCGCATCAGCGTCCTGTTCGCAATGCTCCGCGACGGAACCTTCTACGAATCCCGCACCCACGAAACAGCCGCCGCATGACCAGCTCAGGCTTGACCAAAGACATAGAGGCACCCCCCACCGAGCCCGCCCAGCAGCGATTTCTGATGCACAACCAACCCGGCCAGCGTGCACAGCGCGGCCCAGATCCCCCGGCGCCATTCACCCTCTCCATTCGCCGCATAAAGGTGGCCCACTTGGGTGGTGTCGGTGCCCTGCTGCTAATGCCGTGCGCGTGGCCGCAGGCGCACGAAGGTCACGCTCACTCATAGTGAACTGATTGGTTCATCTGGCTAAGTGACCTCGGGCTTCCGCTCGACTGCGCAGCTCCCTGCAGGCGAGCAACGAACAGGAGAAAGGTATGAGTTTCACCGGCCGAGAATGGTGGACGCTCGTCCACGGCATGCTGCTCGGCGCCGCGTTCCTGCTCTCCTTCTCCGGCGGGCTCGCCGAGCTCTACAGCCTCAAACCCGCGCTCATGACGCGGGAGGGAGTGGTGGAGCGCATGCGGCGCGTCAGGATCGGCGTCACCGCGATGGCGGTGACGGCCTGGGCCACCGTGATCACCGGCACCTGGATCGTCTATCCCTGGTACCGCGAGAAGACCCCGACCAGCCCCCGGTCACAACTACTGGCCGACCCCGCCACCGCTGACTGGCACGAGTTCGGCATGGAGTGGAAAGAGCATATTGCCTGGATCAGCCCGATGCTGGCCACTGCCGTCGCGTTCATCGTCTGGTACTACGGCCCCGGCCTGATCCGGCACAACCGGGTCCGTTGGACGACCATCGCCCTGTTCGTCCTCGCCTTCGCCATCGCCGCGGTGGCCGGGGCGTTCGGCGCCTTCATCACCAAGGTCGCACCGGTCCAATAACTCCTCCTATGGGAAGGCGCGGGAATGGAAGGCGAGAGCGGGACAAGCCCCGGCAAGGGAACAGGGGAAGCGGACTCCCCTCTTTCCGGAAAACCGGAAGGCCCGATCTCGGCTGCGATCATCGCCGCCGGCATCGGCGCCACCGCGCTAGGAGTGTTCACCACACTTGCCGAGGCCAGCACCTCCGTGGCGGACTCCCTGCAGTGGAGCGACTCGGTCGGGCCCCTGTCCGGCAAGACCAGCCTGGCCGTGTTGGTCTGGCTGCTGGCTTGGACAGTGCTTTACGTCGCTCTGCGCAGCAAACCGTTCGAGACCGTCCGTGCCCTGGTCATCGGCCTTGTGCTCATCGGGTTGGGGGTCCTTGGCACGTTCCCCACGTTCTTCCAGCTCTTCGGATGAGCGGTCCTGCCCCTCTTCCTCGCCTGCGTGCGGGCCCGGACCGTCGTGGAATAGTGGAAGAGACGGAAATCGACTCGCCGTGAACGGCTGGTCGGCTCCCGAAGGGAGGCAGGCCCGGTGTCAGTACATGCACTCGACACGAAGACCGTGACGGCTCTGGTCAAAGACGCCACAGCCGCCCCTTCCATGCACAATGCGCAGCCGTGGAAGTTCCGCTTCTTCCACGCCAGCAACACCTTCCATGTGTGCTCGGACCTGGAGCGCGCCATGCCGCGCGCTGACCCCACCACACGCGCCCTTCACCTGGGCTGCGCCGCGGCCATGCTCAATCTGCGCGTCGCCGCCGCTCACGCGGGCTGGGAGCCGGCCACCGAACTCCTGCCCGACCCCGCCGACCCGCAACTCCTCGCAACTATACGGCTGACCAGTCCAGCGACTGACGAGAACGACCTCGCCCCTCTGTACCCGGCGATCCGCCGGCGCCACACCAGTCGCCACCCCTTCGCGGATGAGGAGATACCCCAGCCCATCAAGGATGCCCTGAGCGCCGCCGCCCTCCTGGAGGGGGCACAGCTGACCTTCCCCAACGCGTGGTATGCACAGTCATTGCTGGACCTGGTCCACGACGCGGAGGGGCGCGACGCCATGGACCCCGCCGCTTCCGAAGAGCTGAGGCGCTGGACCCGAGTCGGCGCCGGTGTCGCAGACGCGGCGAGTGATGGGATCCCGGAGTACGCCTTCGGGCCACGCAAGCGCGACGGCAAGGCGCCAGTGCGTGACTTCGCCGGCAGGCGCACCGTGCCCGGTCGCGATGCCGCCGTGTTCGAGAACGCTCCACAGCTCGCCCTGCTGGGCACCGTCGATGACCGGCCGAGGGACTGGCTGCTGGCAGGCCAGGCAATGGAGCGCGTCCTGCTCCAGGCCACCCTCGATGGGCTGTCCGCCTCGCTCACCTCCAACGCCCTCGAATGGCCGGAACTTCGCTGGGCCGTGCGGGACCCGCAGTCGGCGATGGGCTTCGTACAGATGGTGCTCCGGCTCGGATACGGCCCCTCCGGCTCCGAGACACCGCGCCGCCCCGTGTACGAGGTACTCGACATCGAGTGAGCCGGATGCATTTGAGAGGCATCGCGCCAGAGGCGTGACTTGTGGCAGGAGCCGTTGTCGGTCAGGACGCGCTGGACGGTGACTCCGGCCGCGGTGAAGTAGGCGTGAGCCCGCTGCCAGAACGCGGTGGCGGTCTCCTTCTTCTCATCGGCCAGGATCTCGCTGTAGGCGAGGCGGGAGTGGTCGTCGACGGCGTTGTGCAGGTAGCTGTAGCCGACGCCGGAGCGGTTCTTGCGGCCCGCTTGCCGGCCGATCTTCTGGTGCCCGCCGCCGACGGGGATATTGCCGAGTTTCTTGATGTCGACGTGCACCAGCTCGCCGGGCCGGTCGCGTTCCGTCGCCGGGTTCAGCCCCAGCAGGTAGGCGATGCGGGCAGGCCCCCAGCGGCGCATCACGCGAACCTTGATTATCCTGCGTTCGGTGCGGGTTGGGGTCCGGCGCGGGCTGTGGTGCGGCCGCGAGGACCGGTCGCTCATGCCGTCCTTGCCTGCCTGGCGATAGCGAGCGGCCCACCGCTGGGCCGTGGTCGGCGCGACCTGGAAGCGTTCGGCGGCCCGGCGCAGGGTCCATCCGTCATCAACCACGCAGCGGGCAAGGCGCAGTCGGCCGGTCTCGGTCAGGGGTGCATTACGGTGGGGCATGAGGGCCTTCTGCTGGTCGGTGGAGATGTCGCAATCCACACCGAACCCGGAAGGCCCTCACTCGTTCAAGATCACCCGACCGTGATCGCTGTCACCAACCTCCCTGGACAGAACACCTAGCTCCGCCGAAAACCATCCCGTCTGAACTGCGGCTCTGAGCAGACGTCTCGGCCAGCGACCAGGGTCACTGAGGGGAAATCCGCTGTGCGTAGGTTCGAGGCCCATTTCCGACCTGGCGTGATCGCTCTGGTGTCCGTCGAGCCCGTCCAACCGGGACGCATTCGGGACGCGGTCAGGACACAAGGACAGGAACAGACTGACAAAGGCGAAGTAACACCGACACAGCTCGCCCGCTCTGACCAGCAAAAACGTCGTGGATCGACGTAGATCGACAAGGGCCGCCAAGATCCCCAAAGGACTCATAATCCGTCGGCCGTGGGTTCGAGTCCCACCCGCCCCACCATGAACGGCTCTGACCTGCGGAAACGATTCCTCGCTGGTCAGGGTCGAGAACTTTGCCTCAACGGAGAAAATCCGCTGCTCGGGTGTTGGCGCCAGAGGGGCTGTAGTGACTCGTGAGGCCTGTGACCTGCGGCAAAGGCGCGGGCCCCGCTGATTCGGAGGCCCCTCGGCTTCCAGCTGCCTTGATGTGTGGACGCTGTGTGGACGCGAGGAATCGCTGGCCGTCCAAGATCGCCGTGAGCGGGAGCGAGCTCCGTTGCCTGGGATGGAGCCGGTCCCAGGAGCGGGTGGTCGCGGTCCTATAGAGGCGCGTGTCTGTGACGGTCTCGGTGTCCGGGGTGCCCCAGGTGTCGGGCTGGCCGAGGACGAACTCGCCTCCGTGCCGGGGCGGGCGGCCCATGGTGTGCGGCTGCCGGGGCGGGACAGATCGACGTAGGACGCGGTCCGAGCGGATCCGGGCCAGTACCTGGACCGGCAAG